>DPLL01000171.1 GCA_003542015.1 Microcoleaceae cyanobacterium UBA9251 | reverse complement strand
ATGATTTAGGATTGCTATATCAATCAGCGACATCCCAAAGAATCGCGAGTAAAAACTCCTGTTTGAGAATTAATACCGCTAGCTATTTTGCACAATTCTTTAACTTGTGCACCGTCCATAATTGCGTCGGTAAAGTCAGCGCCGGTGATATCAACTCCATCAAAAGTAGAACGCAGCAAAATTGTTTCCACTAAAATTGCATCGCTTAAATCAGCCTTCGTGAATTTAATTTGATCCACCATTGCATTAGTTAAATTTGCTCCGTGCAAATTCGCCTGAGTCATCACCGAAGCACTCATAATTGCTCCCCGCAAATCGGCCTTAGAAAAGTTGGTCAAATCCATATTAGCGTTAGAAAATTCCGCAGCCCGCAAAACCTGACCGGAAAAATCGCGCCTTGTCAGTTCGGCGTTGCTAAACGACAGGGGAGGTGGATAATATTTAGATTGCGCCCAGGCTGGTAGCGGGAAGATTAAGATAGTGAGCGTCAATAGGAATGCAGCTAGTTGCCGGAGTTTCATAAATCTGATATTCTCGCAAGGTGGATATTTGGTAGTGTATCCCGAACTTTGGGCGATCGCCTAAACAGTTACAATCTTAATTAATAGTGATGGAGATGAAAAAAAACGATATGCTAAGTTTTTTCTTAACTTGGGTAGTAGCAGCGGTTTCGCTAGTGATTACAGCTAACATTGTACCAGGTATCACGGTGGTTAGCTTTCCGGCGGCGATGCTGGCTGCGGTGGTGATCGGGTTTGTGAATGCGGTTGTCAGACCGATTCTGACATTGCTGACTCTGCCTTTGAGCATTCTTTCTTTGGGTTTGTTTTTATTCGTTGTGAATGCGATTTCGCTGTCCCTGGCTTCGTGGTTGGCTGGTGTGTTCAGTATCGGTTTTGCGGTTAACGGTTTTTGGCCTGCTTTGTTTGGTTCAATTGTTTTGTCGTTTGTTTCGGGATTGATTGGTCGATTTGTGAATGCCGATCAGTAATATATTATCCCAGATATTCGATCGCACAAACCGCAACGGCTACTGTAACAGAGCCTGGTTTTTCTCCCGATCTAAATATTTTTTTAGGAACTAAGAGGGGATTTGAACCGCAGATAAACGCAGATGAACGCAGATGGATGGATATCTGCGTTAATCTGCATTCATCAGCGGTTAAAATTTCTTCCCTAACTGCACAAAGTGCAGCGGCTTCTGCTACACTTTTAGTCGCGACTTTTTGCGCTACAATATTTGAAGGATTGGGAACTTCTACAGAATTTAAAATATTAGCAGCAAAGGTTTTTAAAGGCCAGTTTCGCCCTTGACAAAGTTCGACAATTCCGGCTTCATTGGCTTTAGTGTCTATTGTCGCAATACCTGCGATCGCACTTGACGCTAAATCATAGGCGTGGCATACTTGTGTAATCGCACTTTCGATTAATTCTCTCGATGTTCCGCCTTCGCAACCTATCCCTACCCACAACACTCTCGGATGCCACTGAACTTTTGGCAAAGCAGATTCTGGCGCAAATCTTCTCTGGGTGAAACTAATCCAAATTCTAGCTTTGATAGTTGATAAATTATCACCATTCCAAGACAATGAATGTCCTTCTGGTAGAGTAGTTTTCCACAAAGTAGAACCAACTTCTTGAATAACTTCTACCGTTTCCCCTCTCTTCATAGCCGCCGCGACTCCAGCCCAGTCACCCTCGCCGCGAATCCAACCGCCAGGAATATCTAGTCGCTCTAAAGTAAATTCATTAATCATTATAAAGAATTAACAGTCTTAATAAATAAAACTTGTATAATTTTAGCACAAACTGCAAACAAGACAAAATTTAATATGGTAGAACTAAACCAATTACTGTTAGAGTTTGAATCCCACCTAAACTGGGATGCAGTGACGGAAGAATGGAAAGAACGACGCGACGACTGGGCGAGCGAGGTGTCAGCAGCAATTGACCAAAAACAGCTAGCAGAATTGCTAGTTGCATTAGAATCAAATTTTCAGCAGGAAGCGGTACAAAGTCAATGGAAAATGCTCCGGCAAAGTTGGGTAGAAGAATGTCACATCGCATCGACGCTTGAAGAAGTATCAAGTCTATTGCTGGAACTTGAAAGCAATACAACTTGGGAAGTAGTGACGGATGAATGGCAGGATAATCGGGAGAATTGGGTGCAACAAATGTACGAGTTTATCGAGTAATTGGGAATTGGTGATTGGGAATTGGGAATTGGGAATTGGGAATTGGGAATTGGGAATTGGGGAATTGGGAATTGGGAATTGGTGATTGGGAATTGGGAATTGGGAATTGGGAATTGGGAATTGGGAATTGGGAATTGGGAATTGGGGAATTGGGAATTGGGGAATTGGGGAATTGGGCATTGGGAATAGTTTCTTTTTCTTCCTTCTTCTCTCTTCCCTCTTCCTTCTTCGGTTCCTGATCCCTTCGGCGCAGTTTACCCGCTCGCGTAGTCGAAGGGCTCAGGATAAACTCCGTCGAAAGACCTTCAATCCTTTACATCCGTTACATCCGTTACAGAATCCGTTGCTGAACTTCCCTCTTCCTTCAACACCCTAATTATTCATCCTTGACTAAAACCCCATTCAGAAAAATATCCGCGAGTCCTTCTGCCATTTCCTGCATTTGCTGCGGAGAAGCATTGGGATCCATAATCGTATTTTGACTAAAACCCGCGATTGCAAACATTCCCAAAAATACCTGAGCCACAATCTTCGGATTCATCTTCCGATAAACTCCTTTTTCCATCGCCGTTTCAAAAAAAGCCTCAGCCACAATACTCATTTTTCCGATTACTTCCAACTGAATTCTGTCGCGCAAATCCGGGTGAAATTGCGCCTCCAAAAAACACACCCGCATCATGTCGCTATTATCGCGGATATTTAGCATCCGCCGCCGCATCACCTGAGCCACAGCTTTGTAACTGCCCATCTCGCTTAATTCCGTCAGCAAATCTGTCAGTAATTCCACCCATCCTTCTGTCGCTACCTCAACCAAAATTGCTTTTTTATTAACAAAATGCCGAAACAGCGTACCCTCCGCCACACCCGCTGCCGCTGCTAAGTCGCGAGTTGTTGTACCGTCGTATCCACTGCGGGCAAACAACCGTTGAGCCGCTTGTAAAATCCGCTTCTTAGTTTCGGTTTCAGAAGGAGGAGACTGATTAAAAATTCCCATAGCTTTGTAATCGGTAATTGGCGAATTGGAATAGCAGGAGCGGGACTGAGGGACTAAAATAATGTTAAGTTTTAAGTGGTGCGTGACTTTAATCTTAAACTCAAAACTCCTTGTTCAACCAGAGACCATTTTTGAGCTTTGCTGTATCAGCGTAGCACTTGCGACGCCACAGATAGCTTATGCCTCAAAAAATCTTTATACTTAAAATAGAATCCTTGGCATTTAGCGCAAACATTTTTTGTTTGACAATCCAAATCTCAAATTTAAAATCCAATGACCCCGCAGTCTCAAAAACCTCGTGAAGCGAAGCTATCCCGTAGGGAATCGCCCGATCGCAAAACTCGATTCCTAGCATCCCTGCTGGCCGCTGTTCTGCTGTGGTGGGGAATTTCCCCCCAAATCGCCCTCGCCCGCGAGAACCCCGCCAACGGCTCCCCAGCAGCGTCTGTTGTGCCCTCGCTCGATCGAGTAATCCGCCAAATCACAGAATTTAAGCTCGACAATGGCATGACATTCATCGTGCTCGAAAGGCCAAGAGCACCCGTAACATCGTTTCTAATTCATGCTGACGTGGGAGGAGCAAACGAACCCGACGGACAAACAGGAGTCGCTCACTACCTCGAACATTTAGCATTCAAAGGGACGTCAAAAATCGGCACTACCGACTACAAAGCCGAAAAACCGCTCTTAGAAAAACAAGACAAACTCTTCGAGCAAATCCAAGCAGCCCAAGCCAGCGGTAAAACCGAAGAAGTCGCCAAATTCAAAGCAGAATTTGACAAAGTTGAAGGCGAAGCATTGCAATTTGTCAAACGCAACGAATTCGGAAAAATAGTCCAACAAGCAGGCGGAGTCGGACTCAATGCTGCGACTTCTATCGACGCCACCATGTATTTTTATAGCCTTCCAGCTAATAAATTAGAACTGTGGATGTCGCTGGAATCAGAGCGATTTTTAGAACCAGTATTTCGGGAATTTTACAAAGAAAAACAGGTAATTTTAGAAGAGCGCAGACTGCGAACCGAAAATTCTCCGATTGGACAAATGTTTGAAGCTTTTCTCGACAAAGCTTTCTCAGTCCATCCCTATCGCCGCCCCGTAATTGGCTACACTAAAGACATTCAAAACCTCACCCGCAGCGATGTGCAGAAGTTTTTTGACACTCACTACGTCCCCAGTAACCTCACTGTTGCGGTGGTAGGAGACGTGAAAGCTTCGGAGGTGAAGCGACTCGCTCAAATTTATTTCGGCCGCTACAAGGCCCAGCCAGCAGCTCCTAAATTGCAAATTGTCGAACCTCCCCAAACTAAAACTCAGGAAGTAACGCTGAAATTGCCAACTCAACCTTGGTATTTGGAAGGATACCATCGGCCTGCGATGAATCATCCTGACAATGCGGTTTATGAAATAATTGGTTCTTTGCTCAGCGATGGTCGCACTTCTCGACTTTACAAATCTTTAGTAGTAGAAAAGCAATTAGCTTTGGTGGCTCAAGGTTTTAGCGGTTATCCGGGGGAAAAGTATCCGAATTTGATGTTATTTTACGCTCAAACTGCTCCTGGTCGCACGGTTGATGAGGTGGCGGTGGCTTTGAGTCAGGAAATGGAGAAATTGAAAAATGAGCCGGTTTCTGCTGAGGAATTGGAGCAAGTGAAAACTCAGGCGAGAGCTGGTTTATTGCGATCGCTCAATTCTAACATGGGCATGGCATTTTCCCTACTGGATTATCAAGTAAAAACTGGTTCTTGGCGCAATTTGTTCCAACAATTGGATGCGATCGCAAAAGTTGCTCCTGCCGATATTCAGCGTGTCTCTAAGGCAACTTTCAGGCCAGAAAATAAGACAATTGGTAAGCTTTTACCACTGTAAGGAAGGTTCGGCAACGGATTGTGTAACGGATGTAACGGATAAAAAGCAGTCCTAGACGCAAGGATCACAATTTTTGAGCGATTAAGACTCGTTCCTAGGCTCTGCCTCGATTTGGACTCGGCGGTTGAAACCGCAGCTACACAAACGAAGTCTGCCTCCGCAGACTAAGAAATAGACTCGCATTTAGGGCGGGAACTGATCGCCGCCCCGATATGTCACGATAGAAAACTTAGGAGAAAGAATGAAAAGGAATAAATTGAAATTGAAACTGAAAAAAGTCAAGTTATTTCTGCTGGCACTTTGCTTTTTTACTGTTTCATTTTCAACATTTAATTTGTTACCTTCCTTCGCGGCGGGACCGAAGCACTACGACGAATTAACCTTCCCCGCACTACCAGAATTAAAACTGCCTAAATACACTCGCTTTGAACTCAAAAACGGGATGCGAGTCTATTTAATGGAAGACAAAGAACTGCCGCTAGTCGGGGGAACGGCGCTATTTCGCACGGGCGATCGTTTTGAGCCGAGCGATAAAATCGGACTGGGAAATTTGACTGGAGAAGTAATGCGAACTGGCGGCACTAAACAGCATTCGTCAGATGAACTAAATCAGTTGCTAGAGCGCCGCGCTGCTTCGGTAGAAACGGGGATTAGCACTACTTCTGGGAGCGCTAATTTTAGCGCTTTAGCTGAAGATATTGAGCCTGTATTTGACTTGTTTGCCGAAGTCATTCAAGAGCCAATCTTTGCTCAGGAAAAGTTGGATTTAGCTAAGAAACAAGAGCAAGGTGGAATCGCCCGCCGCAATGACGATCCCGACGACATTAGCAGCCGGGAGTTTCAAAAGCTGATTTATGGCGATCGCAGTCCTTACGCCCGCACGGTAGAATACAAAACTCTGGCGAATATCTCCCGCGACGATTTGGTGAGTTTCTACCAGAAATATTTCCATCCCAAGAATATGATTTTGGGTATTTCCGGTGATTTTGATACGGCAAAAATGCGATCGCTCATCGAGTCAAAATTCGGCAACTGGGAACCGAATCAGAGTGTAGAAATGCCGCCGTTACCAACGGTATCAGCAGCCAATCAAGGTGGCATATTTTTGGTAAATCAGCCACAACTAACTCAAAGTTATGTGCTAATGGGACATTTGGGCGGAATGTTAAATAGTCCAGATTACGGTGCTTTGGATGTAATGAATGGGGTTTTGAACGGTTTTGGCGGGCGTTTGTTCAATAATGTGCGATCGCGCCAAGGTTTAGCTTATTCAGTGTATGCTGCTTGGAGTCCGAGGTTTGACTATCCAGGGGTATTTGTAGCTGGAGGACAAACGCGATCGGAAGCAACAGTACCGTTTATCAAGGCAATTACGGCAGAGATAGATCGAATTCGCACCGAAGCAATTACCCCCGAAGAATTAGCTTTTGCTAAAGATTCAACAATCAATTCCTTCATCTTCAAATTTGAAGATCCAAGTCAAACTTTGGCGCGCGTAATGAACTACGAATACTACGGTTATCCCCAAGATTTCATTTTTAGCTACCGTCGCAGCGTCGAAGCAGCAACAATTGCTGACGTACAGCGCGTCGCTAATACTTACTTGAAACCGGAGAATTTGGTGACATTAGTAGTGGGAAATACTGCGGGAATTCAACCACCATTATCGAGTTTGGGAACTTCGGTAAAAGTGCAATCTATTGATATCACAATTCCCTCAGCCACTTAATCAATAATAAGGACTAAAGTCCTTACTACTAACCATTCTTAGTAGGGACACGGCTCTTGGAGTGTCCTCCGGGTAGGGAAACGGCAATGCCTATTGGTGTCAACTTAACGTTAAACTTAGTCAGAGACTGCTGTTTGACT
>DPLL01000295.1 GCA_003542015.1 Microcoleaceae cyanobacterium UBA9251 | reverse complement strand
GTTTGGTTTGCAGTCGAGTGCGGCAGTAGTGCACACAAGCGGCCCGGGCAGTGGATGTAGTGAAGACTCCCGCTGCGATCGCGTCTACTTCTGACAAAATCAAAGTTAAATCCGGCAAGCCTGAAGGCTTTAAACCCGCTGTAATTCCTGATGCTCGATATCCTTTCGGTGCTGTAACTCCACCGCTAATTACTTGCCAGTCGGACATGATGACCTCCCTAAAAGCCTTCTATTCTGCTGAAAGGGGGATTATATCATTTTAGATTTGAGATTTGAGATTTTAGATTGTAAATATTGTATTTAAGCAACTCAATAAAATTAATCGCGACTTTTTCTTGAGAGATCGAACTCAAGAAGAAGTCGCGACAATTTTGTAACTGCCATTATTAATTTCTAGCGGGCATTCAACAAACTTGATTCAACTGTCTCGCCATTGAAAAAACGAGTTATTTGCGATCGCCTAGTGCCTGTGCACTCAGATCTAAACCAACTTCAGCAGCCACGCGGCTTAGTAGAGATTGCTGGCGATTCAGAACTCGGTTGTGGTGGCGCATCATCAGGCTGCGGGCTTGTTCTTGAGTAGACATAACTGGTTTCTCCAAATGTAGGTATTAAGTTTGCGGGCAATTGGGGAAATTGAGCTGCCCTTAGCTCATGGCGGCATTGCTGCGATCGTAACTTGCTTGAAAGCTGGGCTGCGGCTTGCCTTGAATATGACCCCAGTAGTTAGCATCATCCATACCAACTTCGGCGGCGCTGCGGTTGAGCATAGATTGCTGCCGGTTCTTGACGAGTTGGTGGTGGCGCATCATCAGAGAGCGAGCTTGGTTTTCGGTACACATATCCGGTTCCTCCGTATTCCTTGACTAAGGTTGAGCTGTGTTTCTGTTCCTACTATTCAATATAACAGACAATTCTGTATCTAAAGCTACATAATTTCATATTGTAACAAAGCTTTATATTTAAGAGAAATCCCCGACTTGGCAGAAGTTGTCGGGGAGATCTAGCAGATAATTAGGTTGACTTACTTAGTAGAAACAGACTTCGATCGCACTTTTTTCCCTTCCCCCTTCTGACTACCGCCACCCCGCACCAGATGAAAAATCCAGATTTGGAAACCATCCATATAAGTAAAAATCACCGGAATCACCAGCAAAGTCAACAGCGTAGAAGTCATCAAACCACCAATAACCGCCATCGCCATCGGGCTCCGCACCTGAGAACCGGCGCCAATTCCCAGGGCGATGGGGACCATTCCAGCGATCATGGCGATCGTCGTCATCAAAATCGGCCGCAAGCGCGCCACCCCCGAATCCAGCGTCGCCTCATACATCGGCTTACCTTCCTGCTGATTGAGAATCGCGTAATCCACCAACAAAATCGAGTTTTTCGTCACAATTCCCATCAGCAACACGATCCCAATCAAAGCGTATAGCCCCAAAGACTTCTGCCCCACCAGCAATCCCAGCAGCGCACCCCCAACAGACAAAGGTAGCGCAGCCATAATTGTCACCGGGTGCAGGAAATTCGCAAACAGCAGCACCAAAACAGCATAAATCAACAAAACCGCCGTTCCCAAAGCCCCCGCAAAACCGCTGAACACATCCATCATCACCTTCGCATCTCCCGACGATTCCTGCTCGACGCCAGGGGGCAGAGGATTCATCGCAGGTAGTTGTTTCACCGCAGCGGAAGCTTCTCCCAAAGTAGTACCGCGCAACAAATTACCCTCCACAGAAACTTGGCGAGCTCTGTCATAGCGATCGATCTGAGAAGGCCCGCTACCCAAAGCAATATCAGCCACCGCCCTCAAAGGCACCAAAGTATTATTTTTACCAGGTACTTGTAGATTCTTAATTGTTTCGATATCGCTGCGAAACTGCGGTGCCAACATCACATGAATCGGAATTTGTCTATCTGGCAAATCGAACTTAGCAAGATTAGATTCAATATCTCCGATAGTTGCCAGAGTTGCAGTGCGAGCAATTTGTTGTACAGATACACCCTGATCCGCCGCCCGATGCGGATCAGGTTTAACCAGGATTTCTGGCTTCACCAAACTCGCGCTAGATTGCACCTCAATCAATCCCGGCACCTGACTCATTTGTTGAGTAAGAGCAAGAGCTGTTTTAGTTAAAGCAGTAGCATTTTCGCTTTTTAAGACGATCGACATTTGCTTTCTACCCCCCACTCGCCCTTGAGAAAAACTGAGCCGCACACCGGGAACATCCGTGAGTTTGGGGCGCATTTCCTCTTCAAACTGCTGTTGCTTAATCCGTTTGTTCGCGGGTTTGAGTTTCACATAAAGAGTCCCTGTATTCACACCACTAGCACGGGCAGTACCCCCACCGGCACCACCAGAAACTGTCGGAGAACCTTCTGTCTCCAAAACGCTTTCGACTGCTGGATGGGTAAGCAATATTTGAGTTGCTTGTTGTACAGCTAAATCCGTCTGCTGGAGAGTAGAACCGGGAGGAAGTTCAATAGAGACAGTAGAAAGTCCAGTATCATCGCGATCGATAAACCCAGTCGGAATATAAGGTATTAACTTAAAACTGCCGAATAATAAAGCCACAGCCATAATTAGGACGATCGCCCGATGTTTAAGCGACCACATTAAAAGCCGTCGATACTGATAGGATAATTGGTCTTTTTTTAACTGTTTCTGATGGTGTCCTTTATCCTTAAACAAATAAGCAGCCATCATCGGAGTCACAGTGCGGGCTACCAGCAGCGAAAACAAAACCGACGCCGAAACCGTCACCCCAAAAGGTCGAAAAAACTGACCCGGAATTCCCGGCATAAAAGCCACCGGTGCAAATACTGCGACAATCGTCATAGTAGTAGCAACAACAGCCAAACCAATTTCAGCAGAAGCATCCAAAGAAGCTTGATAGGGAGTTTTCCCCATCCCGACATGGCGTTCGATATTTTCAATTTCGACGATCGCATCATCTACCAATACACCCACCACCAGCGCCAGCGCCAACAAAGTCATGCTGTTGAGGGTATAGCCCAAAAGTCGGAGTACAGCAAAAGTAGGAATTGCCGACAGCGGTAAAGCCACAGAAGCAATCAGAGTTGCCCGCCAATCCCGCAAAAAGATTAAAATAGTAATTACCGCTAAAGCCGCCCCCAAAAATAAAGCATCCACAGAAGCTTCATAGGAAGCCCGGATGTGATCTGCTAAAGTATAAATAAGTTCCAACTTGACATCAGTTGGCAAAGTCTTTTCCATTTTTTCCACAGTTTTCCGCACCGCTTCTTCGACAGTAACGAGAGTGCTGCCGGTACTGCGAAGGATAGAAAAAGCAACTACAGGTTTGCCATTAAGTCGCGCCGCCTGACGCGCCTCTGCATAGCCCTCAGTCACTTCTCCCAAACTAGAAAGAGGAACAAAACCACCTTTGGGCAAAGTAATTTGATAGGTTTTCAATTCATCGAGAGTTTTCGCACTACCGAGGGTACGAACTGTTTGCTCAGAATTACCAATTTCGGTTCTCCCGCCCGGTAAATTGATATTAAAATTGCGAATTTGGTCATTAACTTGGGTAGCTGTAATGCCAAGACTTTTCAGTTGTTCAGGGTTCAAATCAACACGAATATCCTTGTCTCTACCTCCGATGCGCTGCACTTGAGCAACACCTTTGACAGAGAGGAGACTACGGCTGATATTTTGGTCGATCAACTCACTTAACTGTTCTACAGATTGGCGATCGGAAACCACAGCATAGGACATGATAGAACTGCCGGCAAACTCAACCCGCTTGACGACTGGATCATTGATATCTTGCGGTAAGCCTTGGCGGATTTGGGCGATCGCATTGCGGACATCATTCGTAGCGCGATCGCTATTAGTGCCTAGCAGAAAGTTAACAGTCGTATTAGAAGAACCATCATTAACAGTCGAGATAATGTGGTCGATATTACCCAAACCAGCAACAGCATCTTCAACTTTTTTAGTAACTTGAGATTCAAGTTCAGATGGATCAGCCCCCGGTTGGCTAACAGAAATCGAAACAGAAGGAACATCAATATTAGGCGAATCATCAATCCCCAAAACCGGAAAAGACAATAAACCACCTATTGTCAATATCAAGAATAAAACAATAGTAGGAACAGGCTGTTTAATCGACCAAGCAGAAATATTGAAAGACATAATTAGGAAGTGGTAATTGGGAATTAGTTATCTGCGTGCATCGGCGTTTATCTGCCTTTATCTGCGGTTAAAAAAAGGCAAAAATCTCAAAACAACCAATCACAAATAACTATTTAACAACCTTAACCCGATCGCCATCCTTCAGATAACCAGCCCCAGCAATCACTACCCGATCGCCAACCTTCAAACCCTTTTTAATCTCCACCTTAGCATTCGTCAAATCACCAACAGCCCCCCCAGAAATTTCCCCAACTTCCACAGATTGAGCCAGCACCTTATCCTCACCAACAAGTTTATAAACCACAGCACCACCGTCAGATTGCGGTAAAATAGCCTTAGCAGGGACTTTCAAACCTTGAGCAGTTGCCGTCGAAATAGATGCGTGCAAAAACATTCCCGATCGCAAAAACTCATTTTGAGGCAAATCAATTTTCACCGTTGCTTGGCGATTTTGAGGGTCAACCAGCGGCGAAATATCTCGCACAGTTCCCGCTAATTTAATCCGCTTGTCAGATTCAGAAGTAATGCGGACTGCTGTTCCCAGCCGCACCAGCCCTAGTTGAGTTTCCGGCACTTTCAATTGCAATTCTAGCTTATTTCCCCGAATAATCGAAAAGAGTTTTTGACTCCCCGAAGAAACATCACCAACACGACCAATTCTTTCAGCAACAATGCCGGTATCCGGTGCTCGAACAACAGTTTGTTCTAGTTGAGTTTGTAACTGTTTGACTCGCGCTTCATTGCTGCGGACACTTGCTGCGTTATTTCCGACATTAGCCCTAGCACTGCTGATAGTTGTGGCGGTCGTATTAACTTTAGCTTGAGCAACGCTGACAGCAGCTTTAGCCTTATTGATATTAGCTTCGGCATTAACTACTTTAGCAAGAGCCGATCGCACTTCTTCCACTTCTTTATTCTGTTCTTCCAAAGCTCTACTCAAATCAGCTTTAGCTTTGTTCAAATCTTGAACAGCAGTCTGCTGTTCCGTCTTGCGCCTTTCTAAATCTTGCTGACTAATTACTCCCTGAGAGGCCAAATCTTGGGTGCGATTTACTTCTCTTTGAGCTTGATCTAATTTAGCGCGAGCCGAAGCAATGCTAGCTTGAGCTTGATTGACACCAGCTTTAGCTTGCTCGATACCAGCTTTAGCTTGACCGACACCTGTTTTAATTTGTACTAACTCAGCGACAGTTGTTTCAACACCGGCTTGGGCTTGAGTAACGCCGGCTTCGGCTTCCTTTTGGGTAGACTGGGCTTGCAGCACCTGAGCTTCGGCTTGTTCTACCGTAGAATCGGCCGATTGTACTTTAGCAACAGCTTCGGCAATTTGCGATCGCAACACCGAATCATCCAAAACCGCCATAACCTGACCTTTTTCCACCGCATCTCCTTCCGCCACCAAAACCTGCTTAATTTGCAACCCATTAGCTTGTGGCAGCACCGGCAGCAAATCGTAAGCCGCCACAGTACCGGTTGCTTCCAGAGTTTGAGCCACCGCAGCCGATTCCACAGCCGCCACTGTCACAGTCTGAGCAGTCGGTGCTGGAGAGGCAGGTTTTGCTTGAGCTGCGGGAGGCGCACTTTGGCGTAGCATCAAGTGTTCTGTCGCCAGCGTTGCTGCAATACCTATTCCTATGCCCGCCAACACTGACCGCCACCTGATGCCTTTGCTGGGCGCAGATTCAGGCTCTTCTGCTTCCCAAACTACTGATGCTTCCCCATCCTCTGGAACTTGTAGAGGAATTTCTCGTTCATCTTCGTCTGAGACTAATTCCCGGCGTGACTTGTCTTTGACGCCACCTTCAAACAGGTTCACGGCTTCGTTGCTGTCGCGCCCGTTGTGTATGTGGTGAAGAGGTTGCATTTCTTCCGCTTCTGAGATAACTTGATTTGTCACAGTAGTTCCTCCCGCCGGTTTGAGCCTTTGGTTTTTTATATTGTAAAGAAAGATTGCGGTCTTAAGATCTATATCATTTTAACGGAGGGTGTCAGCAGTGGCGCGTCCTCCTTTTGGGTGACTGCGGCGAAATTTCGATCGACATTTAATTGTACCTGCCTGTGCAACAAGTGGGCGATCGCTAATCTATGCTCTAATGTGTGTCATAGAACCAGAAAAATCTGCTGAGAAAATTGTACCAGTTTAGACCACAATCAACATGAATAGTCTCTTTTCTCCCGTCCAACAGTTTCTAATTACTTGGCTGCTAGTCCTAGTGACGGGGTGGTTTACCTTGGCTGCTGTCAATTATGTTGGAGAACTGGTCAGCATTTTAGTAACAGCGGGACTGATTGCGTTTTTATTGAACTACGCAGTAGTAAGACTGCAAGTATTTTTGCCAAGGGGAATAGCTGCGGGGCTGGTTTATTTGACTGCGGGTTTGCTATTAGTAGTAATTGGTCTAACTATTGTGCCGCCAGTGTTCAGCCAAGCCAGACAGTTGGGGGTGAGGTTCCCGGAATTGCTGGAGTCTGGGCGACAGCAGCTAGATGAATTCCAAACTTGGAGTGCCGATCGCAATTTGCCTTTTAACGTGGAAATTTTGGAACAGCAACTATCTGCTAAGGTGCAAGAACAAGTGCAGGCGATCGCGGGTACTAGTTTAGGCTTAGTTGTCGGTACTGTCAACTGGTTTTTGGATTTAATTCTAATTCTAGTAATTTCATTTTATATGCTCCTAGACGGACAAAGAGTATGGGGTGGTTTGACAAGTATTTTTGCCCCAGACATCCGCTATGTTTTAACCGAAACTTTACAGCGAAACCTCCAGCGGTTTGTATCGGGACAGTTGCTGCTAGGACTATTTATGGCGATCGCACTGACTCTAGCTTTTTGGTGGCTGCGAGTGCCATTTTTCCTGTTATTTGCGGTATTTATAGGGTTGACGGAAATAATTCCATTTATCGGTGCAACTTTGGGAATTGGAGCTGTTAGTATAATTGTAGCGTTTATTGATTGGTGGCTGGCGTTGCAAGTCTTAGTAGTTGCGATCGCCCTTCAGCAAGTCAAGGACAATTTAGTAGCTCCCCGGATCATGGGCACTCTCACAGGATTAAGCCCAGTAATTATTTTCACAGCTTTGCTGTTAGGAGGTAGAGTGGGAGGATTGTTGGGAGTTATCCTCGCAATTCCGTTAACTGGGGTAGTAAAAAGTATAGTAGAAATTGTACTCAATCCCAAATTGCCACCGCAAACAGGTTCATTTTTCTACAATCCCTTTAGCGACGAAGAATTACATAAAAACGATATTCAGTAGTTAGTAGTTAGTAGTCA
>DPLL01000292.1 GCA_003542015.1 Microcoleaceae cyanobacterium UBA9251 | reverse complement strand
TGTTGGCTGAAATGTTTGACGGGGAAGTAGTCGATTTGTCGGATGAGTTAGAGATTTGGGAGTCGCAGAGTTTTAACTTGGAATCTGAACCGGATTTTCCTGAGTTATCTTCACAGTCCGATCGGGATGATTNNCCACAATACATCAAGTTTGTTGTGGGGTGGGCCGGATATCCCGCCCCTGAAAGGCTTATTGATCATGTAAAAAATTTTAAGCTGACTCCGGTTTCGGTAGCGAAGATGGAAGTACCAACAACTCAGCAGTCGATCGCTTCTCGACCATTTCCTTAGTAATCATACAGCGCGTCACATCCTTGCGCGACGGCAACTCATACATGACATCCAACATCAACTCTTCCACAATTCCCCTGAGTGCCCGCGCCCCTGTTTTGCGTCGGTATGCTTCCTGGGCGATCGCCCGAACTGCATCCATCTTAAACTCCAACTGCACATTATCCATCTTCAGCAGCTTTTGATACTGCTTAACCAAAGCATTACGCGGTTCCGTCAAAATCGCCATCAGCGTTTCCTCATCCAGCGGGTCTAACACCGCAGCCACGGGCACCCGCCCAATAAATTCAGGAATCATCCCAAACTTCACCAAATCATCCGGTTCCAGTTGCTTGAGTACATCAGCAGCCCGCTTTTCCTTCGGCTGAGCTTCTCCCGGCTGAATAAAACCCATTGACTTTTTACCCGTTCTCTGCTCTATCACTTTTTCCAGACCGACAAAAGCCCCACCGCAGATAAACATGATATTGCTGGTATCAATTTGGATGCAGTCTTGATAGGGATGCTTGCGGCCGCCTTGAGGAGGTACATTGGCGATCGTCCCTTCCAGCATCTTCAACAGCGCCTGCTGCACCCCTTCGCCCGACACATCCCGCGTAATCGAAGGATTTTCGCTCTTACGAGCAATTTTGTCAATTTCATCAATATAAATTATCCCGCGCTGCGCCTCTTCCACATCCATATCTGCCACTTGTAGCAGGCGCAGCAAAATATTTTCCACATCTTCCCCAACATAGCCCGCTTCCGTCAGCGTCGTCGCGTCAGCCACCGCAAAGGGTACTTCCAGCATCTCTGCCAAAGTCTGAGCCAGCAGAGTTTTGCCACAACCAGTCGGCCCGATTAACAGAATATTGGACTTTTGCAGTTCTACTTCTTCCGGTGGGTGCTTGCCGCTATTTTTGCTATGAATAAAACTCAGGCGCTTGTAGTGGTTGTAAACCGCCACCGACAACACTTTTTTCGCCTCATCTTGGCCGATGACATTTTCGTCGAGATAATTTTTAATTTCCCTCGGCTTCGGCATTTGGCTCAGCGAGATACTTTTGCCGGAATTAGCACGGCGCTTTTGGGTCGTTTCCTGCTTCGGAGGCTTCGGAGGCGCCGCCGCCGCCGGTACCGCACTAGAGTCAAACAACTCCTCATCTAAAATTTCATTGCACAAGTCAACGCATTCATCACAGATATAAACCCCTGGCCCTGCGATTAACTTGCGTACCTGCTCTTGAGACTTGCCACAAAAGGAACATTTTAGATGGGAGTCGTATTTAGACATAACAGCCTCTTATTTCAGTGCAGTGATATTCTCTCCCGCCACCGGAAGATTTTCCTTAGCGATGACTTTATCGACCAATCCATAATCTTTGGCTTCAGCCGCTGACATGAAAAAGTCGCGTTCAGTATCAGCCTCTAATTTATCGATCGGTTGACCTGTGTGGTGCGCTAACAGTTCATTCAACTTACGTTTATGATAAAGGATTTCTTTGGCTTGAATCTCAATATCAACTGCTTGACCTTGAGCGCCTCCCAGGGGCTGGTGAATCATAATTCTCGAACTGGGAAGAGACATCCGCTTGCCGGCGGCTCCTGCTGTCAGCAGAAATGCGCCCATACTCGCAGCCAAACCGTAACAAATCGTTACCATATCGGGGCGGATTTGTTGCATTGTGTCATAAATTGCCATGCCGGCNNTCAAAGGCTCGCTCGCCCATCCCCGACTGTTCGAGTACCATCGGCACTACGTTGCTGGGGTGGTCGCTGACCTCAAAATTGTTATAGCTTGTGATTAGGTAATTGGAAGATTGAGATACAACCATAAGACACCAGTCAAGGATTATAGACTATTTACGGCTGATGAAAGCTTTAAATTAAGCCGCCAGCTTTTAACTATTATGCCCTTTCTAGAGTGACATGGGGGAATTGGGAATTGGGAATTGGGAATCGGGAATCGGGAATCGGGAATTGGGAATTGGAAATTGATAACCAATAACTCTTCCCTCTTCCTTCTTCCCTCTTCCTTCTTCCCTCTTCCTTCTTCCTTCTTCCTTGGGGTGCTACTCTTCCCCTACAACTTCAACTTCGACGCTTGTGGCTGCTTCTGAAGTTTCTGCATCCTCTGCATCCTCATCGGATTCGTCTACTGCGGGAGTCAGAGAACCTTCTGGTACGAGTTCGATCGTCCCTTGTGCTTCCAACCAGGTGAGGGTTTTTTGTTTGAGCAAGTCTTCTCGGACAAATTCCCGCAACCTTTCGGGGTCAAAATCTCCTTTCGGAAACTGCTTTCTGACGCTTGCTACTTCTGCTGCTACTTCTGCTGCTTCCACAGACAAAGATTCCAGCTTGGCTATTTCTGCCAGAGCTAGAGACTGCTTGAGCCTGGCGATCGCCTCTGGACGCGAGCGTTCCCGCATCGGCCCCATATTTGCTTCAGTAAACAGTTGGTTGATATCTATGCCGTAATTTTTCAATTGGGTGGCTTGTTGGTTCAGCAAGAAATCTATTTCGCGAGCGAGCATTGTTTCGGGAATTTCCACTTCTACTAGCTGCACCAGTGCTTCTAATATGGCTTTTTCTTTATTAGCTGAAGTTTTGCGTTCTTGGTCTCCTTTAAACCGAGTTTCGAGGGATGCGCGCAGTTCTGCTAAGGTTTCAAACTCGCTAACTTCTTGGGCGAAATCGTCGTCCAACTCCGGCAATTCTTTTTCCTTAAGTTCTTTGAGAGTAATCGTAAAGACTGCTGGTTTTCCGGCTAATTCTTCACTGCTGTACTCATCGGGAAACTGCACAGAAACTTCTCTTGTTTCTCCCGGATTCATCCCGATCATGCCTTGGATAAAACCAGGTACAAACTGATTTTCCGATAATTCTACTTGAAAGTCTTCTGCTTGACCGCCGGGAATTTCTGCGGGTGTTTCGCCGCCCGGTGCGTCTGCAAATCGACCAGAGAAATCAACCAAAGCCACATCTCCTAATTGAGCTGGCCGGCCTTCTACGGGGATTAAAGCTGCTTTGTCCGATCGATATTTTGCCAATACCTCATCTACCTGAGCCTCATCATAACTAGCTTCTTCTGCTTTCAGCTCCAAGCCAGTGTACTGAGCCAGTTTGACTTCTGGTTCTACGTCAACCTTAGCTGTAAAGGTTAGAGGCTGTTCTGGATCGAACTTAGATAGTAACTCTTCAAACTCGATCGCCAGTTCAAAACTGCCAATGGCTGCAATTTTTTCTTGTTCGAGGGCTTTTTGCAGGGAGTCATTAATCAAGTTTTCCAAAGCCGTCGCTTTCAAGCGAGTATGGCCTATGCGCTGTAGCAAAACTTGGCGGGGAACTTTGCCTTTGCGGAACCCAGGAATGTTAATTTCGCGAGCAAATTGTTTAATTACTTGCTCGTAGGCTTGTTTTGACTTTTCTGATGGTACTTCGATTTCCAGACCAATTTGGCTAGCTGGAAGTTTTTCCTGGGTTACTTTCATTGACTTTTTTGATATTTAACAATAGTTTGACACTCCCCAGCTATCAAGGCATGAGGATTCTTGGTTCACAGATACACCTTTAAATTGCCTATCCTTTCGGCATTACTTAAACCAAAAACCAGTTCGATCGAACCAAGTTTCGAGCATAACTTAGACAAGGACCGAGGGTTTATATCCCCAAGCTTTAAGAGATTTCTCTCTTTGTTTCCGTGTGTCCCACGGTACATTTTATCTACAAAATTTTATTTTTCTGATGAACGGGTATACGTTAGTTTCCCCAGCTATGTTTATCGTGGTTTTCGCCGCCCACTAACTATTATTATTTCCTAGCCAGTCGTTTTGGGATTGACTACCCATTCGATGCTCGCGGTTATTCTACCTGTAGTATTATTCTATTTTACCATGCTATTAACATGATGGCCGAAAACGAAAGAAAAATGAATCTGGATAATTAAAGCCGTCCTAAAAGGACGGGGCTTTAGACCCATTCTTTTGGTAATACAGTTTAGTAGATAAACCGTCGTAGATAGCCATGATCGATGGCCCGGTCAAAGTTGCCTCCAGCGCAGTTACAGAAACTGTGCTGCTGTAGGCGTAGAAACTCGAACCCAAAAGCCCAGAACCGGTGGTGAAGGCAGCAAAACCAGTTTTGTCGAGGTTAATTACATCATCAGCAGTGCTGTAATTGGTAATTAAATCCCTGATGCCCACAAAAAAGCCAGGGATACAT
>DPLL01000291.1:202-2715 GCA_003542015.1 Microcoleaceae cyanobacterium UBA9251 | reverse complement strand
AGATGTCTGCGTGGTCGGCTAAAATTAATATCGCTGTATTTGCGAGTTGACTCGGCATTTTTGAGTGCTTCAATATCACTGTTCATAATCAAATTCACAGGGCGCGTAATCTTGTCAATTTCCCAATCCCCCACCAAGGAATCGCACAAAATCTGCCAATAATTAATCCCTCGTTTCCGTAGTGATAAAGTACGTTTTTCTCAAAGTTTTCTGGAGCTATTGGATCGTCGTAATATGAGTAATCGCCGACGATAATCTTGGGGGATTTAATCAAGTTTTTGAGGAAGCATACGCGCGGTTGATCTGCGATCGGATCAGGTCGGTTTGGATCGGGCCCAATTTCTGTCATCACTTTCAATCCTTAAAAATTCCTAGTAAAAACTTTAGTCTTTAACACAGACTGGTAGAGTTAGTCAAGGGGTGGGTGAGATTTTTTTGGTCGATCGCACCGTGAGGCATTGAGAGTGCGATCGAACTCACAAAATTTCCAATTCTATCGAAATTCTGAAATCTTTTCATAAGTAATAGCAAAGATTTTATAATCAGAGTTCCAACAAAAGTCTGACAACAATTATGGGAAAACAAAAGTGCATCGGCATCCTCACCAGCGGCGGTGACTGTGCAGGTTTAAATGCTGTGATTCGAGCCGTCGTTTACCGCGCAGTCGGAACTTACAATTGGAAGGTTTTGGGAATTCGTCAAGCCACCAAAGGATTGATGAGCCGTCCCCCTCAAGCAATTCCTTTGGATATTGAGAAAGTAGACCCCTGGCTCACCATTGGCGGCACAATGTTAGGCACGACAAATGAGGGAAATCCTTTTGCTTTTCCGATGTCTGACGGGACATTGCGCGATCGTTCTGATGAAATTATCGAAGGCTACCATCAATTAGGTATTGATGCCTTAATTGGCGTTGGCGGTGACGGCAGTCTCGCCATTCTCAGGAAGCTTGCTAAACAAGGCAATTTAAACTTAGTTGGCATTCCTAAAACTATTGATAATGATGTTGGAATTACCGAGCGTTCCATCGGTTTTGACACTGCTGTTAATATTGCCACAGAAGCACTAGATCGCCTGCATTTTACCGCCGCAAGTCACAGCCGCGTCATGATTCTTGAAGTCATGGGACGCGATGCCGGACATATTGCGATTAGTGCCGGAATTGCTGGGGGAGCTGATATAATTCTGATTCCAGAAATTCCTTACAAAATTTCCCAAATCTGCGAAAAAATCCGAGAACGTCAAGAACAGGGAAAAAACTACTGTTTAATTGTAGTAGCGGAGGCAGTTCGCACTGAAGAAGGCGAATTAGTGATGCACACAAATCGATTAGGTCAAAGTCGGTTGGGTGGAATCGGTCAGTATTTAGCTGATACAATTTCTGACTGTAGCGGTGCAGAAACGCGGGTTACTGTTTTGGGACACATTCAGCGTGGGGGTACGCCTTCGCCACTAGAAAGATTGATTGCTTCGGCTTTTGGCATAGCCGCTGTTGATCTAATTGCTGAGGAGAAATACGATCGCATGGTAACTTGGCAGCAGCGGGAAGTGATGAGCGTTCCTTTGGAAGATGCGATCGCCAAATACAGAGCTGTGGAACCCGATTCTACTCTGGTGAAAACAGCTCGCGGTTTGGGAATTTGCCTGGGAGACTAGAAAATTTAGGACTTACTATCGGGAGCAATTTTTACTCTATCTGTAGGGTGTGCACTGCACACATTACTACTACAGATAGAGCCATCGCATTCAAGAATTCCTCTGAAAAATAGGAATAATTTATGAGAGTACGAACCTACGAAATCGGTGATACCCAAGAAATTGTGCAACTGTTTTACGACACCATACACGAAGTAAATATTCGGGATTATACACAAGCACAAGTAGATGCTTGGGCACCGGCAGCTCTCGATATCGCAAGTTGGACTAAAAGTTTAAGCAGTAAATTTACTTTCGTAGCAGAAGAATCTGACAAAATTTTAGGTTTTGGGGAATTAGCAACAAGCGGCCATATCGATCGCTTTTACTGTCATAAAGATTTTCAAAGACAAGGATTCGGCAGGCACATTTTAGCACAAATTGATGCAAAAGCCAGATATTTAGGAATTAAAAAGTTATTTACAGAAGCCAGTATTACAGCTAAACCGTTCTTTGAAAGCCAGGGATTTCTTGTGGTTAAACAGCAAGAAGTAGAACGGAGAGGACAAAAATTAATCAACTTTGCAATGGAAAAATTCATCTAAAAAAACTTTTTGGTAAAACTAATACCAATTTAATGGGTCGTTGCATATATCTCGATCCCCCTAAATCCCCCTTAATAAGGGAGTAGGGTGTGAGTACGGGTTGACGAAAGAGCAGAATCTTGTTNNAAATGTTCTGGGCGGAAAATTAGAGACTTGCTGCACTTCGCCAATGACGGGCTATTATCGAGACGGTAAATGCAATACAGGTGGCGGCGACTTCGGGGCTCACACCGTTTGTGTTCAACTGACGGCAGAGTTTTTGCAATTCACCAA
>DPLL01000291.1:0-184 GCA_003542015.1 Microcoleaceae cyanobacterium UBA9251 | reverse complement strand
CTTTTAGTCAATAAGGGCGATCGCCCTCTTATACAAACTGTAGGGTGCGTCAGTTTGCGTTATTTTTTCAATAATTCAGGCGTTCTTCACTGACGTATCCTACAGTCCCCCTCTGCTAGGACTTCGTTATGTTTAGCTTCAGGAGTCAAAGAAGCCTTTTCGCGACACCAATCAGCAAATGTTC
>DPLL01000170.1 GCA_003542015.1 Microcoleaceae cyanobacterium UBA9251 | reverse complement strand
ATGCCCCTATCGACTCTAACCGTTTAAAACCAGCGCGCTGAAGCATCGGACTCAAAAGAAAGTTTCGTAGTAAGCGTAACGGCTCAGCTCCCAAAAACGTAACTTCTGGAATAGCGCTTTCAATATTTTGTTGAAAGCTTTGAGAGATACCTCCCTATCGGTCAAGCTAAAAGCGATGCCTGATATGCCGTACACAGTAGATCGAGGCGCAATCCTGGATTTACCGGGTTAAATGTATCTGCTAACATACGTGTTGTACAGTTAATCAACAAGCTCCCCAAGGGCCCTACCCGCGTACCCCAAATGGCAAAAAAAGAAACCTCTATAAAAATTACAGAAAACCCCGAAAAGCAAAAAGCCCTAAATCTGGTACTATCCCAAATTGAGCGTAGCTTTGGCAAAGGGTCGATCGTCCGATTGGGAGACGCCACTCGCATGAGGGTAGAAACCATTCCCAGCGGAGCTCTCACCCTCGACATCGCTTTAGGTGGCGGTTTACCCAAAGGCCGAGTCATTGAAATTTACGGCCCAGAAAGTTCCGGTAAAACAACTTTAGCTCTCCACGCGATCGCCGAAGTCCAAAAATCCGGCGGTATCGCAGCCTTCGTTGATGCCGAACACGCCCTCGATCCCACCTACGCCTCAGCCTTGGGTGTCGATATTGAAAATCTCCTAGTTTCCCAGCCCGACACCGGCGAAATGGCCCTGGAAATTGTCGATCAACTCGTGCGTTCCGTCGCCGTCGATATCGTAGTAATAGACTCCGTAGCCGCCCTCGTCCCCCGCGCCGAAATCGAAGGCGACATGGGCGACTCCCACATGGGTTTGCAAGCCCGCTTGATGAGCCAAGCTTTACGGAAAATCACCGGCAACATCGGCAAATCCGGCTGTACCGTCATTTTCCTCAACCAATTGCGGCAGAAAATCGGCGTAACTTACGGCAACCCCGAAACAACAACGGGCGGCAACGCTCTCAAATTCTACGCCAGCGTGCGGCTTGACATTCGCCGCATTCAAAGCTTGAAAAAAGGTACAGAAGAATACGGCAACCGCACGAAAGTTAAGGTTGCTAAAAATAAAATTGCTCCGCCTTTCCGCATTGCCGAATTTGACATTGTATTTGGCAAAGGCATTTCTACTTTAGGCTGTCTGACTGACTTGGCCGACGAAATGGGAGTAATTACGAAAAAAGGTTCTTGGTACAGCTACAACGGCGACAACATTGCTCAAGGACGCGATAACGTGATTCGGTACATGGAGGAAAAGACCGAATTTAAAAATGAGATCGAGAAGTTAGTGCGGGAAAAACTTGATACGGGAGCTGTAGTTTCTGCTAATTCTGTCGCTCCTGTTGGGGATGAGGATGAGGATGGAGATGTAGAAGTAGAAGATTTGGAATAAATCTAAATCTTTTCAGTCATTATTCATTAGTCATTAGTGATTTGCAATAGTAGGTTGGGTTGAATGAAGCGAAACTCAACCTACTGTTGCATTATTTTTTTCGTCCCCTAGACATTGGATAGTGGTTTTCAGTAAATTGAACAAAAAACAACAACTCCAAACCCACGGGAGGGGCGAAGCATTCGGGTGAGAATCAAATAGGAAAAACCCAAATTTATCTACCTGAATGCTTCGCCCAAGAAGAGCCACTAAAACCCGATCGCACAATCAGCCCAATTCAACTTTACTACTTACTCCGGCAAAGAAATTGGCTGAATGTATTGATAATTAGCACGCACATAACAGCCTTTTGTTGTCAGCAGCCAGGGTTTACCCTGGTAAATTCTAATTGCATTTGTTCCCCTGAGTTCAGCGGAAATTGTATCTCGATTCGCGCGGTAAACTTGTTTAATTGCTCCGTTTGGCGTCTGGCGACAGTTGAGTTCTCCATCCCGCGAGGTGATTCGCCACAATGGCCAAGTTGCTAAACCAGCAGTTTCGGTCAGCCAAGTATTAGCATTGTTAGAATTGTAGTCGCCGCTAGCATTAGCACGCGGTAAAGGCTCGATTAAATTCATTTTAATTGTCTGCCCCACAGCCGGACAATTTTCTCCTCCCTTCACCTTCCAAGTAACATTGGCTCCCCATTCGCTCCTGGCAACTTGATACCTGACAATGCTGATATCCCCAGAACAAACAATTTTTCTGCCGGGACCGATCGCACGATCTTGGAAAGTTCCTTTGTAGTAGTAAGAGCCGGCCGCGCCTTCAGAACGTCGAATTTGAAGATGGCCTAAAAATTCGCGATTGCCTACTTTGGTATAATAAAAACCTCCGGGATTATTCCCTTTTTCGGAGAGGTTCAACGAAGTTTTGCCCGTGTCATTAATATAAGTAGTGGCGCTAGCAGCGCCGCACCAAAATAAAGACAAAACTGCTGCGGATAACCAGATATAATGTTTTTTCATGGCCACACTTTGGATGAATTTATACTTTATTTATAGCTATTGGTGAAACTACTTGGCTAGTCCCTCGATCTAGTGACACTCATTTGAGCGACTGCGCGGGCGGGCTAAGAGTGCCCACCCCACAATCAAATTTAATTTTTGTGGAACAGGCATCCTGCCTGTTCGCATCTGCTATACAAAACTTCACCCTACTTCAGCTTACTTCAACTCTCTTCAGTTGGAATCACCCCTAGGAATGAGACTACACGCTGTCACTTCTGACTCATTGCAGGTGCAAATAATTCGCATCAAAATAAAATTATCTACGTAAGTAAGGAGTTGTAATCACCGCTCAATACTGTGGATTTTACGGAGTAGTCCCCGCGAGGGTGAAGTTGGTCTTAGCAACACTAGCACGATTTTTACAGTTGGCAGATTTCACATCTCAGGCTGTTTGTAAAGAAATGCAAAGGTTCCTGAAAGTGGATTGGTTGAACAGAAATACGACTTTCTGAAGACACATACTCAAAAAATCAAGTTGATCTAGAGCAAGAATGAACTTGACAAACGCCAATTAAATTCTGAGGGAAATTAAATCCTTGCTCCAGGGAGAATAAATCATGGCAGATTCTGAATTAGAAGTTATATTAAAGATGGCTCAAAAAATTAATCCTCAAATTGAGAGCGGTCTAAAATTAGAAATTGACTTGGAACAATTGCGCCAACTGCCGGCAAGAACATTAGGGTGCTCAGTGGCGCGATTTCTGGATGAGCAAGGCTTTGAGCCGATCGGATCGGGAGACTGGATTCAGCGAAACCACGAGGTTTGGCACGTTTTGACGGGTATTTCACCTTCAGTAGAAGATGAATTTGTACTTCAAGCGTTTACTCCTGCTCAAGTATTTCGCCCTGACTGTGCGATTTTAGTGTTAGTTGGACTGCTAAGTAACAATTGCACGATCTGGCTGACGATCAAAGGCTTAAGACAGGGAAAAATAGCCAATCTACTCATTGAGTGGGAAGTTTAATTCGATTGGGAAAATCCTCGATCTGAACTCCTAAAAAAACCAGGAATTCTGCCATTAATTCATTAGATTTTAACTCATTTCCTCATTACAAAACTATGCAAAGCACAAGTTACACACCGGTAATTAGCCTAAGTCCACGGGAAAGAGCGATCGCCCAATTAGTAGCCCAAGGTCTGCCAAATAAATGTATTGCCAAACATCTCAATATCAGCCACTGGACGGTTGCTACGTACGTGCGCCGAATTTTTATCAAACTCAGTGTTTGTTCCAGAACCGCGATGATTGCACTGTTGATTAAAGAAAATTTGCTCTGGGATTAATGATTTTGGGAATGGGGCATCGGCCAAAGAGAGCATCGAGCACAGTTTCTTTTTCTTGCTTGTTCCTTCTTTCTTATTTTCCAGAAGAAACAGGAACCACCAATGCCCTAGGCCCTAGGCCCAGGAGCAGTCACTTATAGCAACCGCCAAGGCTGTTAAGGNNGGAGCAATGACTCTCATCGCCTTGGCGACTGCTATACCTGAGAAAGGCTATACATCTATTTATCCCAAAACCAAAGAACCAGAAGAACTTCTGAGAAAACTCAGCAATTCTCGATTCACCGTTTGCGGCACTTCTTGCTGAATCCAGTGTCCGCAATTCGGGACTAATTTCAACTTAAACGGAGCAGTAATTAAGCTGTCTAAACCTTCTACAAGTTTGGGGCTCAAAAACGCATCTTCTTCTCCCCAAAGCACCAAAGTAGGTACTTTCACGGGTTCCCATTTCTGCCCCAAATTCCACAGCCTCTGCGGGTGAAACATCTGCCGGTAATAATTCACCGCCGCCGCCAATACTCCCGGCTTTTCCAAAGCCGTCTGATAAATCTTAGTTTCCTCAGCGCTAAAAGCTCCTTTGCGAATAGCTTGTCCTTGGAAAACATTGTGCACAAAATTTTTCAAGTTTTGCTGAATCAACCATTCGGGAATACCGGGAACCTGAAAAGCCAAAACGTACCAACTGCGGCGGATTTGATCTAAATTGCTCACCATTTCCTGCACAAATCGCTGCGGGTGTGGAGCATTTAAAATTGCCAAGCTGTTGAGTTTTTCAGGGAATTTTTGAGCTAAATGCCACGCGATAACGCCTCCCCAATCATGGCCGACTATGTGTGCTTTTGTATAGCCGAGCCGATCGATCAAACCGCGAATATCTGCACTCAGCGTATCTAAATCATAGCCACTTTCCGGCTTATCCGAATCGTTATAGCCCCGCAAATCCGGCACCACAACCTTAAAATGACGCGCCAAGGCGGGAATTTGGTGCCGCCAAGAGTACCAAAACTCTGGAAACCCGTGCAGGAGCAAAACGAGCTCGCCCTCGCCTTGAGCAACGCAATGCAAGCGGATATTGTTGGTTTCGACAAAGATATGTTGCTGTTCGGAATCTAAAAATTTCATATTTGGAAAGTTAGACTTACCTTCTAGTCATGCAGAAACCACAAATCGGCAGCAGACTGAATCTGCCAAATGGTTTTAATTTCTCTTCTCTTCTTTTATTGTAGCCGATCGACGATGCTAATATCTAAAATCTCTCAGCTAAAATCTGTGGTTTCAACAGCGGCGCAGCCGATTCAATAATAGCACAATTTCGTCGATCGCCGATCGCACTTTTGGAGCAGACAGATCCGATTGATTGACAATAATGCTAAACACCAGCGGCTCATAATTCGGAACTTCCACATATCCCGACAGCGCCGAAACCCCGCTCAAAGTTCCAGTTTTTGCTTGCAAAATGACTCGATTTGGTGTAATAAAACGATTTTTCAAAGTGCCGCTCTCCCCAGCCACAGCCAAAGACGCGCGGTAAAAAGATGCAGTCGGTGAATTCGCCATTAATCTCAAAGTTTGCACCAAGGCTTCTGGACTAATTAAATTGTGGCGAGACAATCCAGAACCGTCAGCTAATATGTAGCTATTTGGATTTACCCCTAATTGAGTTAAAGCTGTTTTTAACTCCTTCAAACCAACTTCAATTGTATCCTCTTGTGGAACAGGCATCTTGCCTGTTTGTAGTTGTAAAACAGGCAAGATGCCTGTAACTTTNNAATTCCCTCCGCCGCCAGGGCTTGCTGAAAATGCTGCAAAAAATTATTAGCTGGATTGATAACTGCTACATAAGCTGATTCAGACTCAGCACCCGCTTTCAACTGTCCGCTAACTCGAATTGCGGGTCGATCGAAGTCCCTACCAACCTGCACAAACTCGGATTCATTTTGTCCGACTGTCACCGAATTATTCTGAATTTGCCACTGATTTGTAAGCTTGGGTTGGGCAAAAGTAACTTTGAGAGGTTGCCCGATCGACTGCGGTGATAAGATTAGTTCGATCGCATTTTGATTGAACATTAAACTATTGATGGGCGCGCCGTAGCCAGCTTGAGCATCTTCCCATTCCCAATTCGGATTAACTGCATTGCCTTGAAAATAGCTGTCATCGCCAATCAAATCGTTAACTCGATTAATTCCCCGCTGCTTCAACTGCGAGGCCAAGGATTTTAACTGAGTCTCGGTAATACTCGGATCGCCCCTGCCAGCAATGTATAAATTACCATTTTCACCGCTGTAAACCGATGTTCTAATCCGAAAATTAGCACCGAGTTTCTGTAAAGCAGCGGCTGTGGTTAATAGCTTGACATTTGATGCTGGAATAAAGTATTTTTGGGCATCGCGACTGTAGAGAATAGTAGTAGAAGATAGGGGTTGAATCAAAATGCCCCAGCGCGATCGACTAAATTCAGGACGATTGGCGATCGCATCCACCTTCGCCCCCAGTTCCCCCGGACAAATATCCCCTGAAACTGCTGGCATTTGCGCCACAACCTGTGGCGAATTACCCAGCAGCAAGGTTAACAAACTAACCGCAATTCCTTTGATTCTCATTAATCATATTCTCATCAATAATAAAGATGAATTCTCGGATTGAACTTCGCCTTTACAGGCTTTCCCCCCTGGAGGTGCTCTTCCACAATCAACGGTACATCGATCGGTTTAACTCGACAATACCAGATTTCTTCTGGCGTCACTCGCACCGTCGGCCCCATGTTGCATTGTCCCTGACAGCCGCCACCCTCCACTTTAACTCCTGAAACTTGCTGGGCTTCAAAAGCAGCCAGCACTGCTGCGGAACCATTTTTCAGACAAGATTGGTGCTGACAAACTAATACACAGCGCACTTCTGGCTGGGAGTCTTGTTTTTTGGCTTCAGATTCTGGCATTGGTCAAGATTTTTGCTTTTTTTAACATATCTTAACAATTTAGAGCGCGATCGACCGATTTTAGATTTTAGATTTTAGATTGGAGATATGATCGATCGAGAGAAACAATTAAACGAAACGCCAATCATGCCCAAAACAGTAGCCGATTTAATGACTCGCGAACCCCTGACGGCGCGACCAGAAATGTCCCTGAAGGAAGTGATTAAAATTTTAGCCGATCGGCGGATTAGCGGTCTTCCCGTTGTAGATGAGCATGATTTGTTGATCGGCATCATCTCCGAAACCGACTTGATGTGGCGGGAAACAGGCGTGACTCCCCCTGCTTACATCATGGTACTCGACAGCGTGATTTACTTGGAAAATCCATCTCGTTACGAGCAAGAACTCCACAAGGCTTTAGGACAAACAGTAGGAGAAGTGATGAGCCGAGATCCCGTTAGCATCGCGCCAGAAAAATCAGTCCAAGAAGCTGCAAAACTTCTGCACGAGCGCCATATCCACCGATTGCCGGTGCTTGATACTACTGGCAAAGTAATTGGTATCCTCACTAGGGGAGATATTGTCCGAGCAATGGTAGCCGAGTTTTAATTGGCTGCTATATTAACATAAATTAATCGGAAAGTCAGCCATTCAATTCTTCCTTTTTCTTCTTCCTTCTTCCTTCTTTGTACCCTGAACCCTTCGACGCAGTTTACCCTGAGCGTAGCCGAAGGGCTCAGGGGCCACGAAGTGTCGAAGGGCTTTCTTCCTTCTTCCTTCTTGCTTCTTCCTTCTTCCTTCTTTGTACCCTGAGCGGAGTCGAAGGGCCTTCTTCCTTCAACATCGGCTATACCAATTACCAAATTTAAAATCCCATGAGCATTACTCCTGAGTCTGTAGAACAATTGCTGAATTCCGAGGATTTTGGCGATCGCCTGCGAGCTGTCAACCAACTACGCCAACTAGAACCGGCGATCGCCTACAATTTGATTCAAAGTGCGATCGGCGACAAAAACGTCCGCGTGCGTTATGCCGCAGTCAGCCAAATGTCAACCCTCGGCACACAGAATCTATCGAACGCTTTAGAGGTACTGCTCCACAGCCTACGCAACGATCCCGAACCCGACGTGCAAGCAGCAGCAGCCGATGCTTTGGGCGCATTGAAATTAACCGATGCTTTAGAAGATTTACAACAAGTTTACAGCAGTACATCTGAGTGGCTGGTTCAACTCAGCATTGTCGCAGCTTTAGGAGAAATGGGAGATCCGAAAGCATTTCCGATTTTGGAAAATGCCCTGACTTCTGAAAACGAATTGATCCAAACTATGGCCATTGGTGCATTAGGGGAATTGGGAGACAAACGGGCGATCGCACTGCTCATCCCCTACGCCGTAAACCCAGATTGGCAAATTCGTTACAGAGTCGCCCAAGCTCTAAGACGGTTGGGCGGTGCAGAAGCAGAGACTACTCTAGAAATTCTCACCAAAGACGAGGTAGAGCAAGTTGCTCTAGAAGCAAAAGGGGCATAGGGCATAGGGCATAGGGCATGGGGTTATTGGTTATTAGTTATTGGTTATTTATTATTGGTAACTGGTTGCTAACTGGTCATTTGTTATTGGTAGCCCATCACAAATAACAAATAACAAATAACAAATAACAAATAACAAATAACTTCTTCCTTCTTCCTTCTTCCTTCTATCCGTGGAGCGAATCCGTTGCCGAACTTGCTGCCTCCATCTATCCGTTACATCCGTTAAATCCGTTAAATCCGTGGAGCGAATCCGTTGCCGAACTTCCTGATTCCATTTTTAAGAACAGGCCGAAAAGCCTGTTCCACAACAAATATTTAGGTTATTTAAGTATATTTACGGAATTGGAGCGGCGCATTTATTTGTTTTTATGTCGAATAGTCTACGATCGTTATCGGATTTACACGTCTAGTCCGTAGATTGACTTAGATGAATTGAAGAGGTGGAATTCGATTCTTCAATCTAAAATATAAAATCCATTGACATCCAAGTTTTCCTGTCAGCTATAATTAAAATAAGTACAGCAGTGGTAGATGTTAAGTCAGCCCACATCAAAAAACATAATACCCAGCTATCAATCAGGGTGACACGTCGTTAGGGCGATCGGCATTCTACGAATAAACCTACATCTTCATAATTTTTATAACTCCCATGTTTGAACCAATCAATTCCGATGCTCAACCTTTCGACATCAGTATGTTATCGAAGAGTGGAGAGCGTTTTATCTCTCAAATTTCCGCAACTGCAACGAATCCGGCTTTTGTTGATAAAGTTCTAGAACTTACCAATTTAGAACGCAGCAAATTAGGTTTGTCGCCACTAACCTTAAATACTCAGTTGGCCAATGCGGCGGAAACTCACAGCCAAAACATGGCACTGCAAGACTTCTTCGATCATACCGGAAAAGATGGTTCTTCTATCGGCACTCGCATTACTGCAACGGGCTATCAATTTTCTACGGCGGCGGAAAACATTGCTGCGGGTTCTTCTACACCTGAACAAGTTCTGGATTCCTGGATGAACAGTGCGGGCCACCGTGCTAATATTCTCAATCCTAATCTGAAAGAAATTGGGATTGGTTACTATTTCTTAGCCAATGATACTGGTAGTGTAAATTGGAATTACTATTGGACGCAAGTTTTTGCTACTTCTCTTGACGGTAGTGTCAATCCCACGCCTACTCCTACACCCACGCCTACTCCTACACCCACACCTACTCCTACACCCACACCTACCCCAAACATATCTGCATCTATCACCTCGCCCACACCCAATGCTACAGGTGATGGCAGCCCAACACAAGCCCCCAAAAATACAGCCAGTGGTGGCAATTATTTCCTATCTGACAGTGGGGATACTCAGATACCGATGAATGCTGCTGGATTGCCAATTTTTGCCCTTTCTGGCAAGGATAATCTCACGGGCGGAGATGGTGTTGACATTATTAATGGAATGCAAGGTGCTGATACAATTAACGGTGCTGCTGGTAATGACAGTTTATCGGGAGGTAAAGAATCCGATTCCATAGATGGCGGTGTTGGTAATGATTTTATCAGCGGCAACAACGATAACGATCGCCTGATTGGATCTGACGGTAACGATACTATCCGTGGCGGCAAAGAAGATGATATCTTGATTGGCGGTAACGGCGAAGATTTGTTGGCGGGCGATCGCGGTCAAGATATTCTGACCGGCGGCGGCGGAAATGATACGTTTATTCTAGCAGGAGGTTTGTCGGCTTCAGCTACTTTAACAAATGCAGATGTGATTACCGATTTCGTGGCTGGGGATAACATTGGTTTGACTGATGGTATCGGATTTGCTAATTTGACTTTTGAAGCTGTGAGTTTCGGATTGGATGGAAGTGCAAGCGTTGCTTCAACGGCGATTAAATCGGGCGGCAATTATTTGGGAATTGTCCAAGGTGTAAATCAAAGTCAGCTTTCATCGAGCGTTTTTGTCAACACCTAAAAAATAGACTACCCAGCTCCCCGACTTCTTCAAGACTTACGCATTAACAACCTAATTATGTCATTCTGAGGGTCGCGAAGAATCTCAAACCATTGAGACACCGTTACAATGCGTAAGTCCTGTTCTTCAAGAAGTCGGGGATCTAAAAACAGCGATTGGTTATTGGTTATTAGCAGGCCCAAGGGAGTAACAAATAACCAATAACAAATAACTAATAACCCATAACTAATGACCAATTGATGCTACAGCCGATCGCAAATTCCCCTGAAATTTGCCCAAAATTAGATCGCACTCTTCCTTCTCCAAACCAGTCCAGTGGATCATCAAAGCCAACTTCACAGACTTGCCGCTTTTTTCGAGCAAAAAACCCGCCTCATCCCGGTTCAAATCAGTCAAATCTTGCAGCATCCTCACGGCTCGATCGCGCAATTTCTTATTTGTCACCGCCACATCAACCATGCGATTTCCGTAAACCTTCCCCAGCTTCACCATCACCCCAGTCGAAATAATATTCAAAGCCATTTTTGTCACCGTACCCGCTTTTAAGCGCGTCGAACCCGCCACTACCTCCGGGCCAACTAACAAGCGAATGTCAACATCCGCCTCACAACTCACTTGTTCGACAGGTACACAAGCCATAAAAATAGTCTTCGCCCCCCGCTGGCGCGCTGCGTGTAAAGCACCGGCGACAAACGGCGTCGTACCCCCAGCAGTAATGCCGACAACCACATCTAGATTGGTAATATGACGGTGGGCGATCGCACTTTCCCCGTCCTGGGCCCGATCCTCCAAATCCTCCGAACTCCGCACCAAGGCCCCCGCACCCCCAGCAATTATGCCCTGTACGAGCTCTGGCGGCGTGCAGAAGGTGGGCGGACATTCGGCCGCATCGAGCACCCCCAAACGCCCGGAAGTACCCGCACCGACGTAAAACAGGCGGCCTCCTTGACGCAGAGATTCAGAGGCGATGTCAATAGTTTGGGCTAAATGCTCGCGGGCACGGGCGATCGCGCTTAAGGTTTGAGCGTCTTCCCGATTGAACAAATCCACCAATTCGATCGAACTTAGTTGGTCTAAATTCTCGCTATTGGCATTTACTTGTTCTGTCAGTAGATGCCCCCGTTCTTCCAAATTCTTCATGTTTTTTTATTAGTCATTAGTCAATAGTCATTAGTCAGCAGTCCTTAGTCAGCAGTCCTTAGTTTGTAGTGAGGACGAAGATTCCTCTAGATCAAGGCATTAGTTTGTAGTGAGGACGAAGATTCCTCTCTGTTTGGCTTTTAGTCAATAAGGACTCTTCGTCCTTATTGCAAACACTAAAATCCTGAATGCAAACTAATGACTAATGACTGCTGACTAATGACTGCTGACTCTTACAAAAGTCCTTCGAGCCGACGGCGAATAGAATCCAGTTCGGTTTGAGAGACATCAGCATCCGGCTTTGCCTGCGCCTCCGGCTGCCACTCTCTCTGTGTTACATTGTTTTCTGGCGGAATCTCCAGCGCGCCCGCCGGTACCAGTTCCCAATCATAATCGACACTATCGCAGAACTCCTTAATTTCCTCATCGTCGATCGCCTCGACAGTGGGTTCGGGGAAATCCTGAGCTTCCAACATCAAGCCAAAGCGGATGGCATCGTCTTCTGACTCAAACATCAGAACCTTATTACGATCGCCGAGCTGAATGGTATGAATTCCCTCATTTTCGGTGCGGGCATTGAAGAGTAAGACGAATACTCGCATAAGCTTTAAACACTTTTTCTTAACGACCGTTTTTTGATCTTAGAATCGATCGACCCATCATTCACAGGAGACTTGGGGGAGATGCTCAGGGCATGAAAAAATCAGGTGTATATCAAAGAGCGAGCGGGGCCTAATCTACATAGGTCGCCTTTTGCATGGGCTTGGGGGTTGATCTACACAAGTCCTGTTTAAGTTCCACCTCTAGTTTAATTGGTTGCAGGCGTTGGTGAGTTGTGATTAGAAGAATTTGATTAAGTTTGCTAAACGTTTCTGGATACAGCCTAACTTGAGGGAGTCAGTCTTGAGATTATACAAAGCCCAGGCTCTTAGCCACTCAGTCATCAGTCACAGGAAGGTAGAAGGCATTCGGCAGAGTCAAAGCGGATGTTACCTTAAGAGGTGCGAGATTAACATTGGCTGGTTTCCTCACTCCCTAAATTCTCTGAGCTCTGAAAGCGACAAGCATGACTAACTCTCCCGATCGCAAAAATCAACCCACACCCTCTCCCGGACGTCACTGGTGGCGTCTGCTGCTGCTTAGCGGTACGGGCTTGGGCATCTTGGCTTTCATGGGGCTTGTGGCTGCTCAGGCGTGGGTGCGCGAAAAATTAGCTCCTTTAGTGGAAACTGAAGTTAGTCAGTTGTTGAAGCGGCCTGTGCAAGTTGGACGTTTGGAAAGGTTTTCTCCCACGAGTTTGCGATTTGGCCGATCGAACTTACCTGCAACTGCGATCGATCCCGACTATGCTTCCACAGAAGCTGTGGAAGTGCAGTTTTCGGTCTGGCAACTATTGTTTAATCACACTCTCAAATTAGATATTACTTTAGTTAAAGCCAACGCTTATATCGAACAGGATACTCAAGGCCGCTGGATTAACCTTCAAATAGCTCCACCGAAACCTCCGGGTTTATTTAAAACAGAAATCGATGCTATACGAGTTGAAAATGTCGCCGCTGTTTTGGTGCCCAACCCAGCAGTCGGACAGAAAACTTCGGCTCCGATTTCTGTAAATATCAAAAATGGCAGCGCTAAATTTTTGGAGCAAAATCAGCGGGTTCTTTACGAGCTTAACGGTCAGTTTACTCAAAATGACAATTTTGCAGTCAAGGCTGATTCTCTGCTGCCTACGGCTCAAACTAACCTGCTTGTGCAAGGTCAAAACCTGCCTTTGTCCGACCTCGCTCGCTTGTTGAAAGTTCCCGGCATCGCTTGGCAAAGTGGTTTAGCAAATGGCAATTTGACTGTACAATTCCGAGACAATAAAATCTCTGGAATTACGGGGACGGCTAGTTTTCAGGGAGTGCGAGCAAGTATTAATTCCCTGAAACAGTTAGTACAAAATAGCAGCGGTGAGTTGCGATTTCAGGGAACTAATTTAATTGTCGATCGCCTCGCTGCCAATTATGGTCAAATTCCCCTGTTAATAGCAGGAACAGTTGCCACTGGAGCTAATTTTAATCTGGAGCAAGCTAGGTTGAATCTGGTCACAAATGTGCAACCAGTGGCTGTGGCAAATGTTGTCAGTGCCGTGGAACAAGAATTAGGTCAAAAAGTGGTATTGCCAATTCCTGTGGCGGGGGAAGTGAAGGTAGATGCACAACTGACGGGGACTGTTGCACAGCCGATACTTGCAGGTGCGCTCAGCTCGACAAAACCGACAATAGTCGATCGCCTGCAATTAAATAATATTAGCACTAACTTTAAACTAGAACGGAGGATAATGGCTCAATCGCCAACTCCCAATTCTCCATCCTCGAGGCCACAATTTTCATCTTTAGCTTTGGCTGTAAGCGATCTTGTAGTAGTGCCGGCTGCCGGTGGTAAAATTAGTGGCAAGGGTCAAGTTGATCTTGCTTTGGGAAGTGAGAATTCGCGATCGGGTTTGGTGTTTGACTTCCAAGCTGAAAACTTGCCCGCAGATGCGATCGCCCAAGTTTATGCTTTGCCAATTCCTGCTACTGTAAAGATTGGCAGTGTCTCAGCTAAGGCTCAAGTTTTCGGCCCTTTAGAAAACATTCAAGCTAGAGCTCAATGGCAAGCACCACAAGGGACTTTTCCTGCTAGTGGCGAAGTTCGTGCCGATCGCAATTCAGCGGATTTGCCAAATACGATTGTGAAAGTTGGCGACGGTTATGTGAATGTGAATGCTGCGTTAAATAACCGTCAGTGGGAAGCTTTGATTAAGGGCGATCGAGTTGCTATCAATAGTTTACAGCAAGTTGTGCCTGGACTTTCTTTACCACCTGAATTAGCAGGTTTGTTCAGCGGCACTGCCGAAGCGGCAGGAACTCTGGACGATTTGAGTTTAAATGCGATCGCTGCTAGTGGCCAAGGAAAGTTGAATATTGCTGACAGCATTGTCAATGTTAATGGCGAACTAGAATCGGGACGCTGGCAAGCTTTTGGCAAGACTGACAAAGTTGATCTCAATCGCTTAATTGATCTGGGATTGCCCTTTCTAGCACTTGGTAATTCCAACAATTCCACTGCTGCCAATCTTAACAATCTAAAATCCCAAACCCAAAATCTCAAATCGTTAGATGGACAGCTAGCCGGTCAATTTCAAGCGGCGGGAAATGTTGACAATTTGACCGCGAGTGGCATCAATGTTAGCGGCAATGGTCAACTCAATATTGCCGACAGCCTGGTCAATTTTAAAGGAGAATTGGCCGCCGGAAATTGGCAAGGAATCGTAGAAACCGATCGCACTAACCTCAGCCGCTTGGTAGATTTAGGAATACCGCTTTTAGATGTCGGTTTAGCCTGGGCTGCTGACAGCCCCCAAACAGTCGCCAACCTCAACAATCTCAAATCGAAAATCCAAAATCTCAAATCCATTGACGGACAAATATCCAATCAAATTCAAGTGGCGGGAAGTCTTGACAAATCAACCATCGCCGATATCGCCGTTAACAGCAGTGGCAAATTAAATATTGCTGACGGTACGGTTGATTTTAAGGGAAAATTAGATGCTGGACGTTGGCAAGTTTTCGCTGATGTCGATCGCCCTATTCTCAGTCGCTTAGAACAAACTATTCGCAATCTCCAACTGTTTCCCCTCACCGCGACTTTACCCACAGGATTTGACGGCAGAATTAACGGTCAATTCCAAGCGGCAGGCAGTTTAGATAACTTGACAACAAAGGGAATTAGTGCTAGTGGGGAAGGGCGGATTTTGGCAAATGGACTTGGGGCGATCGACACTACAGCCAAATTAGAAAACGGCAACTGGCAAGCATTCCTCGAAACCAACGACATCGCCCTAGCCAATCTCCAGCAAACCCTCAAACAAACTGGCTTACTGACAGCAGATTTACCACCAGAAATTGACGGCAATCTCGACGGCAAAATCCGCTTTTTAGGAACAGTAGAAAATCTCACCGCCAACGGCATCAACGCCAACGGCGAAGGACAAATTCGACTTACCAACGGTGGCGGAATTGTCAATGCCAAAGCCCAAGCCGAATCGGGGAATTGGCGCGCCTCAATTGCCGGCGACCAAATTGCTATAAATCGCTTCCAGCAAGCCTTTGAAGCCCAGCGCCCAAGCTTGCAAGCCCAAGGTTTAGTCTCAGGGGCCCAAAGTTTGCCCCTACTCCGAGGACTATTTAACGGTAATCTAAATTTGTCTGGTCCGATCGCAGCTTCCCCGGAAACAGTCCGCGCCGGTGGTAGTTTTCGCATCTCGGAATTGCCATTTCTCAAACAACCTCTTGAGGCAATATTTAATTGGGATGGTAAACGGGTGGAAATTGAAAACGCTACAACTCCTGGTTTGACAGCAAATGGCTTTGTAAATGTCGAACTCGCAGGTAAAGGATTGCCTTCGATTTCTAATCTAGATTTGAATGTCAAACTCTCCAACTTTAACCTGGAAGCCTTACCGGCAGAACAACTCAGATTTTTGACACCAATTGGTGTCAAAAAGTCTTCAGAGAATAATCTTCCCCTGCGCGGCAATGTCGATTTTGTCGGCCGCCTCACCGGCACCCTCGCCGCAATCAACTTAGTTGGCGACGTGGAAGTGCGAGATTTAGCCGTAAATCAGGTAGCTTTTGACCCCATACTGGCGGGTACTGTGAATGCAAGTTCTGGTAAAAGCGTAGATTTGCGTCTAGCCGGCGCCAGCGACAAAATCGAAGTAGCCTTAAATCAATCTTTCCTCCCGACATCTTTCTTAGTCAAACGCGGGGAATCTGTGGCTAGCGGCCAAACTGAGGGCGAAACTCTGCGAGTCAATTTAAGCGATTTCTCCCTCGCAGCTTTGAATCTATCACCGGGTAAAGATGCCGGTTTGGAGTCGATAACTGGTACTGTTTCGGGACAAGTGAATGTACCCGGTTGGAAAATGCCTTTGAATCCAGCAACTTTGCAAGCAACTGGACAAATTGCGATCGCCCAACCGGCGATCGGCTATATTAAAGGTGACAGTTTCCAGGCAGAATTTAGCTACGCTAACGGTAACGCCACTCTCAACAACGGCATATTCCGCCAAGACACCGGTCAATACTTGATTTCTGGCAATCTTAAAGCCGGCGCAAACCCGGAATTTGCCGGGAAAGTTAACATCCAGCAGGGAAATCTGCAACAAGTTTTAGCCGCCTTGCAATATTTTAATTTAGGCGACTTGACCAGAGGCTTAAAATCACCCGTTTATGGTACGGCGGCAGACGTCCAAACAGTGGCTGTGGGCGTGCCGGAAGCCCCGTTAATCGAACAGTTGCAGCGCTTGGCAGAAATTGAAGAAATTCTCAAACAGCAGCAAGCCATTAAATCATCGGAACCATTGCCTCCGTTGAATCAATTGCAAGGCACTTTTGGCGGGGAAATTGCCGTAGCTGGTTCTTTGCAAACCGGAATTCAAGCTAAATTTAATGTCAAAGGCGATAACTGGCAGTGGGGTAAATATGTCGCCCAACAATTCAGCATTGAGGGCGGTTTTCAGGACGGGATTCTAACTATTTTGCCTCTGGAAATTCGATCTGGAAAAAGTGCGATCGGCTTTTCTGGACAACTCGGCCAAAAAGCTCAATCCGGTCAGTTGCGAGTAGAAAATGTCCCAGTCGAAGAGTTAGCAAAACTGGTGGAATTGCCCTTTGTGGATGTCACCGGCAATTTGAATTTGCGGGCGAACTTGGCCGGCACTTTAGCCAATCCGCAACTAGCCGGGGAATTGAGTTTGCTTGACGGTACGCTAAACAGAGAACCGATTAAAAAAGCCGATGGCGGTTTCAGTTACAGCAACGCCCGCCTGAATTTTGGCGGCAGCGCTTTGGTAACTCAAACTGAACCGATTGATGTCACCGGCAGTTTGCCTTTTGAGTTGCCTTTTGCCACGGTAAAAGCCGACAACAATCTAATAGATTTGAGGGCAAATTTGCAAAATGAAGGATTAGCAATTATTAATGTGCTGACTCCACAAATTGCTTGGATTAGTGGTAAGGGACAGGTGCAAATTCGCGTCTCCGGGACGCTGGAACGGCCTGTAGCTGAAGGAATAGCTAATTTTGAAAATGCAACCGTCCGGGCGAGAGCCTTCCCAGAACCGCTGACAGGGCTGACTGGGGCGGTGCGTTTTGAGGGCGATCGGATTCGGGTAGAAGGAATTCAGGGACAATTGAGTGCAGGACAAGTTGTGGCCGCTGGTGTGATTCCGCTGTCGGTGCCTTTTGCTGAGGGCGATGTCGATGCGGCTACTCCCTTGGCCGTAAATCTTGACAAGTTAGCCATCAATCTCAGAGGATTGTACCGTGGTGGCGTAGTCGGAAGCGTGCAAGCAACGGGCACGGCTTTGCGCCCGCAGTTGAGCGGCAATATTGAATTGTATAACGGCGAAGTATTTTTACCCAGCGCCGGCGGAACAACGCAGTTAGCTTCTTCTCCCGATTCTTCCCCTGCTTCTCCCGATTCTGCTTCCACTCCGAGCTCTTCCCCTTCCCCTGCTTCTCCCGATTCTGCTTCCACTCCGAGCCCTTCCCCTTCCCCTGCTTCTATCCCTTCCCAGTTTGAAATTGGTTTGAATGATTTGCGGCTGAATTTGGGAACAGGAATTCGAGTCACCAGTGCACCGATATTGGATTTTCAGGCGACTGGGGGTTTGACAGTAAACGGCACCCTAGACGATATTCGCCCTGCTGGTACGATTCGCCTGACTTCGGGTTCGGTGAATTTGTTTACGACGCAGTTTAGACTCGATCGAGGGTACCCGCAAACTGCTACCTTTGTACCAGCACAAAGACTCGATCCGACGCTGGATGTGAGATTAGCAACTTCGGTACAGGAAGTAACGCGGTTTCGGACACCCGGAACATCTGTAGCATCCGAAATAGCAGACGAACCGATAACTTTTGGCAATGTGCGGAGTGTACGGATTCAAGCCTCGGTTCGGGGAAAGGCTTCTCAGTTGGCCCAGAGTCTGGAGTTGAGGAGTTCTCCGAGTCGATCAGAAACAGAGATTGTAGCGCTATTGGGTGGCAGTTTCGTGCAGACTTTGGGACAAGGAGACAGTACATTGGCGATCGCAAATTTAGCCGGTGCCGGTTTATTTAACAACCTTCAATCTGCGATTACTAATGCCACAGGATTGAGTGAATTTCGCCTATTTCCCACTAGAATCAGAAGCAACGAAGCGGTAACTGCTAGTTCTGGTTCTGCATCTGGTGCGGGTTCTCTCGGTTTAGGTTTAGAAGTTGGAGTTGACATTACGCGCAATATTTCGGCATCAATAATTCGGATTTTGTCAGCAAATCAGCCGACTGAATTTAATGTAAGGTATCGTTTGAGCGACAAAATCTTGTTGCGTGGTTCCACAGATTTTCAAGGAGAAAATCGCGGAACAGTCGAATACGAATTGAGATTTTAGTCATTAGTCATTCCTTGTTCCCAGTCAGAGCCTGGGAATACATACCCGGAGGCCCCAATTCCCAATTCCCAATTCCCAATTCCCAATTCCCAATTCCCAATTCCCCATTCCCAATTCCCCAATTCCCCAATTCCCAATTCCCCAATTCCCAATTCCTGAATAATTTGCTATAATTTAAATAGCAGCACCAAATCGCTACTGTTAACCCCCGCACAAAAAATTATAGGAGTTAAGTCAAATGGCAAACCAACTCCAAGTTAAAACTCAGTGGATCGGATACAGCGACTTTTATTGGAACCGCTTTAGTCCGAGAGTTGCTACTATTAGCAGCATCCGCAACGCCAATCACTGGAACGGCGGATTTATTGCGTATATTGGATATCCCAAAAAAGATGAAGCCACAGCAGCAATGAAATATTTACTCTTGCATCAAAAAGCTGCTGATGTCGATATGCGGAAAGCCAAGCGGATGAAAGCAAAAGGCATTCGATGGGAGCTAAAAATTCGGGGTTTAGCTTTTAATGAAGTGCTGAAGCTAGCGACGATGGACATAGCTGGAAAGCTAGTGATGTCGGCTGAAAATGCCGATCGAGCTACTGGCTGATAGCTCCATTTACATACAGGACTCAGGCCAAGTGTCACATTGAAAAAAGCTTTGTAGTTGCGCGTTGACTCGCGCTCAGCGCAACTACAAACCTAAAAATCGCTCAAGTATGGCATTTTCACATCGACTTCTTCTTTCTGACTGACATCCGTTACATCCGTTACATCCGTTACATCCGTTACATCCGTTATAGAATCCGTTGCTGAACTTCCTTCTTCTTTCTATATATGCGTTTTATCAGTCCCAAAACAGATTTTGCCTTCAAAAGGATATTCGGCTCCTCCGAACATCCCGAAATTTTGATTAGCTTCTTGAATGCAATGCTCTATGACGGAGAACCCACAATTCAAGACCTAGAAATCATTGACCATGATTCAGCAGCCAGCGTTACAGGATTGAAAGACACTTACCTGGATGTCAAAGCTAAAATCACCGGCAACAAAACAGTGATTGTGGAAATGCAGGTACTCAATGTAGCCGCTTTTGTGCGGCGCGTGGGCGAGGTTGCACCGGAAATTGAAGCTAATATCCAGCAGTTATCTGGCGAACAGTTAGATGATTTAGGAGAAGCTTTGTTAGATTTTACGACTCAAGAGGATGTAATAGCTTGGTTGGAGTCTGCACTTGCATGAATCGATGAGTTAAAAAGTGCGATCGCGCTTCAGAATATCCTTTGACCAGGCATAAATGCTTAAGACTCCAAACCATCTAGACAATTTTGCTAGATGCGATCGCCCGAAGAGCAGACGCCAGAGGTATATCGCAATTCGCCAACAGAATCATAATTTACGCGACGAACGTCATCTTTTTTGTCCAAAGTCCAAATGCTAAAGGAGGTTGTGTAAAATGCCTGAGTTTTTACCGATTGTATTCCTTAACGGGTTTACCTTGTTTGCTGGACTAATAGTCGCCATTGGTGCTCAAAACACGTTTTGCGTCAATGTCTCAAAGGCGAATATGTTTTCGCAACTGCAAGCATCTGCTTCCTATGTGACGCCACTCTAATTATTATCGGTAGTATAGGGTTCGGTACACTAAGCTCGAATATTCGAGAACTATAGCAACCGCCAAGGCTGTTAAGGCGATGAGAGTCATTGCTCCCT
>DPLL01000246.1 GCA_003542015.1 Microcoleaceae cyanobacterium UBA9251 | reverse complement strand
AGCAGTCTCTGACTGGGTTTGAGTTTAAGTTGACACAAAGAAGGGCTCTTGGAGTGCCCCTACGGTGGGGATAGATCGATCGCGCGGTGTCCTTCATAAATGTCGAATCTGCTGTATATCCGCGTGGGACCCCTGGGATGATGTTTAATTTTTAATTCCTGTTAGTGGGTTATAGATGCGGTATTTTTTGTTAATGTTTCCTGTGTTAGCTACGAAAAATTTTTATAGTTTTAGATGTGGTTAAGAATCAATTTAAACAAGCGGCGCTACAAGCGTTTGACGAATTCACGCAATTTTCGGCTACTGCTAGCACTGTTGACGGTGTGTTGGTTTGGGTATCAGCAACTCAAGAGCGAATTTCAAAGACCCCAAGCTTTGTTAGTTCTAGGTGGGGATACGGAGCGAGAGGTGTTTGCCGCCCAATTTGCTCGCAAGCATCCTCAGTTGCCGATTTGGGTGTCTTCTGGGAGTAATCCAGAGTTCGCAGAATGGGTGTTTTCAGAAGCGGGGATTGAGTCCGATCGCGTGCATTTGGACTACAGAGCTGTAGATACGGTGACAAATTTTACCACCCTGGTAGATGAATTGGGCGATCGAGGGATTGACAGCGTGTATCTGATCACTTCTGACGATCATATGCGCCGAGCTCAGATTATCGGCGAGATTGTTCTCGGCAGCCGAGGCATTAGATTTAAGCCTGTGGCAGTGCCTTCGGGTCGAGCTCCTGAACCGATGGAAAAAGCAGTTCGTGATGGCGCGAGAGCTATTCTGTGGTTAACTACTGGTTATACGGGTGCGAACTTCAGCCAAGCCAGAATTCGGTAGCAAAGCAAGTTGTTAAGCTGTCGCCCATCTAATTTATCAATCCTATTTGTTCAAACTCTTGTGGGGTGGGCTGGAGAGCCAGCCCGAAAGGTGAAATTTTAATGCTCAACAACTTACCCGCGAATTCACCGCCCCATATCGTGCATAGCATTAATCTCAGAAGCACATCTTTGAGTCAACGCTTCCAACTCCGCGCGATCCGAGGAAGTAGGCGCTTCAATTAAATTCCCAATTCGTACAGTCAGTGGCACCGAAAGCGGCAATCCAGAATCTTTTAACGCAATGGCGTGAGTTCCCCACAAACTAACAGGTAACAGCGGTGCTTTAGCCTTAGCAGCTATCAGTGCAGCACCTAATTTCGGTTCAGTAATTCTGCCGTCAGGCGTTCTTGTTCCTTGCAAAAAAACCCCTGTCGCCCAGCCATTTTCCAAATATTGGATAGCCGATCGAATTGCACTGCGATCGGCACTTTCCCGTTTGACTGGATAAGCGCCATAAAGGGCGATCGCCTGTTTCAAAATAGGCACTTTAAATAACTCTTCCTTCGCCATAAAAGCCACCGGACGCCTCATGCAATTCGACAAAATAGGCGGGTCAAAATCGCTAGCATGATTGCTGACTACCACCAGCGGCCCAGAGTTGGGAACATTTTCAGCACCGTAGATGCGGCCCCGAAAGTACAGGTGCAGCATCGGGCTGACAATTGACCATTTGAATAAATAGTAGAGAATTAAACTCTCCACAGGTTCGCGACTTTTGCTCACAGAAAAACCTGAGATTTTAAATTACATCGAATATTAGCCTATCAGCCTAGACGCATGAGAGTCCAGAAACCGGGTTTTTTATCGAATCTGTCGGTAACAATGCGTCTTTTGGTAAAAAAACCCGGTTTCTTTAGTTGGAGTTCATCCAGGAATGTAGCTCCTGAATGTCAAAACTTTGCCAAGGCTCAATTTTCGGCCAGCATCGCTTTTTGTCCTTCAGGGGAAGTCGCGTAACCCAAGAAATCCTTAACTGCTTGGCTGGGAGGATTTTTGTAAGCGTAGTACAATTGCCGCTTGTAAGGATAATTACCAGCATCCGGCGTCGCACCGTCTACGGGCACAACCCGCACTGTTTTCTGATTGACTACTTGAGCGAAAGTCGCATAGCCAATGCCGTTATTCCCTAAAGCTTGCAACAGGGGAGTTGTCGCATCTCGATCGAGCGTAGTAATATTTGGCCCCGTACCAAAATTACCACCGTTCAGAACTTGTTCTTTAAACGTCTGGTGAGTGCCGCTAACTTCTGGTCGATTAATTACTTTAATCGGGCCCGCCGGACCACCGACTTTCGACCAATCTTGAGCAGTTCCCTTGAAAATATCTTGAACTTGATCGACGGTTAAACCTCCTTTGAAGGGGTTGTTCGCGCCAACTACAAGGGCGATCGTATCTAGGGCAAGGGGCACTGCGACCAAACCCTGACCTTGTTCTTGAGCGTTCAAAGGTCGCGATACCGCAGCAATATCGGCTGTTCCCGCCACCAAATCTTGAATTCCCTTTGCAGAACCATTTGCTTTGGTATCGACTGTAGTGCCGGTAAACCTGCCTTGAAAGCCCTTCTTAAGGTTCAGGTTGATTGTCACCATACTGGTAGAACCGTCAATTCTCACCGCCGTACCCGCAGCAACAGAAGCTGGAAGCGCAAAGGAACTAGCCGAAACAGGCGCAGCACCACCGGCTACTGGCGCGACGGGAAGCTGATTGGCTCCACCACCGCTTGCGGGTGTGGGAGTGGGTGTATTATTAGCATTCTCGGCTGGTTTGTTCAGAAAAAAGAACGCGCCGCCACCGGCGAGCAAGAAAAATAACAAAATAAAAACTATGGGGGGAGGCCCGCTACTCTTAGCCATAAATTCTCCTTGATTGCGAAAGTTACGAAAGTTATTGGTTGTTGGAGCCGTCTAACATTTGCAGCCTGCGATTAACCTGCTTCGTAAAACTTACCTAAACCTATCTAAAGCTATCTTTAGATATAATCCAAAGTTCACTTCCTACGCTGTTGGGTAGACGACTAATCCCAAGATAAGTAGGCTATCCCCCTCAAGCCGAGGGTTCCCAATTTAAAATATTAACACTTGCATTAAAATCCCGATCTAAAGATATGCCGCAAGCAGGACAATCAAAAGTCCGAACGCTTAGTGGCCTATCTTTTTTGCTGCCACAATTTGAGCAAGTTTTGGTACTAGGAAACCACTGGTCTACCAGTACCAAACGGGCTCCATACATTCGACATTTGTAGTCGATTTGACGTTTAAATTCGTAAAAACCAAGGTCAGATATTGCTCCAGCTAACTTAGGATTCGCCATCATTCCCTTGACCTTCAAATTTTCCATCTTAATCAGCTTAAAAGTTTGGGCTAAATAAGTTGTCAACTTATGGAGAAAGTCGAGGCGAATACGAGCTATTCTTGCATGGAGTCGGCTAATTTTATTGTAAGTTTTGCGCTGATTCTTAGAGCCTTTTACCTGTTTAGATGCTTGGCGCTGCAAAGTAGCAAGCTTGGTTTTCGCACTGGCTATTAACGGCTTTGGCGCATCAAAAACCTGCTGATTTGACAGCGTGGCAAATGACTTGATGCCGACATCAATTCCTACAGAACTTTCAGGTTGCGGAACCGGGAGACGTTCTGCATCAACGCAAAAAGAAACGAACCAGCGATTTCCTTCTTTTGAAATCGTGAAAGTTTGAGAGACAAAACTACACTCTAATGGCTCAAAAAGCCGAAAAGTTCCCAAAGTAGGAATCTTGATAGTTTTACCAGCATTTAACAAAACTTTGCCGTTAGACGAATCAACCGTAAAAGATTGACCGTCTCGGCGACTGGCAAACTTCGGATGACCTGAAGAACCAGAACGATATCGACTGAACGCATCCTTCAAGTCAATCAAAGCGTTTTGGTAAACTCGGCTAGACAACTGGTTCATCCAGCCGAATTCAGGCTTTTTCTTGACGTAGTTGGTGAGAACTTTTTTGACTTCGTTGATGACCTTCGAGTCGGTAAATTTCCCCTCACTATACATTTGAGTCCGCAAACTCAACCCAAAGTTAAATACTACGCGCCGGAATCCTGCGTGTCTTGCCATCAAAGTCGCTTCGTTGTTATTCAATTTTAGCGCTCGTTTAACAGCAAACATATCACTTCCTCAAGCGTGATTAACTATGGATAAGTTTAGCAAACTATTTGGCACTTAAGTTTTGCTCTTCGGCCACCGCCACCGCCACCTTACCACCGGATTCTACGGGGATTCCCCACATCCAGTTCCACGCACTATGGTTCTGCCTGCCTTTTCGCCCATCAACCAGTAAAGAAGTTTTTTCATATAAGTACCGGATCAGTTTGATTTTTACCCCCAGTCTACATCAGGATTTGCCGATCGCCCGACTGACCGATCGATCATTAGATCCCCGACTGCTTAAACAAGTCGGGTATCTGCGTATTCTGTTTTTTTTAGGTTAACAACAGATTATTTTGGCAAATCTGCAAAACTGCTAACATTTACGAGTGTTAAATCTGGAGTTGTCCGTTTAATCAAACCTGTCAGGACTTTCCCGGGGCCAATTTCCACCACGCGATCGATTCCCTGTAGTGGTAATTGCAGCGAAATCTCACGCCAGCGCACGCCTTTGGTCATCTGCTGAGTCAACCGCTGCTTCAAAGTAGCTCCGCTTGTAGTGGCTGACGGTTCAGAGTTAGAGAGCACCAGCATCTTAGCATCTGAAAACCTTGCAGATTTTAGAACTTGTTGAAACTCCGCGGCCACTGGTGACATCAGGGGAGAGTGAAACGCGCCGGAAACATTCAATTTAACTGCGCGTTTGACTTTGATTTTGGCAAGCAATTCTTCTACTGCTGTCGGCGTTCCAGAAATGACGACTTGTGCTTCGCTGTTATCGTTGGCCAGCACCACGTCTCGACTGTATTGAATTTGCAGTTCTAGTTCCTGTCTGTCAAATCCGATCAAAGCCACCATTTGCCCGCCGGAGACATTCTCCATGAGTTCGGCGCGGCGTTTAACTAAGCGCAATCCCGTTTCAAAGTCAAAAACACCTGCTGCGTAAAGGGCAACATATTCTCCTAAACTGTGACCTGCAACCACTGCGGGGCGATCGAACTTTTCGCGCACTAAATCGGTCAAAATGCTTTCGATCACGTACAAACAAGGCTGAGTGTAGAGAGTCCGAGAGAGTTTTGCTTCTTCTTGGCAAATTTCCGGGACAGACCAGCCTAAAATCTCTTTTGCTAGCTCAAATTTGGCTTTGGCTTTTGGCAAGTTTAATAAGTCTGCACCCATCCCGATCGCCTGGGAACCTTGTCCGGGAAATACCCATGCTGTTTTAGTCATTTTTCCGGTAATTTGCTAATTGGTAGTTGCTAATTGGTGATTGCGGATGTTATTTAAAAGAGTTATTTGTTTCTAGCTCATAATTTCGCTGGCTGGTATCCACTATCTTTCGGTTGACTAACTCTCTATGCGCGACTCACAATTATAACATATAACTGCGATTTTTTTGGTGAATTTGTCTAATTTCTTTGGGCTGGTGGCATCAAATTAATATTGACAGGATAATTACCCAGCTTCAATCCGGGGAAAGTCGATCGCGCCAAAACAGGATTTTCAGTCTCCCACTCAAAAACAGGGCGATCGCCAACAGCCGGCTAGCCAATATTTACCTTCCCCATTGAAAAATCACCGCCCCCCAAGTCAAACCAGCACCGAAGCCAGCCGCAGCAATAGTATCGCCCGCTTTAACTTTACCCTGACGCACAGCTTCATCTAGAGCCAGGGGAATAGAAGCCGCTGAGGTATTGCCGTAATTTGCCAAATTGCTGATGACTTTTTCCGGCGGAATCTTTAGCCTTTGAGCCACTGCATCGAGAATCCGCTGATTAGCTTGGTGTAACAGCAGCCAGTCAATGTCTGTGACGTTGATATTTGCCCGAAACATCGCTTTTTCGATCACTTCCGGGACTTTCCGCACAGCAAACCGATAAATTTCTTGACCATTCATGGTGATGGGTTGAAATGCACCTTGTCCGATCCTGACGCCATCTATTAATTCTTTTGACTCTCCTTTGTAAGCCAAGTTGAGAGAGGAATTTTGGGTGCCGTCGCTGCGAATTTCAAATCCCAACAGGCGATCGGTTTCTGAAGCTTGCAATACTACCGCACCCGCCCCATCTCCAAATAAAATGCAACTACCTCGATCGGACCAATTCACCCAGCGAGATAAAATATCCGCTCCGATCAGCAACACATTTTGATAAACCCCTGTCCGAATGAACTGGGAGGCTGTCACTAAACCAAAAACAAAGCCCGAACAAGCTGCTGTCAAATCAAAAGCCACAGCTTTTGTCGCGCCCAACCGATATTGAATTTGACTAGCACTACCAAACAAATCGTCAGGGCTTGAGGTAGCCAAAATAATCAAATCGATATCAGTCGGCAAAATTTCTGCCATGGCGATCGCCTTTTGAGATGCCTCTGTGGCTAAATCGCACAAAGACATTCGATCAGTCGCCAATCTGCGGGAGTGAATTCCCGTTCGCGCCGCTATCCACTCGTCAGAGGTTTCCACAATCTGACTCAAACCGTGATTATCCAGCGAAACCTGCGGCGTACAAGAACCGCTACCCGTGACGACAATGCCGAACCCTGATTGCTGCAACATTCCTCTCCATTTACTCGCTGTCGGTCGAGAAATTAAAAATTAAAAACTACAAATTAAAAGTCTTTTTGACAGGACTGAAATTACTTTTTTTAACAGGACTTACGCACTCAACTGTCATGCTGAGTCCTGAGCGCGATCGCAGGATCATGAAGCATCTCAGACATCTCAGCGATCCTGCGCGATCCTTCCGTGAGTTTACCTTGAGGAACGAAAGGCTCAGGACGATGACAGAATTCCCTCAAGCGTGCGTAAGTCCTATTTAAGCAAAACAGCTTGTTTAAGCTTACATTTTTAATTGGACATTTTTAATTTTTAATTCCCGCGTACTGCCTCTAATTCCTAGCTTCTTGTTCCAGAGCGCTTTTGCGATATTCCAGCAGAATTCGCTCCTGCACTTGGTTGTCAATAGCTCCCTTAGCCAAACGAACAGCATTGCAAATTGAAGCAGCTTGAGACGAACCGTGGCTGATAATGCAAACTCCAGCAACGCCCAACAGCAAACCGCCGCCGTGTTCAACGTGGTCTACCCGCTGCTTAAACCCTCTCAGGCTTTCTTGCAGTAGGGGAGCGCTAATTTGATTTTGGAGTCCCGCAGCCAATTCTTCCTTAAGCACTTGCACCACGACTTCGCCCACCGCTTCAGCAAACTTCAACAAAACGTTGCCGACAAACCCGTCGCAGACAATCACGTCGAAGTTCCCCGATAGTACATCGCGGCCTTCGGCATTCCCCACAAAAGGAATGTGAGGATTGTCCACCAATAACTGGTGAGTGCGTACCGCAGCGTCGTTACCTTTAGAAGGTTCTTCGCCAATGTTGAGCAAACCGATTTTGGGTTCGGCGACGCCCAGCACGTACTGGCTGTAAATAGTTCCCATAACAGCGAACTGCTCCAAAAATTTGGGGCGGCAGTCCACATTCGCGCCGACATCGAGAATCAGTACAGCGCGGCCCGGTATCATTGTCGGCAACACCGCACCGATCGCGGGGCGATCGATTCCGGGTATTCGCCCTAATCTCAGCAGGGCCGCAGCCATAGCAGCGCCGGAGTGACCGGCGGACACCACAGCATCGGCTTGCTGGTGCTTCACCAAGTTCATCGCTACGTTAATCGAAGCTTTGGGCTTGCGTTTGAGGGCACTCAAAGGTTCTTCGTGCATTTCCACCGTTCCTTCTGAAGGAACGATTTCTAGCTGACCTTTACAGACGCGGCCGATCGCGTCTTGTTGCAGGAGCGAGGCTTCTATTTGCTGTGGATCACCCACTAGCAAAATCTCTACGCCTAATTCTTCTTGTGCTTTGAGCGCTCCCGCCACAACTTCGGCGGGGGCATGATCCCCGCCCATAGCGTCTATTGCAATTCTTGCGCGTGTCGATCCCATTGACCAATGTTTGATAAACACTAAAAATTCTACCAGGAAGTTGGGAGCCTGAGTTCAGAATTCTGATTGACACTCCCCGGTCTAAAGACACGGAGATTCTTAAGGACAAACTTTGGG
>DPLL01000245.1 GCA_003542015.1 Microcoleaceae cyanobacterium UBA9251 | reverse complement strand
GAGTCCGATCTTTCGTCACCCCCTACTCACACCCTTCGATATATTTGTAGGGACACGGCATTGCCGTGTCCCTACAATTAATTGGGGTAGGGACAAGGCATTGCCTTGTCCTAGCCGTAGCTTAATAATGACTCCCAGATTTCCGGTGGTGCACTGCTGTCACCCCGTCATTTTTCAACAAATGACCATTTTCAACTGCTGCATAAACTACCCAATGATCGCCACATTCCATCCGACTCACCACCTCACATTCTAGATAAGCCAAAGCATCACTTAACACCGGACAACCATTGCTAGCTTCTATCGTTTCGACTCCCGCAAATCGGTCTTCTCCTGGAGCAAAGTTTTTCATGAAATACTTGCGTAACTGTCTCCCTTCTGCTAGAATATTCAGCACAAATTTATCGCCGGCATACATCAAAGCTTCGATCGCCCGATCCTTCGCCACCGCAATAGTCAACCCCGGAGGAGTGAACGTTGCTTGTGATACCCATGATGCGAGCATGGCGCTGCTGACATCCCCCCGCTTGGCCGAGAGTACGCACAGGGAACCCACCAGTCTTCCTACTGCTTGTTCTGTGCGATCGCTCCCCCCAGTCAATGTCGGTTTTGGGGCCCGCAATTTTTGCGATCGAATCAAAGCTTGAGCAAAATCCGTTCCCGCTTCTTTGCACTCGTGAATCGTCGCAGCAGTCGGCTTAAATTTCGCTCGAATCGGTTCAAATCCGATGCGATAGCCAGCATCTTTTAACTTACTTTCTACTAAGTCGATCGCCTCTCCACTCCAGCCAAAAGAACCGAAAACACCAGCTAGTTTGCTCTTGGTTGCTGTAGATAAGACAACTCCCAAAGCCGTTTGAATTTGCGTCGGTGCGTGTCCTGCGAGGGTGGGAGTTCCGATGATAAATCCCGCGCATTTCTCGATCGCCTCTTGAATTTCTCCCGGTTCGGCAAATTCGCAGTTGATGGTTTCCACCGCAACACCCGCCTTAGTAATTCCTTTGGCGATCGCCTGCGCTAAAGTTGCCGTATTTCCGTAAGCAGAAGCATAAATCAACGCAACTGTCAAGTCTTTTGAATTTTGTTGTTGGCTCCATTCCCGATACAAATTGCTGAGTTCGTGGAGGCCGTAACGGACGATCGGGCCATGACCCGGAGCATAAAATGCTGTTGACAAATCGGCTAACTTATCCATTGCCGCCAGCACTTGTTTCGCCTGAGATGCGTGGAGAGAGTCATAATAATAGCGTCTGTCTTCGCTGTAAACACTCCACCCTTCATCGAATACTTGATCGCCACAAACATGAGCTCCAAATAGTTTATCAGTAAACACGATTCGAGTCTGCGGGTCATAAGTGCAAAGTTCGTCTGGCCAGCGGGGAGTAGGAGTGGCGATGAATCTTAATTCGTGACCTTTTCCTAAGTTGAGTCTTTCTTCCCCTCGGACGATCATAATGTTTAATTCTTGCTCTGGAAAAGCACCTCGCAAGCTAATCGCGGCTGGATTTGTGCAAACAAATGCTATTTGAGGATACAATTCTAACAGAGCTTTAATTGTTACCGATCTGTTAGCATTAAAATGCCCCAAAATTACATAATCTAGCTTTTTTAAATCCACCCGCTTCTGCAAACATTCCAGATAGTTTTGAGTGAAAGATTCCCCCGGCGGGTCGAACAAAGCTGTTTTGTCGGCTTGAATGATGTAGCTATTTGCTGTTGTTCCCCTTTGCAGGGAATATTCTACTTCAAATTTTAGTCTGTCCCAAGTTCGCGATCGCACTGCGGCTGTATCTGCTGCAATTTGGACAAATTGCACGTCGCGGGGTTTGGTATTAGATGGGGGTTTGGGAGTCAAAGTGTTAGTCATTGATTGCACCTATTTCTATTATTTTTGCTACAGCAATGCTATTGATTTTGTGAATGAGATTTTTTTTTATTAACCGCAGAGGGCGCAGAGAACGCAGAGAAAGAAAGAAGAGAGGAAAAAAAACAAAAGATGGTTAACCAGCTAATTTTTTCTTCCTTCTATCCCCTTGCGAATCCGTTGCTGAACATCCGTTACATCCGTTACAAAATCCGTTGCCGAACTTCCTAATAGTGATTTCCGACTTTCCGGTGGTGCACTGCGGGGAGTGCGTCGGGATTGGATACGCGGCCGTTATCTACTGTCGCATATACGATGTGATGGTCTGAAAGTTCCATCCGGCTGACTACTTCGCATTCCATATACGCTAAGGAATCTGTCAGAATGGGAGAACCGTTGCTTGCTGGTTGGGTTTTTACTCCGGCAAATCGATCGGCACCTGGTTGAAAACGTTTTAAGAAGTGCTTCATTAAGGTTTGATAATTGCCTTCTTCTAGCACGTTTAACACGAATTTGTCTCCCGCGTGCATCATGGATTCGATCGCCCTATCCTTCGCAACTGCTATTGTTAAACCCAGTGGTTTAAAGCTGGCTTGCGTTACCCAAGAAGCTAGCATCGCACCGCTAACCTCGCCTTTTTGGGCGGTGATGATGTACAGTCCGCCGCTGATTCGTCCCAAGGCTTTATCGACATCACTATCCAAAGCTTTCATCTGTTTGACGGCTTTGTCTCGTGTCAGCCACTGTCCTAAGTCGGTGCCGGCTTCGTCGCACAGTTGATAAATCGCTTCTGTTGGTGTTTCTTTAATCAAAATGTTGGGAAATATCTCTTTTAAACCCAACTCTTTGAATTTGTTTCGCAGCGGATAAATTGATGAGTCATCGCCTCCGCCGGATTCGCACAAACCGAAGGATTGTTTGTTGTTTGCTGCTACTAAAATTGTGTTGATGGCTGCTTCAGCGTTCACCGCAGCAGCGCCGGTACTTGGCGGGGAACAAATCACGATTCCGGCGGCTGTACCCACGAGTTCGCGCACTTCTTGTAAGTCGGCGATTTTTAAATCCATCATTTCTACGGCTACACCGGTTTTGGTGATTCCGTGGGCGATGGCTTGGCTGAGGCGATCGCTAAATCCGTAGTCGGATGTGTAGAATACTGCTACTGTGGTTTCTGCTTTGGTTTGTTCTTGGCTCCATTTTTTGTAGCGCCCGGTGAGTTCTACTACGTTGTACCTCAGCAAGGGGCCGTGACCGGTCGCCACAGTACCTATTTCTCCTAAGTCGGCCATCCGCTTCATCGCACTTAAGACCGATCGCGCGTTAGGAGCCATCAAGCACTCATAATAAAAGTGGTAATCTTCCTCAACCGCTGCTAAATCGTCATCGTAGGTGCTGTCGGTACAGTAGTGCATCCCGAAAGCATCGCAGGTGAATAGCACTTGAGTTTTAGCATCGTAGCTGAAAATAGTATCGGGCCAATGCAAGTTCGGTGCCGATACAAATTCGATAATGTGACCGTTTCCTAAATCTAGTTTGTCGCCATTTTTGACTACCAGTCGCTCAAAGGGCTGGTGTATCAGGTTTTCTAAAAATTGAATTGCTACTTTTGCGCCGACGACAATTGCTTGGGGTGCTAGGGCTAGCACATCTTTAACTAAACCGCTGTGGTCGGGTTCGGTATGGCTGATAATTATATAGTCAATCTGTTTTGGGTCGATTTCCCCCGTCAGAGTGTCTAAATATTGTTGGCGAAATTTCTCGTGAGAGGTATCGACGAGGGCTGTCTTTTCACCGCGAATGATAAATGAGTTATAAGTTGTACCGTTTTTGAGTCCGAACTCAATATCAAAGCGGTCTCTATCCCAGTCTAAGCATCGGATTGTCGTTGTATCAGTGGCAATTTCGACTTTTTCCACCGTCAATCTGCGTTGGACTCGTTCAGTCAGCGCTACCATAACGTGCCTCCTTGTCAGTGACTCATACCTTATTGTTTCCATTCTTGCACGTTTTTTTTGTAAATCTTTATCAAATTTCCTATCAATCAGTTAAGTATCCCTAAAGTTATGGCAGAAGGAAGAAGGCTTTAGTTATCTAGGAGATCGGGAAGAAGATCGATGTCAAAATTCCATAAAATTAATTTTCTTTCGATATACTGTTGACAAAAAGCTAATATGTGTGGTATGTAAACCGAGTTAGATCGGTTGGGCGATCGCCCCTTGAAGAAACTACCAGTCTAAATGCACCCGGTTGATAATAACATCAACTTATACCCAATGTGATTCTCCATCGCGTGGCGATTTGCATTAGCGACAACGGGCCAGGTATTCCAGAAGACCTGCGATCGCGCATTTTTGACCCCTTCTTTACTACAAAAGCAATCGGTAAGGGAACTGGTTTGGGGCTATCTATCAGCTACCAGATTGTTGTTGAAAAACACAAGGGTCAATTGCAGTGTATTTCCGATCGCGATCGAGGTACTGAGTTTTGGATTGAAATTCCGATTAAGCAATCATCCGATTTGAGATTTGAGATTTGAGATTTGAGATTAAGAGGATGTTTCACTCATTCTATAAGGGTATAAATTTTTCATTCTGAATGGAGCGAAGCGTAACGAATAATCAGCGGGTTTCGGGAAAATACTTAGATGTTTCACTCCGATCGAGCAGCCTTCAACATGACAGATCAAGACCCTTTTAAAACATCCTCTAAGGAATTCAACCCCCCTGATTGGTGAGTGGGATCTCTACAATCAATTCAGTTCCTTCACCAACCTGACTGACACAGTTAATCCGGCCACCGTGAGCTTGAACAATCACTTGATAGCACACCGAAAGTCCCAAACCAGTGCCACTCCCCACGGGTTTTGTCGTAAAAAATGGGTCAAAAATCTTGTCTTGAATTTCCGCAGGAATTCCAGTACCTGTATCGCGGACAGAAATTGTTACCCACCCTGGTTCGCTAGCTGTGCGAATTGTTAATTCCCCTGGTTTTTTAGCTGAGTTGAGCGCATCTAAAGCATTGTCAATCAATGCATAAAATACTTGATTTATTTGACCTGCATGACAGTTGACGAGCGGCAGATTTCCGTATTGTTTGTTGATTTTGATATTTGGTTTGAGCTTATTTTGCAACATCAATAAACTACTTTCAAAACCTTCATTCAAATCTACAGCTTTAAATTCAGAGTGGTCTAAACGAGAAAAACTCCGCAGCGTCGTCACAATCGAGCGAATCCGACCGCTACCTTCCCGCATCGAATTCAGCAATTTGTCAAAGTCTTCTCGAATGTAATCTAGTTCTAGTTCTTCGTTGATTTTGGCGATCGCCTCCGCTGCTTCCGGGCCTGCTTTAGCGCACAAGTCAAGGGCTTCTGTTAATGTTTTTACGTATTCTTGAGCGTGAAACAAATTAGCGTGGATGAAATTATTCGCGTTGTTAATTTCGTGAGCAATTCCCGCCACCATTTGCCCCAAACCGGACATTTTTTCGCTTTGAATTAATTGCTGTTGAGTCGATCGCAATTCTTCTAATGTCGCCTGCAACTGCTGGGTTTGAGCTTGAGATTTTACCGCAGCTTCTTGGACTTGGCTGTAGAGTTCTGCTTGCTGAATTGCGATCGCCATTTGGTCTGCTATCTGGGATAGCAACTCCGTTTCTTGCTGCTCCCAATTCCGCGTATCGCCACACTCGTGAGCAATCAGCAAACCCCACAGCCTACCGGGGAATTTAGGATCATAGCTGACGGCTGTGTCGGCAGAATTTTCTTCATTTCTAGATGTAACAATCGGTACAATCAGATTAGCTTTTACCTGCAAACTATCTAAAAAATCCACATGACATGACTCTAAATCTGCCTGGAAAATATCATTAATTGCTCTGACTCGTCCTTGCTGATAAAAATCGGCATAATCCCCCTTAAAACACTTGTCTGCACCCATATCTCCTAAAATTGAAGGCCAAGGAACACTCATATCTTCAACTACAACTTTTCCCTGCCAGTTATCTTGGAATTGATAGATAATTACCCGATCGCAATTCAACAGTTGGCGAACTTCCCTCACTGCTGTTTGCAGGATAGTTCCCAGATCTAGGGTACTGCGAATTTGGTTGCTAATCAGCCGCAGCAGGGATTCCTGCTCGGCGAGGCGACGAGTTTTGCTGTACAATTTAGCTTGATTGATCGCGATCGCCAATTGCGAAGCCACCCCTTCTAACAACTGCCGTTCCCAATCAGTCCATTCCCGTTCGCGATCGGACTGGTGCAAGCCAATTATGCCATTCACTTCACCTTGATAGCGAGTAGCTACTGCTAGCATTGACTTAATCTCCAAATCCTCGACAATTTTTTTGCTTTGTTCATTCAATCCCGGAAAATCTATAAACTTCGTCACTGCTAGGGACTCTTGTTGGGATATAATCGCTTCCAGGTGCGGATTACCAATAATTGGCACTTTCATACCTAGCTGCATGGGATAGTCTCCGGCGTTGTATTCTCCCCGCGTGACTAAAGTTTTGTCTGTATTTGATTCTTTCACCAAAATACTCGATCGGCTGCACTTTAGCACTTGACCTAGCAACCTGCAAGCCGATGTCAAAATTTCTTCTATGTCGAGGGTACTGCGAATTTCATTGTTAATTTGGTTCAGCAAATTTGAGAGCTGAACCTGCTGTTTCATCTGCATGATTAGGGCTTTTTGTTCATCTACTTCTGGTAAGGTAAGTCCCTGTTGTGGCATCCACTTTTCTGATTCTAGCAACCAGGAATTTAATCTCGGTGATAGATGGTCTGATTCCTGTATATTGTAAGACATATTTACTCAGTATTTTTGCTGTAAGTTTTGAAAACTCTGCTGACCCTGCCAAGAGCCTGAGCCTAGCCACCCCGAATATTGGAAATTATTAAAACATTATAAATGATACAGCCTTAGCTGAGCAACTTAACCATTTATATATTATTTTTAATCAAAGATAAAACTTCCGGTCTCTAGTAAGCAATACTAATCAGGTGGACGCAATTGAATGTAAGATGTCAATTAGAGTTGACCGCCCGGTTGAGGCAAAAAAACCAACTTAAAATCTATCTTTAGTTCAATGTTTTTTGTCCTGCACTTCTTCAAGAGAAATGGAAAGTCCTATTGCCGAAAGTTTTCAACCCAGCGCTCACACAAACAATCTTAACTGTCTGTTAACCAATAAAGACAACATTAAAATAGCTTTGGCGATCGGCAATTCGCGGCTGCACTGGGGACTATTTGCTGGGGAAAATCTTCTGGAAACATGGGATACACAGCATTTGAGTGCTGGTGCTGTGCAGCGGATATCCGAGTCGGAAAAGGCAGAATATTTGGTGCAGACAGTAATCAGGTCGATCGAGGACATATCTGCTAAAAATCTCCTTTGTCTTCCTACTACTCCCGATTTTTCCAGCGATCGCAAACTTCCTTTGGTTCCATTACCTCTATTTTTAGCTTCTGTTGTGCCCGAGCAAACAGCACTTTGGCAGAGTTATCCTGATGTCGTAATTATTACTTTAGACCAGTTACCGCTCCAAGGACTCTATCCTACACTGGGAATCGATCGAGCTTTGGCTTTGCTCGGTGCTGGAACTGAATTAGGTTGGCCAGTTTTAGTTATAGATGCTGGTACTGCCTTAACATTTACTGGTGCTGATGTCAATAGGCGTTTAGTAGGAGGCGCTATTTTGCCTGGTTTAGGGTTGCAGTTGTCGTCCCTAGGAGAGAAAACGGCTGGTTTGCCTTTGTTAAGCTTACCAGAAAATATGCCGCAGCGGTGGGCTACCGATACGGCGATCGCCATTGAAAGCGGAGTGGTGCGGGGGGTTGTAGCAGCGGTGAAGGATTTTATTGAAGATTGGCTGCGTTTGTTTCCTGAGAGCAAAATTGGATTGACTGGGGGCGATCGCACTTTGTTATTAAAATATCTCACCTCAACCTTTCCCGACACAGCCGCCGCTGTAATTGAAAGCCCAGAAGCCATTTTTTGGGGTTTCAGAAATGTTTTCAAAGAGGGTATTGAGTTTTGAGTTAGGAAAAAGGAAGATTAATTCTCAATGCTCAATGCCCAATTCCCGATGCCCAATGCCCAATGCCCGATGCCCATTTACTTAGCAAATTCCCGAATATACTTAGCAACAAGATCCGGCGATTCCAAAGGCAAATTGCTGCCCCCCGAATTGATAAATTGAATCTCGGCATTAGCAGCCAGAGCAGCATAAGACTGACACAGAGACGACGAAGCATCAGCCTGAGCTTGAGAGTTCTGCAACAACAATAAAGGAGTGTTCAGCCCAGACAACTTCTCGTCAACCAACTCCGCCTTAATTGCTGCTCGCCGCCGCCTAAACAGCAATTTCATGGCAACTTTGGCATCTATCAACTGCTTTCTGAACTTTAGCATTTCGTCAATCTTGGTTTGGCCGCCGAACAACTTAGCAATGGGATAAATCGATCGCAGCAGCCAGTAAGCCACAGGAGGTTGAGCCGTCAGCCACCGAGCCTCCTGCCAGCGTCCCCGCCGCAGGCCCGTATTCACCCCTTCTGGCGCTAACAACACCAAGCCCTGGACTCGATCGGGATATTTGAGCGCGTAGCTAGTAGCCACCCAGCCGCCCAAAGAGTGACCAATTAAATAAACCTGTCGCAGATTCAACGTATCGAGGTATTGGGCGAGACATTCTACTTCGAGGTCGATCGAATAATTCGTCTTAGGGCGTTCCGAATCGCCAAATCCCAGCAAATCCGGTGCGAAACAGTGGTAGTGGGGACATAAATATTCGATCGTCCTCAGCCACTGATTGCTATCGTCCCAAGAACCATGCAAAAACACCAAATTTGGGCCCTGGCCGACTTCGTGCCAGAATATTTTGCCTAAAGAAAGTTTGACGCGGGAATTTCGTAGCTGTGAGTACATCCGGTTAAATATTTTTATATACAAAAACCATAATTCTATCTTCTGGGATGCCACATTAAACAAGGAAAAAAGTTAAAATTCATTCAAAACTCATAATTTATCTCAATTCCGGTTGCACTCTTGGAGATGATTGTTGACAGTGACAGTTGACGGTTGACAGTGAGTCAAAAAACTGAAAATTGCGCTTATGCTTTGGTGACTACTTGACTCGACTTTACCAGGACGATGTTAGCGGATTTGATCTGATTGCGGATAATTTGTAAATCACCTTGGTGTGGCAATTCCCGACTTTCATAAAATCTGGTGACCACCTTGTTTCAATCTAATCAATCTAATCAATCTAAAATTGTTAGACCTTGAAAATAGTCCTGCAAATGCTTGTCGCTATTATGGCTGAACTCGCCCTCCGGCAGCGATGTCGGCAAAAAAGCCTCAACCTCGCTGACTTCGAGTGTATCCTGAACCCCCATTTTTCCCTGCACCTCTGCGGCCACAACGATACAAATCGAGTGCAGTCGAGGATCGCGATCGGGCTCAGAGTATACTCCCACCAAACGGCGGATTTTTACCAACTCTAGCCCTGTTTCCTCAGCTAATTCCCGCCGGACTGTTGTAGTAATGTTTTCGCCCCAATCCACCATACCTCCCGGCAGTGCCCAGCAACCGTTGTCGCGACGGCGAACTAACACAATTCGTCCATCAGGCAATATGGGGATAATGCCAGTACCAGTGACGGGGTGTCGAAATATCATTCCTAGCACGGTTTGTCCAATCTGCCACAATCGACGCATATATTCAAAAACTTTAAGAAAGGGCTGATACCAAACACTACAATATATTCTGATGAAAATATAGTATGATATTTTGCCCTAGAAAATCTGCCAGATGCACAAAATTGCCCGCAGCGTCGGGCAAACTGAATTGACACTCCTCAGCTATCAAGGCGTGAGGATTCTTCGTTCACAGACTTAACTTGCTTAGACAAGATTGCTCCAGCCTGAGTAGAGGTCGAATCTCCCGAAGCGTTCGGATTTAAAATCCAGGTTCCTACATGACCTGTAGTACCCAAGGCTAAATTCAGGATGTTTAAGGCCGCATTCCAATCTCTATCTAATTCAAGTCCACACTGACAATTGTGTGTTCTAGTAGATAGTGATTTTTTTACAACTGTGCCGCAGTTAGAACAGTTTTGAGAAGTGTACGCTGGGTTAACGGCTACCGTTATTTTTCCAAGCTTGACCCCAAAATACTCCAACCATTTCCTGAATTGATACCAACCAGCATCATTAATCGACTTTGCGAGACAATGATTTTTAACTAGGTTTTTAATCCTCAAATCGACCTAAGCGACCAAATCGTTAGATTGGATGACGCAACGCGCTATTCCCTTAGCGTGTTCTTGACGCTGCCTACTTATTTTGAGGTGTACTCGCCCTAGTCGATTAATGGCTTTCTTTCGATTGGTAGAGCCTTTCTTTTTGCGAGAAACACATCGCTGTCTAGACTTCAACCGCTTCTCGCTCTTCCTGTAAAATCTGGGGTTCGGTTCGTTATGTCCGTTGCTGTCGGTATAAAACTCTTTGAGTCCAACATCTAAGCCGATTGTCCTACCAGTCGAGTTTGTCTCAACTTGATGTTCAATCCTGATTACAAATTGGACGTAATAACCGTCAGCACGTTTAACCAGACGCACCCGCTTGATCTGATCTATTTGGTAGAAGTTTAAGTCCCATGTCCCTTTTAGTGTTAACTTGCCAATAGCTTTCTTGTCGGTAAAGACTATTTGTTTGCGTGTCTCAGAAAGCGACCACCCAGAAGTCTTATACTCAACAGAACGACAGTTCTTTTTAAACTTCGGATAGCCCTTTTGACCGGGAACCTGTCGTTTGCAATTGTCGTAGAACCGAGCAATTGAACTATAAGCCCGCTCGACAGAGGCTTGACAAGCATGGGAATTTAAAGTCTTGACAAACGGAAATTCAGCCCTCAGCGCTGTGTTGTAGCGATAAAGCTCTTTCTGTCCAACACCTCTGTTGTCCATCCAGTAACGGATGCACTTGTTGCGGACAAATTGAGCGGTTCTAATCGCCTCATCTATTGCTGTATATTGGGTTGTTTTTCCTTTGGCTTTAAATTCCAGAACTATCATAAAAAAGCTCGGTAAGTGGGAAACGAGCGAGTCTTTAGACCTGAGAGGGAAAC
>DPLL01000251.1 GCA_003542015.1 Microcoleaceae cyanobacterium UBA9251 | reverse complement strand
GGTGGGCCGGAGAGCCCGCCCGTAGAAGACTTATTGAGAATGTCAGATTCATCAGACACGATAAGAACTAATGACTAATGACTAATGACTGATGACTGATGACTAATGACTAATGACTACTGACTAATGACTACTGACTAATGACTACTGACTAATGACTACTGACTACTGACTAATCGTCAATTTGCCATCCATCTTTGGTATAGTCTTCATCCAAAATCTTTTGCGGACGCATTACTAAAACAACTCGTCCTAAAATCTGAAGCTCCGGGGATTCTTCAAACCAATACAATTCTAAATTGCCGCCATTGTCTGCAAAGAAATAACTCTCAGCATCCCATTGCCTTTGGGATCGATCGACAATAATCAAAATTTCTTCAACTTTGCCTTGTAATGGTACCGGCAGTCGATCGCTCATTTCCAAAACCGCGATCGGATCTTCAGCATTCAAAATTACCTGCCACCCCGGCAGAGCCACCCAAGCTCCCTCGCCGGAAAATTTTACCATACGGAAGGGCGCGATTTCCTCCGGCAGAGGCACTGCCTGCAAATCTGTCGTAGACAGGGGCAATTTACCCACAACGGGGACAATGCGGGGCGATTGTTCTTCAGCATCGAGCCGATAGAGGGGCAAGCGCGGCGCCAATCGCCTCGGAACTACGGTAAAATCGACGAGCAATTGCTCGACTTGCTGCCGCGCGGTTTGGCTGCTAGCTAATTTTAAACCGCGAGCAATTAAGCGCGATCGCTCTTGCAAGTCACTGTTTTGTCTGGCCAATTGCCAGCACTGGTAAGCCATAGCATCGCCAGCAGTGTCTGTGAAACCTTGGGGGAGACTCCCGAAGCGGGAAAACTCTTTCATGGCTTTGGCGACATCACGAGCGTCGTCAAAATCCAAATTGTGGGCGAGGATCAAAGCCGCAGCGGCTGCTCGTTCTGCTGGAGCGAGAATCCGAAACTCGTACAAAATATCACTACCTTTTCGCTGAAAGTGCGATCGAACTGCTTCGGAAGCTCCAGTGTTTACCATGCTGGTGTACACTTGGGCTGCGACGCCAACTTGATTTTGCTGAATAGGCTCAAAACCAGTTTCCTCAAAAATCCTCTGAGAGTTGTAGCCAGCTTTTTGCAATGCCGTACAGGCTTGTCCCCATTCTACCCAACTGCCTTCTTTACGGCGGAGCGATCGGACTAATGTTTCGACATCCACAGCGATAGAGGCTTGAGATGCGGGGGGCGAGAAATCTTGTGGTGTGTCAGTCATATTGTCTCAAAAACCAGTGCTAAGTTAAGTTTGATTAGATACCAACAAGGCTCATGTCGCGGCAGAGCTATTGATTGATATTATGTGAATGATCAGACTATTGTTGCAGAATAATTGCTCGCCTGAATTTGGGGAGTTTATCGTATTGTTATGGATAATGCCATTCCAGAGCTAGATCAAATTAAACGCCAGCTCATGACCCTACACCGACCGAAAAAGCCCAAAATGCTGGTAGTAGACGACGAACCAGACAATCTGGATTTACTCTACCGCACTTTCCGACGAGATTTTAACGTGCTCAAAGCTGAGAGCGGGATTCGCGCCTTGGAAGTCTTGGGCCTTGAGGGCGAAGTTGCTGTCATCATTTCCGATCAGCGGATGCCAGAAATGAAAGGAACGGAGTTTCTTAGCAAAACAGTGCCTCAGTTTCCGAATACGGTCAGAATTATCTTGACTGGTTTTACGGATATTGAAGACTTGGTGGATGCGATTAACTCTGGACAGGTTTACAAGTATATCACTAAGCCTTGGGACCCGAACGAATTAAAAATGGTGGTGCAAAAGGCTGCGGAGACTTATGAAGTTCTCAAGCAGCGGACTGAGGAGTTGCATCGCGCCCAAAATCAAATACAACTGTTAGCAACTATCATGCAAACGGCTGTGGAATTTCCGAGTTTGGAGGCAACTTTAGAGCCAATTGCTACTGCTATTAGCGACAATTTTTTGGCCGATGCTTGCATTTTGCAACTGGTGGAAGGGAATGTTTTAATGCCAGCACAAGGCATTCACACCAGCGGCCAAACTGTGGAAAATTGGCTGGCAGATGACCCCCTGGCTCAAGAGGCGATCGCCTCTGGAACTATTCAGGGCTCTGTGAACATTGCGACTGACACAGCCTTAGCGAGCCTGCCACACTATCAAAAATCGGGCATTCAATCCCATCTGAGCATCCCGGTGGTTCACGGAGGTCGATCGATCGCCCTGATGTCTCTCCAGTGGAAGCAGCCCTGTTCTCTCCGCCCAGATGAAATCACAACCCTTCACCTCGCGGCTCAACAAGTTGCTTTGGTACTGACGAGTTTGCAGGGTCAGTAGTTATGAGTCATTAGTTATTGGTGATTGGTTATTGGTGATTGGTTATTGGTGATTGGTGATTGGTTATTGGTGATTGGTTATTGGTGATTGGTGATTGGTGATTTATTAGTTTCAACAACAACTAATCAATAACAACAATCCACAACAAACAACAAACAATAAATAACAAATAACCACAACAAATGACTAATAACCCACAACAAATAACTCATAACAAACAACAAATAACCAATAACAAATGACTAATAACCAACAACCAACAACCAACAACAAATAACAAATGACTAATAACCCAGAAGAAATTAAAACTATATTTAATCGAATTGCACCAGTTTACAACCAAATGAACGACTGGTTGAGCTTGGGGCAGCACCGGATTTGGAAGCAAATGGCGGTGAAGTGGAGCAATGCCCGCCCCGGTAATACTTGTTTAGACTTGTGTTGTGGTAGCGGGGATCTAGCTCTACTTTTAGCACAGCAAGCAGGCCCTACTGGTTCTGTATTTGGAGTAGATTTTTCCGCCGCACAATTAGCCGTTGCATCCCGTCGCGATCGACCTTTTCTCACCCCCTCAAGTCCAATTTCCTGGGTAGAAGCTGACGCCCTAGACTTGCCTTTTCCCGACAATTACTTCGATTGCGCGACAATGGGCTACGGGCTCCGTAACGTGACTGACATCCCCCGCAGTCTTCAGGAATTGCACCGCTTGCTCAAACCGGGCGCAAAAGCAGCTATTCTCGACCTCCACCGCCCCAGTAATTCCCTGATGCGGAGTTTTCAGCAGTTGTATCTGGAAAGTCTGGTAGTGCCGATCGCTCAGCAATTTGGCATGACTCAAGAATATGCCTATATCAATCCTAGTTTAGAAAAATTCCCGATCGGCCCGGAACAAGTCGCGATCGCCCACCAAGCCGGATTTACCAACGCCACACACTATCCTATTGCTGGAGCTATGATGGGAGTATTGGTATTAGTCTGTTGACTGTTGACTGTTGACTGTTGAGTGTTGACTGTTGTCATTACCAATTAGGAATTACCGATTAACAATTAGCAATTCCCAATTCCCAATTCCCAATAATCAATTATTGATGAACCCGTCTGAAATCTGGCTGTTTTTTGCCCCACCTGTAGTGGGAGGAATTATTGGCTATTTCACTAATGATATAGCTATCAAAATGTTATTCCGCCCCTATCGAGCTATTTATTTCAAAGGGCGGCAGTTGCCATTCACTCCCGGCTTGATCCCCCGCAATCAAGAGCGCTTAGCCCTGCGAATTTCTGACACAATTATGGGTTCGCTGCTGACACCAGAGGAGTTGCAAAAATTAGCCCGCCGTCTCTTACAAACCGAGCGAATGCAGTCGGTGATTCTCTGGTTATTACAGTTAGCATTAGATCAAGTTAAAGCAGACGCAGAGCAAAAAACTGCCAAAATTCTCGCTAACATTCTGCGAGATTTACTGGGGGAATCAGTGCCACGAATTCTCAAGGTTTTTGCGCGCCGGGAAGATTTTTTAGAAGCTCAGCTCAATCAAATTTTTGACCAAGTTTTGCTGGAAATTCAGCTAACAGAAGCTCAGGCGGGTCAGTTGGCTGATTGGTTGTTGCAGATAGTAATACCGCCGGAAGTTTTGCGGCAGACTTTGATTGACTTTTTGACCGATCGCAATATTTCGATCATTGATGAAGGGTTTCGAGAAAAAACCAGCGGCACTTATTGGGTAGTCGCCAATTTGTTTGGTTTGCGGAACACTTTAACTCGCCTGCGGACTTTTTGTCTCGATGACAAAGAAGCAACAAATCAGCGGTTGGCAGAATTAACTATTGCTTTGGGAATTCGCGGGCGGATTCAGGAGTGGCTGCAAAATTTGTCGATGCAAAACTTGCCAGTTTCGACAGTGCGACAGTTGCGAAAAACTATGCGCGACAGCGTTCGTAGTTACGTTCAAGAACGGGGTACAGATATACTTCAGGGATTGAGCAAGTCTATTGACTGGGAAAATATTTCAAAGTTAATTCTCAATCGATTGCAGACTTCAGCGGTAATGAGTGCTTCGTTGGAAATGGTTAGCAAAGAACTGGCTTTGGTTTTAGAGCGCTATCTGGAGCGGGATTTAGAAAATATTGTGGCTCAGGCGATCCCGATTTTAAATATCGACCAGGTAATTGTCGATCGAGTTAAAGGTACTTCTCCTGAAGACTTGGAGTTAGCAATTCAGGGAATTGTGAAAAGCGAGTTGCAGGGAATTGTCAATTTAGGTGGGATTTTGGGTGTTTTGGTAGGCTGTTTGCAGACTGTTGTGCTTTTGGTGCAGCGATGATTTATTTTGACTTTTATGAGATATTTGTTTGAGCGTAATATTCATTTATTCCATAAATCCATGCCAACTCCAAATTCGGACGATCGCCCTTACAGCCAAAAAAACCCCCGCAACCTCACTCCCCAACAATACGAGCGTTTAACAGCAGAGATGGCTGCTCCTTATCGGCCTCTGCGACAGGTGGTTTATGTAGCTTGCGGGGCCTCTGGCTTCATCGGTGGCTTGGTTTTCCTCGCTAAAATTGCCTCCGGGCGGGAAGTTGGCTCTACTTTGCCCAATTTTGCCCTCCAAGTCGGAGTCGTAGCCCTGATGGTGTTGCTGTTTCGCTGGGAGCAGCGCGCCGCCCGCCGATCGCCGAAACAGAAGTAACAAAAAATTTACAAATCTACACAAAACTATATTTGAGGCAAGCAAAAGTTAGAAATATCAAGAAATTAGAGAAGAGCTGGCGCTTGGTATTTTTGTGGGAATCTGGGATTGGTGCCAGTTATAGGTGGGATTTTATACCTGTGTACTGAGGCTCACGAATCCCGAAGGCGTTTCCCGAACAGATTTGCCTGTGCAGTAACTAATCAGATGTCGCTATAGTCTAACTAGAAACAGATGTTTGAGGACTTTTACTATGGGCTGGTCATTTTTCAAACGGCGGTGGACGTTGTTTTTAGCAGCAGGCGCGGCAATTGTATTTTACAGCACTGCTGCGGAAGCCGCCGAAAAGGTAGTGCTCAAATACAGTGTGATACGGATGACTTTACCAGTCAGCGAATTAGAAATTTTCGCCGAAACTGGACAAATGTCGTCTGGCTTAGAAATGCTCTTGGGACAAGCCAAAAAAGACCCGGAAGCGGTGCGCCGCAATCTGACGAGACCGGTGAAAGTCAGTCACAGGTTTTTAGATCAAACTTTAAATAGTAAAGTAGGGGAAATTGTTCTCGATCAGGTGGGTCAGGTAATTCATACTCCTTCTGGAAATGCAAATAGAGAGGCTTTGCGCGCGGCTTTGGTGCTGTCGGCGAGTAATGATAATGAAATTACATTGCTCGAAACCATCAAGAATTATCCGACGACCGAGGTTGACGTTGAGGGCGATCGCCTAGTTGAAGCTTACAGCAAAATTGTAGCTGTGTCAGAAGAATTGGGCGGAGTCTCGGAACGGGTACAAGACATTTTGAATAAAATTCGCCTTCCTAGATTCTAGGAAATTATCTCAGCGCGCGATAATTTTATTCTCCAAAAATATATTTCCTGTGTAAGTTTCTCCTGATTGAAACTTGGCTGTAAGTTAAGTCTTGAGATAGATGTTAGATGTTTAACAAATTTGGTTAAAAAAATATCTATCTTTGGACTGATAAAAATATTTGATCTCAAAAAAACGGGCAAAGCAAGTCCTAGTTTAACTGTCATAAACTGAAACATTCTGCTATGGACATTGCTGATTATTGCTCTTAAGATCGAGAAATAATGTCGAGGTCAGGCGATCGCGCAAGCACGACTTGTTAGTCGTAATGTCGCGCGCTCGCAGATGCTAGCAGGCAAGGCCTAAAGCATCTGGGTTTAAAATAAGACCATAGTTAGGGCAGTACATTTTTAGCATATCAACTTTAATTTACTGGGTAAAAAGTAGCAAAATGAACAATCGTATTCGCTCTAAAGACCGTTTCCTGGTTTTCGGCGCTCCTGCGATCGAAGATGCTGAAATTCAGGAAGTGGTAGCAACCATGAAAACAGGCTGGTTGGGTACAGGGCCTAAAGTCATGGGCTTTGAAAACGAATTCAAAGCTTATCAGGGCTCTCCCTATGCGGTTGCAGTCAATTCCTGTACGGCGGCACTGCACTTAAGCATCCTCGCTGCTTCGTTAAAACCAGGAGATGAAGTCATCACTACTCCTATGACTTTTTGTGCCACAGTTAATGCGATTATTCACGCAGGGGCAACACCGGTACTGGCCGATGTAGACCCGCTGACAATGAATATTGATCCGGCGAAAGTCGAAGCTAAAATAACTCCAAAAACTCAGGCAATTTTGCCAGTTCATTTTGCCGGTCGTCCTTGCGATATGGATGCGCTGTGCGCTCAGGCTGAACGCCATAATTTGAAGTTAATCGAAGACTGTGCTCACGCCATCGAAACAGAATACAAGGGACGGAAAGCAGGCACCTTTGGCGATTTCGGATGCTTCAGCTTTTATGTCACCAAAAACATCACGACGGGCGAAGGCGGCATGATTTTAGCTCGCAGTCAAGAAGATGCCAATCGCCTGAAAATATTGGGGCTCCACGGTATGAGCAAAGATGCTTGGAAGCGCTTCAGCGACTCAGGTTACAAGCACTATCAAGTAGTGGAAGTCGGCTTTAAATACAACATGATGGATCTGCAAGCTGCGATCGGCATTCATCAAATGGAACGAGTCGCCCCTTATTGGCACCGCCGCCAGCAGATTTGGCAGCGCTACAATCAAGCATTTGCCGATTTTCCGATTACAGTACCAGCAGATCCAGAACCAGAAACTATTCACGGGTATCACTTGTACACGATTTTAGTTGATGAAGCGAAAGCCGGTATTAGCCGTGATGCTTTTCTAGGCGCGATGACTGCTGAAAACATCGGTATCGGTGTTCATTATCAGAGCCTCCCCGAACATCCTGTCTATCAGGAAAGATTTGGATGGCGGCCGGAAGACTATCCGAATGCGATGCGGATTGGACAGCAAACAGTGAGTTTACCCATTTCGGCAAAATTAACAGATGCAGATGTTGAAGATGTGATTGCTGGTGTTAAAAAGTGTTTGGCGATCGGCAAAATTCAGAATCCAGTTTTGGCAACAGCAGCCTAAATTCCTGAAATAGCTTGTCATTAAAACATCCTAGCTGTTTTTTCAGAAAAGCAGCTAGGATGTTTTTTTTCGATGTTTTTTTTCGATGTTTTTTTTCGATGTTTTTTTCTCCACAACGCCCTTTACAAGGTAATGATCGGCAAGTCACTTTAATTAAACGTAAAATCCGATCGCTTTTAGAGTCGCGACAACCGCGAAGTCGGGGTGCTGGGTATTCTGTTTTGTTACGTGGGCTTACTTACCAAATCCGGGATTAACACCCGGTCAGTTTTTTTAGTCAGTAATATCCCGGAGGAGACTATGTGTAGCATAAATTTCAATCACTCAGTTATATCAAAGGGTTGAAAACCCCAATTACTTATGACGCTAAACATAGTTGAAAAATTTTCAGTGCGTTTTTACTGCTACAGTTTAATCATTTACAGCCAAAAGACATAGTTTTTTGTCAGGGTCTTGTCAGTGATTTTTACTTAAATGTTATACTTGCAGAATACAATCACAGTCAGGTTACGGAATCTGCTTTTAAATAAAACGAGACTGCTCTGCAAACTGAGCATCACTGTCCAATGTCAATGTTTAGATAAAAACCGAAAAACTCTAGTTAATAGAAGGTTAATGCTATGTTAAAACTGAGTGCCCTATTCCCAATTCATTGCAGTGACCGAGCCATCAGCCACGTATTTTTTTCATTGTGCAAAGAATGGCACAACTCTGAGCTGAACGCTCGCATGGTTGTCCCGAGTTGCGAATGCTCGTGTCGCGGCTCCAATATAGTTGAAGCAATTCCGTCATTTCTGAAAAAACTGTATTACTGTAGCCCTACTCTTCCCAAAATCAAGGCAGAGAAGCGTTTTCTCAAAGATCTCAAAGATTTTGATGTTGCCTACTTGTGGCCCGGTACCTCATTGGATACTGTCAAGAGCGTTAACAAGTACAACAAGCCGATTTTTTTGGAGCGAGTTAATACTTGTCAAAGGCAAGCTAAGAGTACCCTTGACGATGCTTACTCTCGCTTGGGATTGCAACCTCAACACAAAATTACCCCAGAAAAAATTCAGAAGGAAGAGCAAGAATTCAAGATAGCTGACTTTCTGTTTTGTCCTAGTCCGACAGTAGTAAAATCGTTTCAAGAAGCCGGAGTTTCTGAAGATAAACTCCTTTTAACGACTGAAGGTTGGGCACCTGAGCATTTCCCCAATTATCAAACTCACAAACCGCCCTCAGAGGAAGTTAACGTCCTTTTCCTAGGTTATGCCTGCGTCCGCAAAGGAGTTCACCTGCTGTTGCAGGCTTGGGAGCGAGCTGGGATTAAGGGAACGCTGACAATTTTTGGTCAACTCGAACCGGCGATCGCCCAAACTTGCAGCAAATGGCTGCAACGTCCTGATGTAGTTCACTTTGAATATGCTTTGGACTACAGTTCTGCCTATCGCCAAGCTGACTTTTTTGCCTTTCCCAGTCTAGAGGAAGGTAGCCCCCTCGTCATCTATGAGGCAATGGGTCATGGTTTGCCGATTCTCGCTTCGCCGGTGGGAGGAGGCGGTATTGTGCGTGATGGCATTGACGGCATAATTCTTCCTCCCTACGATACTGAAGCCTGGGTGGAAGGATTGCGAAAACTATCTAGTTCTCCCGATTTGCGGGCTAAGATGGGAGCCTCCGCCCGCCAGCGAGCTTTGGATTTGACTTGGCCACAAGTTGCTGCGAGGCGCGGAGAGCAGATTCTGCAAAAAATGAAGGCCAATTGAAAACTAAATAGGACTGGACTAGATCTAAGTCTTACTCAAGTTTAATTAGAGCGACCTAATTATTAACTTTGTCTTGAGTTGTAGGCTCCAGAAGCTAGTCGTTGTTCCAATAACCACTGCTTGCTTTCAGGAGAATCATCCAGCCAGCGATCGATAAATTCCGCCCATTTGACGGGCAGACGCAACTGATGCCAAGTTGCATGAGAAGCTACAGAAATACTGCGGTAAAGCGGTGCATCGGAAACAATTTTTTTAATACATTCTGCTAAAGCCTGAGAGTTCCCAGCCTCAAAAATTATCGAATTAATACCGTGCTTTAAGTGGGTTGTAAACATGGGGTGATCGGAAGCTACTATCGGTGTTCTAGTGCGTAAAGCGTGCTGAATTGTCAGGGGAAAACCTTCGGGATATTCGTGCCTGCTAGTAACTAGGACAACATCGGCTTCTCTCATTAAAGGTTCTAAAGTCTGAGTTGGCACTATTCCGAGAAACTCTACAGAATCTTGAATTTGCAACTGTTCCACTCGCTGGGCAAAAAACTCCTCTTCACCTTTACCTGCCAGTTTTATAGCAACGGCCAAGGCTGTTAAGGCGATGAGAGTCATTGCTCCCTNNCGAAGGGAGCAATGACTCTCATCGCCTTGGCGACTATAAATGCACTGATATATTCTGGTCTTTCAACTTTGCTACCGCTTCTAAAATATCACCAACCCCCTTACTTTGGATTAACAAACCAGCATAAAATAATTTCAAACTTTTGACGCTAGCTGGTGGTTCTTTGGGTGGCAAAGAGCCAGGGTCACTATCTATGAGGAAATCCCAAGGAATTATTTTATTAGGTTTAACTCCGATTTCTTGGAAGAGTAGGGAAGAAGTAAGACCGTAAGTACCAACCCATTCTATTTGCTTGTTATTCAATAACTTAGCAAGTAAATAGTTGTGCAACTTCTCCTTCCAAGTGGTTGTTAAAACAGATTCGGCAAATATGGCGATCGTTCTAACTTTATTTTTGATAGCCCAATTAAACAGTTCTCTAACAGGTGTGCGTATGACGAGATGAGTCGGATTTTGCTGCGCTATTAACTCGATTAATTCTTGAACCTTCAATTGTTGATTAAATCCTGCACCTATCCCCCGTACCCCGTTTTCTAGAACCTGATTGTAAGGTTCTGGAGGTCATGCACAAATCACCGCTACTGACTCAACTCGTTTCCGCATCTCGGTAACGGCATCAACAGAATATTTTTGAGCGTAGTATGTTTCGCTTCCACCTTTGGCTAAACGCTCATAGGCTTCTCGGTAATCGCCTGCATACTGAACTATCACTAAATGCATTTTGCTTAACTTTTGCTCTAAAATGTCTAATAGGACTGATGGTACAAAATATTTGTATCGGATTGATTTTGACGGTTTTCTTCACCGCCAATCAAGCGCTGTTACTGTTATTTTGCTTCAGTCCTATGATCAAGAGTTTGGGTAAGATACGAGTGAGTCGAATTCCCCCGCATTCGTTTTACGTCGGGGGTTTCCGGCTTTTTTTAGTGGTTTTTTCGCGGGTGTGTTGGAATTAAGGTGTTTGAATTATTGACATACCTCCCCGTCTATCAAGTCCGAGGATTCCTTGACGCTTCATAGCAACGCGCTCCGCAAGCGGTAGTCTTACCGTCGCTCCACGTCCNNGGCGACTATCTGTATTCTAGCAAAAAGCCGTCCTCAAAGGACGGGGCTTGTATCCCAATTTTTTGGTCAAGACTCAGTAAGCAGAAATATTCTCCCCTGCAATTTGAGTTCCGAAGTTACGCACTCACGATCGCATATTGAAGGGGATTGGGCCCAATTGGGGGGTAAAATTTACAAACTGTTACAGGTTCTGGTCTGGCTGCACTCAGTAAGCCAAAGTTTCTAAAGTTTCCCGCAGATAGGAGCGAACCTGCTGGTCGATGCTGACCGGAGCCTGCTGACTCTCAAAATTGAGTTCTAGCTGCCAGCGTTGAAATCCCGAACTGGCACCGATCGCTTTTTTGAGACTGGCCCAGATTTGAGAATCTTCCTTAAGATCGATCGGCTCTGCGGCTTGAGGTTCTGGTGCGATCGTTCGTGAATTCGCCATATTTTTCTACCTCTGTTTTAATCCCCTATGAGGATTTAAATCTTACCTGGACACTTCATATTATATATTCTCCTCTGGGAATAGCCAATAAAAAATACAAATAACCTGTGATTAAAAATTCAATATTAAATATTAATCATCTCAATTACTACTTGCGGAATAGGTATTAATTGTTCAGCACAATTCCCTCAAATACGCAGTATCTTTAAATACAATTTCCCCTTCTACCTTCCGTCTTCTTTGATCTCGCCGACAAAATTCGGCAAAATTCGATCGACTTGCCAGCCTGCGATCGTAAAATCCAGCCCAATTTTCTCTAAAACATCAGGCTTTGTAGCTGCAAATTCTGATTCCGGCATCAGCAAAACAGCCATGACACTCACAGGCACCTGCAAGAACAAATTGCTAGCGAGAAAAGCTAAAGCAGCCAAAAACAAACCAGCGAATCGCCATTGAGGAGGAAACGGAGCCACTCCAGCAGCCAGGGGAGCAAATCGGTATAGTTGCCACAAAATTACTGCCAGCAAAACAGCCACAAACAGAGCTAATCCCTTATTTAAGCGAGATTTAAACCCAGCAAGAATCCGCTGCTGTCCATTCGTTAAATTCTGCGGTTTCACCGCCACCACTAAAATACTAAAAATGTAAAAAGGGCGAAACCACTGCATCCACAGCACAGGGGCAATACCGATCGCCCCAACTAAAAATAGTTCTACCCACACAGGGAGTAGCGGAGAACCCACTGCCAGTCCCAGCAAGCACAGTCCCAGGAAAATCGGCAGTGCCGCCACCCCAGCCAGGTGAATCCACAAAAAAGGTTCAGACCAAAAAGAACGCATAAGTGAAGGAAGAAGGAAGAAGGAAGAAGGAAGAATGCTTAAAACTCAAGGCTGGTAATTAACCAGCCTTGAGTCCCTGATCCACAATTCAGAATCCAAAATTATGCTGAGAGTGTGCGACGTTTAGTCACCATCCGGTAGGCTTCAATCATGTCGCCTTGGGCCCAGTCGCTAAAGCCACTCAAGGAAATACCGCATTCGTAGCCAGCATTGACTTCCTTGGCATCTTCCTTCATCCGCTTGAGGGAGTCTAGGATACCTTCGTAAATGACATTGTTGCCACGGCGCACCCGCACCTTGCAGTTGCGAATGACCTTGCCAGAAAGTACCATACATCCAGCCACAGCTCCACGACCGATCGCGAAGACAGCGCGCACTTCCACGCTTCCCAGAGGTTCTTCGACCAGTTCGGGTTCCAGCAAGCCTTCCATCGCCCCTTGAATGTCATCCAAGAGGTTGTAGATGATGCTGTATTCCCGCACGTCTACCCCCGCTTGGTCGGCCGCTGGGCGAGCGCCGGTGGCGAGAGTAGTATTGAACCCGATAATCACGGCATTACTAGCCGCGGCGAGGTCAATGTCGGTTTCTGTGACTTCCCCAGGAGCAGATAGCAGCAGTCGGAGTTGAACTTCTTTTTGAGGAAGTTGGGTCAGAGCGCCGACAATTGCTTCGAGGGAACCTTGGACATCTGCCTTCAAGATCAAGTTGAGTTCCTTGAGAACGCCTTCCTTAGCTTGTTGAGAGAAGCCGCTGAGGCTGATCCGGCCGCCTTGCAGCAGACGGGAATCTCGTTGGGAGGTAGATCGAGCAGAGGCGATCGCCGCGGCTTCTTTTTCGTTCGCGAAGACATCGAACTCGTCTCCGGCGCGAGGTACTTCCCGCAGCCCCAGCACTTCCACCGCAAAGGATGGAGTTGCTTGATCGACGCGATCGCCGCGATCGTCAATCATTGCCCGCACCTTACCCAATGCCGAGCCTGCGACCACAATATCGCCCACTCGCAGAGTGCCATTTTGCACCAGCAGAGTTGCCACAGGCCCCCTTGCCTTGTCGAGGTGAGCTTCAATTACAGTACCCTTAGCCGCGCGGTTCGGGTTGGCGTTGAGGTCTTCCATTTCCGCCACTGTCAGAATCATTTCCAACAGCGTATCGAGGTTTTCCCCTCGGATAGCGCTGACAGGAACCATAGTGACATCGCCGCCCCAGTCATCTGCAACCAAGCCGTACTCTGTAAGCTCTTGCTTCACCCGTTCCGGCTGAGCGCCCTCCTTGTCAATTTTATTAATCGCCACAACAATTGGCACTTTAGCCGCTTTCGCGTGACTGATCGCTTCAATTGTCTGGGGTCGCACACCGTCATCGGCCGCCACCACCAAGATAGCGATGTCTGTCACCCGCGTTCCGCGAGCCCGCATCGCTGTAAAGGCTTCGTGACCTGGAGTATCCAAAAATACGACCTGCTGGCTCTTGCCTTCGTGTACCACATCCACATGGTAAGCACCGATGTGCTGGGTAATGCCCCCAGCTTCTCCCTGAGCCACCTTGGTTTTGCGGATCGAGTCGAGCAAGGTAGTTTTACCGTGATCCACGTGACCCATAATCGTTACTACTGGCGGACGGCGCTGGAGGTATTCCATATCTGCCTCGTCCAGCATCTCGATGACTTTGAGAGCTGGGGCTACTTTTTCAGGGGTTTCCACCTCTATGCCCATTTCTTCAGCTACCATTCTCACCGCTGCAATGTCCAGGGTTTCAGTAATGTTAACCGCAATGCCTTTAGAGAACAGCCGCTTGATAATTTCGGTTTCGGGAACAGCCAGAGTACCTGCGAGTTCCTGAACGGTCATCGGCCTGCTGAGTACCAGTGTTTCTGGACGTTCTACCTTAGCTTCGGCTGTTTTGCCACGGCTACCACGTCCGCCGGTCGAACCAGACGAGCTTTTATCGTGAGAAGGGCCCGGTCTCTTATTTTTGCCACTGCTTCCGGGTGCGCCCGGAGTTGGTGTTGATTTGGGTGCTGCTTGTGACTTCGCCTTAGCAGGGCGGGCTAGGGACAGGCTGACCATGACTGGTGCTGGCATATCCAAGCCATTTTCTAGGTCATCGTCATCCTCGTCTATGGGTTTTAGTCGAGAACGCTTGACTTTGCCAGCCTTGGCAGCTTTGGCAGCATCGGAGTTTTCTTCGTCATCTTCTTCCCAAATGACCTGAGTCTTTTTGGCAGGACGAGGGAGGGAGGGCCTTTCGAGGAGAGTAATCCCCAGCAACGGCGTATTATCTTCTTCATTATCGTCACTGTCATCCCCTGCAGCTCCGGTGTCACCACCGCGGCTACGCAGCCCGGTAGCTGACGTTGCCGGGGCCAGGCTCCGCCGTGGGCCGCCACCAGGCTGGGGTCGAGCGGCAAGTGGAGTTTTGACGCTTGCTGGCCCATCCAGGCGCGGTCTTTGCGGGCGAGATTCGGTACCACCGGGGGCGGGTCGGCTCGGTCGAGTCGGTTTAGCAGGTGCTTCCAGACTTTCTGCCTGTTCTGATTGTTCTTGCTCAGTTTTGGCAAGTTTGAGTACCGGCCGATTCCCCTGATTCAGTTGGGTGCGGTTAGCAGACTCTCCGGCGGGTCTGACTGGTGGCGAGGTGAGTTTTGCCGACGGCCCGGGAGCGATCGCCATGCGCTCTTTTCGTTCGGGAGCTTTTTCTGATGGCACTTGGGGTGCTGTCGATGCAGCAGCCTGGGTGTCTGTTTCTAAGGCGATCGCACCTACTGTTTCGGAAACTGTTTCTGACACAGTTTCTGACGAAGCCGTTGCTGATGGAACAGTAGGCTTCGACAGTACGGGTCGATTGATATTTGGTTTAGCCGGAGGCTGGAGCTGTTGAGCGACGGGTGATTTGGGAGGAGTGGCGACGGTTGCCTGCGGTTTTTTTCTCTCCTCGTTCCCCGACTGCTGGGAGTTTGCACCAGCCTGGGGTCGTACTTTTGGACTGCGTATTTCTAAAATTTGCTGCTTTTTTTGTTGATCGTTAGGATGAGGGCCAGATTCTCTAGATGGCGCTGCTGCTCTCTCAGAAGGAGCTGGCTTGCCGGGGGAAGAGTGGCTGGCGACGTATTTTTCCGCTGTTTTGCGAATACGTTCTGCTTCGGATTCTGTAATTGTGCTGCTGTGGCTCTTGACTGAAATATTGAGCCGCTCGCAAACTGCCAAGATGTCTTTATTATCCAAATTTAGTTCCCGTGATAATTCGTAAATTCTTACTTTGCCGTTGTTCATCCACTCTGCCCTCTTTTGTGCCAACCAGTTTTTACATTGTGATTTTTTGTTCTAATGACGACATCATTCGCTGTGATTGATTCAGTGTCAGGAATCGGGGTTTTGGTACTTGCAAGCGCAGTTTGCTCTAGAAGATGCAACCCGCTGAAGTCTGCGATCGGAGAATTCTCAAGTCTGTTTGGGAACTTAGAAATTAGAAGTCTGAGTTTTGGCTCAAGCCACTCTCTCAAGCTTCAAAGTTCGCCTTTCCACTTTGAGGATACCTCTGCTAGTACCCTACCCTTATCTAATCTGACACAAATCTTTCCAGACTGGTGGGCAGATCGGATTGGGGTTTTAGTTCTAGCCGCTTAGAAAAACCTACGCATATCTAGGCGCTAGTCCGCAAATATGGGTAGAGGAAAGTCAGCGGTGTATAAGATGCATCGAGCAAGCGCCGGGGGGCTTACCGATTACTCAGTTTGACCTGATCTTCCCAGTTAGAGATTGCTGTTAACAGATACAGATACATTTAACCCGGTAAATCCAGGATTGCGCCTAAATCTACCGTGTATGGCAGATCTATCAAGCTTTTAGCCTGACGGATCGGGAGGTATCTCTCAAAGCTTTCAACAACATACTGAAAGCGAAGAAGGAAAGCGGTCACGCTCGCGACGTCAAAGTGTTGGCGGCACAGCCATTGCGTTTACTACGAAACTTGATTAAAAGCCCGATGCTTCAACGCGGTCATTTTAAACGGTAGCGTCCATAGGACATACTACCAATTTCTACCGCTGGTCACGCTCGCGAATTCGCAGTGCTCGGAATTTACAAAAATTCGTTTACTATCGGCCAACAGTTTACACGCTCACTCTTGTCGGCTTAAAGCCGGGAGCAGGCCATGTCTGATCAGGCTAAACGCTGCCAAAGTGTTTGGTACATTTCGTCAGACACAGGTGCTTTGAGCGATCGCCCAAGTCGATTTTTTTTCTGAGCTGCTTTGAGGCATTCTGCTTCGGGACAAAGGTAAGCTGAACGACCCATGCCAATATCTAATTGTACCTGATGAGAAGGATAGACTCTGACTACTCGCCAAAAAGCTTCTTTGAGAGCTATTTTGCGACAACAGGCACAGCATCGGTAGTTCGGTTTCATCACTTGGGAGGGGGAGAGGGGGAATAGTCCGTGATCTCGCACAGTTGGAGAGTGGGGGAGTGTGGGAATGGGGGAGAAGTCCTCCTAGTCTCCCCCTGGGGCAAGTCTTGTAAATGTCACAGGTTTTTAGATCCCGGCTGCTGTTCCGTCCATTGCTGTGGCTTCTGAAGCCTCAAATTCTGCGGTTTCTCTGTCTCCCTCAAATTCGGCTGCTTCCTCCTCTGCGGCTGCTAGTTCCTCAAGCCTGGTCTCTTCTGCTGCTAATTTGCTATCTTCGGAGGCGCGATCGTACTTGGCAATATCTTTGATATCGATTTTCCAACCAGTCAGGCGGGCTGCGAGGCGGACGTTTTGACCTTCTTTGCCAATGGCGAGACTAAGTTGGTCTTCAGCGACCAAAATGTGAGCCCGTCTGCCTTCTGGGGCAACTAAACGCACTTCGTCTACTCTAGCTGGACTCAGAGCGTTAGCAATATAGGTTGCTGGGTCTGGAGACCAGCGGATCACGTCGATTTTTTCTCCGCGCAATTCGTTGACTACTACCTGAATCCGCGATCCCCGCGCTCCGATGCAGGCTCCTACGGGGTCTACGTCGCGATCGAGAGTATCAACAGCTATTTTAGTCCGGGGGCCGACATGGCGGGAAGGAGGATTTGCCTCTCTAGCTACGGCAACGATTCTCACCACTCCGTCTTCTATTTCGGGGACTTCATTCGCAAACAGGTAAACCACCAAACCTGCATCGGCTCTAGAGACGAGTAACTGCGGCCCTCTAGTAGAGCCTTCGCCTACTTGTTTGAGGTAGACCTTAAATGTAGCGTTGGCGCGGTAATTGTCATTGGGCAACTGTTCACGTTTGGGGAGTTCGGCATCTACTTCTGGCTGACCGAAACTGCTGGTGACTGCTAAAATTACCGACTGCCTCTCAAACCTGAGAACTCTTGCTTGAAGAACAGTTTCTTCTAAATCTTTGAATTCTTCTTGAATCATTTTGCGCTGTTGGTCGCGCAGTTTTTGAGCCAGCACTTGTTTAGTCTGGATGGCCGCCATCCGACCAAATTCTTTTTGATTGGGTGTTACATCTACGAGAACGATGCTACCCGGTTGAGCTTCGGTGGCTACTTCCTGCACTTCGGAGAGTGCGATCTCGTGATCGGGATTGTTAACTTCTTCAACAATAGTTTTGTTGGCTAAAACGCGGAAACCTTCTTGTTCTGCGTCGAGTTCTACATCAAAATTGTCGAAGTATTCTTCGCTGAAGTGGTCGAGTTTTTGGGTACGGCGGTAGCGTTCGTATCCTTTGAGCAGGGCTTCTCGCAAGGCAGCTTGGACGGCGTGTCTGGGTAAATTCCGCTCTTTGCTAATGCCTTCGACCATTTCTTTTAGTCCGGGCAGAGGAACCATTGACATATAAAACACTCCTTTTTGTAATTGGGTAATCGGCCAAACAGGGCATCGGTCATGGGGCATCGGTCATCGGCAATTGCCGAGGGTAAATTATGAGTGATGAGGGATTAGTAGAACTCAAGACTCAAAACTTCCTTTTACATCTCCTTTCCTTCGTCTAGTTCTACTTGGGCANNCTGGAAATCTCTAGCACGTAGGCGTCGGGTATGATGTCGGCTACCTCTAATTCGGCTTCGAGGGCTGTGCTCATCCGCTCGCAGTCGGCTAAACCGGTGTCTTGCTGGAGGTTGCGAATATCTACCCG
>DPLL01000250.1 GCA_003542015.1 Microcoleaceae cyanobacterium UBA9251 | reverse complement strand
GTGGGTAGTGGGTATCTGACTTACCCTTTAAGAATTAAACTTTGGGCGGATTCATCCCCCAATGTTTGTCCTTAAGAATCCCCGCGTCTTCAGACCGGGGAGTGTCAAACCTAGCTAGTTACCTGAGCAATTTTTGTGCTTCTATCTATCAAAACTCAGCTCAAATTAACCAATAGCTAAACCCCAGTTACGAGTAAATATGCTAGGGCAATATTTACTTATAACTGGGGTTTAGCTACGTGGAAAAGCTTAGATGAAGATGGATGAAAGCCTAATAAATATATCCTGAAAAAGTTCTTGGACAATCCTGTTATATCATGTCCGGTGGATTAGCTGTCCGGCGTGAACTCCGTGAAGAATCTCGCCCGATACTTCGCTAAACGGCAGTTCCTTAGCAGTCCTGAGCCTTCCCCTGGCTCAGGACTCAGTATGCAAATACCGATGATCGTAAGTGATTAACCGGACTAGATATTAAACCCGAACTCAGTGGGATTAAAGAAAAGGGAATTTGTCAAAAAATCACTCAATATGCTTTCGATAATTTAGGTAATGCGTTTGAAAGATTCTGCAAAGATTACTATTACACGGGCTCTGGTATCGCACCGATAGCACCACCGCCACAGCCAGCGCCACAAAGGTAATTGCACGGTTGCTCCGCCAGGTGTTGCCAAAATGCGATCGAAGAGTCATCCCCACCCCTTTTTTGAGATCAGATGTGGGGATGACTGGGAGTAAAAGCTCAATAGACGGAATCAAATATAGTGCGCTGTCACGCACCTTCCGAAGGCTCATTGACTTGATGGCTCGATCGTACATTGTGTAGATACAAACCGCTGTTTTTGGGAAGAAGTTGAAGAAGATGTCATATTTTCTTCATCCAATATTTTAATAGATTTTCTTTGACCATGTTTTGCCGCATAACTTCGATCAGGTATTCCTGAGCTTGGTCTTGGCTTAAGGTTTTAACTTGGTCGCGCAGCACTTGCAGTTTGAACTGCTGTTCCATGCTCAGACTGGTTGTAGGCATATCCATAAATCGCTCCTCCAGTTTCCTACGTGAGATTAATCGAGGTGAGATATATCAGATTGACGTTTCGCAGGATTTGTTGTATTCCTCTAGTGTAAACTATCATAACTTTTGCTTGACAATCTGTCCAAAATACACATTTTTTGATATACTCCCCTGCCTAAAGGCGAGGGGATTCTAAGGTCAAACAGCAATTGCAGGCGTAGCCTGTCTGACATCGCCTAACTTAACGGTTGATACCAAGAAAAACCAGCAAGTTATTCTTAGCTGCGTTTTCATCGCGTCCATTAATGGACTGACAGGACGGACAACGCCACTCTCTGACCGATAGATCCAACTTGTCTAAAACATGACCACACTCTGAACAAGTCTTAGAACTTGGATACCAACGATCGATAAATACAACTTGCTTGCGTTTCTTTTTGGCGACCCACTCAAGGATTTGAAGAAATTCCCCAAATGCCAAGTCCGAAATCTTTCGCCCCCATAAACACTGCATCCCTTTGAGATTCAATGTCTCAAAGCACAATACATCAAACTGATTAGTCAAATCATGTGCCAACTTCCAAAACCAATCAGAGCGGCGATTAACCACATCTTCATGTTTGCGGACAAGATTCAATCTGGCTCGTTCAAGGGTTCGCTGAACCTTTCCGTTTCTTGGAGTGCTGACGACTAGCTTTCTTGATGACATTGAGTGATTGTTTGAGGAATTGCGGTGATTCAATTTTGGAACCATCTGAACAGGTGAGAAACGTTTTCAATCCAAAATCAAAGCCAGCGATTCTACTCATCTCGAATTTGGTTTCTGGTTCAACAACGCCATCTACCACGATGACCATAAACAACTCTCCTAGCGGAGTGCGCTTAATGGTTAAGGTCTTGACGGTTCCCTCAATTGGTCTAGAATTCCAATACTGATAGACACGATTCCCAATTTTGATCCGATTACCCGTCAAGAATTTGTAGCCCGCTTGTTTCAGAGTGAACGATTTGTATCGTCTGACTTTCTTGAAGTTGGGCGGTCTGACTCCTTTTTTGTGGTGCTTAAAGAACAGTTGGTATGCGCGTTCAATCCTTTGGCAGATATCCTGTACGGCTTGAGAGCCGACCGATTGCCAAAACGCTTTACGCTTTCTCAGCTTGGCAATATGACCCTGAAGTTTCGCGCAGTTCAAATGCTTGCTCCACATCCGGTAGTACCGCTTGTGGAGGGCGATGCAATGGTTATAAATCACCCCAGCGGCATTGATTGACCGCTTGAGATGTTTATTCCGCTTGCTTTGATAGAGCTTGAAATTCAGTGTCTTCATGCTATTATTGTACAGCAGATAACCGGGTATCGCTATGAAAAAAAGATTAGATTTTCGGATCGAGGAATACGAGTTTCAAATTCTTGAAGATTACTGCGAATTAGTCGGCAGAACTAAAACCGATGTACTTCGGGAACTCATTAGAGGCTTAAAGACAAAGAAAAAGCCGTCCTAGAAGGACGGGGCTTTAGACCCATCTTCATGGTAACTAATTTGTGTGGCAAAAGTACATCTAAGTGGGGGGAGCTTTATCATAAAAAAACGTACAAACCGGGAAGCTTAAGCCAAAGGAGCTATTTATTATGGATGCAATGGAGTTTTTTATTAGCAGTGCAGGGGAGTGGCGATCGCAGCGCAGCACTCACCATCTCGCTTTCCGCCAAGCGGAGGTGGGGGATTCAAATATTCAGGTGACGGCCCTGGGCGCAGACGACGCGCGAGTGGCAGAGATTTGTCAGATGCACGAAGTTGACCCGATTCGCGCGGCTGGGGGGGCTTTTGTGACTTGGCACGGCTCGATGGCGTGGGATAAGGATGATGAGAATCACAAGGGTTCTACGGTGTTCGCGATCGTCCCCGATCCTGAAAATCCGCGGCAGGGTTTGATGTTGCGAGAACGGGGCTATGCGGAAATTATGCCGGTGGCGGGCCGTTTTGAGATGGATGATCAGGATGGATTGCTGCTGATTACGGAATACGAGACGATGAGTTCGATCGAGCGTTTTTGGTTTGCTAATCCGAATGTGCGGATGCGGACGAGTAGTGTAAAGCGCTTTGGGGGTTTCAGCACTTCGACTTTTTGTACGGAAGTTCGCGTGGAACCGGATGCAGCATCAGAACCAGCAGCTACTGAGGCTGCTGCCACCGAGTTTTACTCGGCTCTAGGCTGGTAATTTAGTCATTATGTCATTAGTCATTAGTCATTAGTCATTGGTCATTGGTCATTACTTTGGCTTCGTTCGCCTGAGACTGGGAACGAGAGTAACTACTGACTAATGACTACTGACTAATGACTGCTGACTTCCCACAGTCAACAAATGTTACAGATTGTTGCAAAAATTCAGGAAAATCAGATTTAGATTGCGGGAATCCCCTAATCTGTATGTTGGTTAGTTGTATCATTACGCTGGCCGATCGCAGTGTCAACTATTTCTGAAATTTGAGATAACGGAGATTATAACGTGGCGCTTCCTTTGTTGAACTACGCTCCTAAGAGCCAGAACCAGCGCGTAGCTGGTTATGAAGTCGGAGGCGACGAGCAGCCGAGAATTTTCACAACTGAAAATTTGCTCTCGTCCGGGAACATGGAAAATTTGATTTGGGCTGCATATCGCCAGATTTACAGCGAACACCAAATCCTCAAGAGCAACCGCCAAAAGTCTTTGGAGTCGCAACTCAAGTTCGGCCAAATTACGGTGCGGGATTTTATTCGCGGTTTGGCTACTTCGTCTCCTTTCTTGGAACGGAATTACCAAACTAACAGTAACTACCGGTTTGCGGAAATGTGCGTGCAGCGCATTTTGGGCCGGGATGTTTACAGCGAGCGCGAAAAGATTGCTTGGTCGATCGTAATTGCCAATAAGGGGCCTCAAGGGTTTATTGACGAGTTGGTCAATAGCGATGAGTACCTGAACAAGTTCGGCTACGATACAGTGCCTTACCAGCAGCGCCGCATCTTACCTCAACGAGTTGGAGGCGAAACACCTTTCAACTTGAAGACACCTCGCTACGGTGAGTACCACCGTTCGCAGCTTGGTTTCCCGCAAATCATTTGGCAGAGCACAGTTCGCCGTTTTGTTCCTCAAGAACTAAAGCCGAAGGCTGGCGATCCGTCGAACTATTTGGCTATGGCCCGGAATATGCCAGTACCTGCTACTCCGCCGCAGCGGGTGCCACTGGCTAATATCAATATCGAGACGATGGTTCCTCGCCGCCGGTAATTGATAGTGCCTGGTGTACTTAATTGTGTCGGGCGATCGACTTTTAGTCTGAAAAAATTTTGAGTTTTGAGTTTTGAGGTTTGAGTTTTTTAGGAAACTTAGAATCCAAAACTCAGAACTCATATTTTTTAGTCATTAGTCATTAGTCATTAGTCATTAGTCATTAGTAACAAATAACAAATAACAAATAACAAGTAACAAGTAACAATTATCAAATATTAGCTCGCAGCCGCAGTATTTTTAATAGAGTATTGAATTGATCGGGCAAAGGTGCGATCGCCTTGATCAATTCTCCTGATATTGGATGCTGCAACGTCAGTTGCCATGCGTGGAGGGCTTGTCCGGTTAAATTGACACCGATAGAACGGTTGGAACTGTACATCGGGTCGCCGATAATCGGATGTTTGATCTCGGCTGTGTGAACGCGAATTTGATGGGTGCGACCGGTTTCTAATTGATAGTGAATCAGGCTGTAGTTGCCGAGTCTTTCTTTGATTGTCCAGTGAGTAATTGCGGGGCGGCCGCCTTTTTCTACTGGTACTACAGCCATTTTTTTGCGGTCTGTGGGATGCCGTCCGATTGGTAAGTCGATCGTGCCTGTTTCGGCGTTAGGAATGCCGTAAACTATGCCTAAATATTCACGGCGGGCGGTTTTGGTTTTGAGTTGGGCTTGTAGGTGTTGGTGGGCTATGTCGGTTTTGGCGATCGCGATCGCTCCTGTTGTATCTTTGTCTAATCTGTGCACGATTCCCGGTCTTTGAACTCCGCCGATTGCTGCTAGGGGACAGTGGGCTAAGAGGGCGTTAACTAAGGTGCCGTCTGGATGTCCGGCGGCGGGGTGGACGACTAATCCGGCGGGTTTGTTGATGATAATTAGGCTGTCGTCTTCGTAGAGTATGTCAAGGGGAATTGCTTCGGGCTGTAAGGTTGTGGGCTGGGTGTCGGGTAAAGTGAGGTAGATGCGATCGCCCGTTTTTACTGATATTTTTTTCGAGGTGCAAGTTTCGTCATTGACTTTGACGTTACCTTGTGATATGAGGGTTTGAACGCGCGATCGGGATAAATCTGGGATCTGATTTGACAGCCAAATATCTAATCGTTGATTGACTTTAGTATGATTAAATTCCTCTGTATTTTCGACTGTATACATTTGTTCAGTGTCTATTTCTATCATTTACTTTTTTGGGGAATCGGTAATCGGTAATCGGTAATTGAGAATGGGTCATCGGTAATTGAGAAGCGATCGATTTGCGTGCAGTAAATATCCTGTAGGGGCGGGTTTTACCAACTATACGCGCCTGTAACGAATAATCTCGTAAACCCGCCCCCACCCAACTAAAATCACCGACAATTATCGCAGTGCCCGCACCGCATTGATGTAGCTTCCTTGGTAAAACCAAAAGCTTGCAACAAAAATTGCCATCTACACTGCCGATTTTTCAGGTATTCTGCCATTTCTGCCACTGCGGTCAAGTTTTGTGTTTCACCTTTTTGCTGTGCGGATTTATTGATAACATAATTAAAAGGATCTTGCCAATTTAATTGTCCGCTACTGTGCAAAATTGAAAGGGCGATCGCACTTTCGGGAAACTCGCGGGAAACTGCATCTACATCACCTTTAACTGGCAGATTTTTAGCTAATTNNGGCGATCGCCGATTTGCCGTCCCGTCCGCCTCTACCAATTTCTTGAATGTATTCTGATAATAGCAAAGGTGCTTGATAGTGAACAACCCACCGGACATCTGGCTTATTAATTCCCATACCAAATGCTGAGCTACAAACAACAAATGTCAGGGTTCCATTCACCCAAGCTTTTTCTATTTTTCGCCGTTCTTCTGGACTTAAACCTGCATGATATGCGGCGGTTTCATAGCCTGCTGCTTCCAGCAAATCTGCCAATTTTTCGCTATCTTTTCTAGTACGAACATACACTAAACCTGCTTGTTTTGGTCTAGCTTTAATAAAATTTAATAATTGCTGTTTTCGTCCCCTCGGTGTCCAGACTGTTTGCACTTGCAGATGCAAGTTAGAACGGTAGGGACTTAGCAGAAATGCTTCGGGCTTTTGTAGTTGCAAGACATTTTTGATGATTTTTTGTGTTTCGGGGTTGGCGGTAGCTGTGAAAGCTGCGATCGCAATTTTAGTCCCTGGTGGTTTAGTTTTCAACAAAGCCGATCGAACAGTACCCAAACGCCGATAAGCTGGTCGAAATGTATCGCCCCACTGCACTAAACAGTGAGCCTCATCTAAGATTAAACCATTGATTTGGATGTGCGGCTGACTGATGATTTCCCAGACTGGTTTGCTAAGCAAAGTTTCGGGAGATAGATACAGCAATCTCAACTTATTCTGTTGGAGAGATTGCATAGTTTGGCGGCGCTGCGGTGTTGACAATTGACTGTGAAGTAGAGAAGCGGGTAAATTGCGATCGCGCAATTCCTGCACTTGATTTTCCATCAGTGCTACCAGCGGCGAAACTACGAGAGTTAAGCCTGTTTGTAACAAAGCTGGTAATTGAAAACAGATAGATTTGCCGCCACCTGTCGGCAGAACGATCAGCGTGTCTTTTCCTGCTAATAAACTGCTGACTATTTCTCCTTGTGGAGGTCGAAAATCGTCATAGCCCCAAATTGTTTGGAAGGCGGCGAGGGCTTGATTTAATGATGTTAATTCTGGTTGAGAGTTCATTGGATTTAGCTGAAAAAATTGTGTGGAAAAACAAAAATTATTCATCTAATAGTAGTTAATAATTTTACCTTGATTTAAATTATGAACGCAAGTGGATTGAAAGAAACTTTCACCTAATCTCCTCTCTTCTGTTCTCTTTCTCTGTGTCCTCTGCGCCCTCTGCGGTTCATTAAATAAATATCTGTCACAAAGCCTTTAAAATTATAAACTGATATTTATTTAAGATTTTGAGTTTTGGATTTGAGATTATCCATTCTAGATCCCTGCAAATCTCCGAATCAGTTAAAAAATCCCAATCCCAAATCCAAAATCCAAAATCTAAAATCCCCTAAGACTCCTCACCATCTCGACGACCAAGTTCGTAAACTGCGCCACCAATACAGGCGATCGTACCCATAGATACGGCCCAACCTGTACCCAGAGACAATTCTACGCCCCAATTACAAAATCCCCCGACAATTAAAAAGGGGACAATGCTCAATAGTGAAGCGTAAAAAGCATTTTGAGCTTCTCTAGCTTTGCGAGTCTTCTCAAACTCCGCTTCCGAGGTGTAGAGGGATCTTTCGGCAAAATTCATCCAGCGGTTGAGTTGCAGGATCACCCATGCTGTGAGGGGCGAGAGGCCCCAATACATGGCCAAAGACCATAAAGACGCACCGGCGATCGCAGTTGCGTCTATGGCAAAACTAAAGGGAAAAAGTTCAGTCAACATCAGCGGTGTTAATTTTAAATTTGACAATCCTGGACGCATTTCAACGTAATTTTGTCATTCGCAAGTGTTGCGAAGAGTCGAGGGAGATGCTTCGCAACGCTTGCGAATGACAGATAATAGCTGCGTAAGTCCTGTTTGAGATGTTGGATGAAATCCAACATCCCCGGACTACTATCTATAGTTTCAAACAAAGTCTCGATCGAATTCAACCTTAGTCAGAAATTATACAGCTTCATTCTGGTTCGCGCCGCCCCGGACACTCACCCGGAAGCCTTGACACGAGTTGTGCATGGAGTAAGATACACGTTGGTAAACTGATTCGCCCAGCGGGTAGAGTTCACACGCTATCTTGCCGCGAATTGGCGCAACAGACAACGAACAGACAACGCACAATCGCAAATACATTCTTACTTTGAGCCGTGAAAAAAATCTTACAAGACTCTACAGACCTTAGATCGGTAAAACGCTTTTTTCGTCTCAGACAGATGCTGCTGCTGGTACTTTCGATCGGCATTATTTTGATCAGCCCTTATTTGCATCAGCAGTTAGTCCAAGCTCAGTCAGCCTTACCAAGCAAAGTAGCCACGGGTAATTTGTGGCAAGAGGCTTCTTTCCCAGTCGAAAATTTTCAAGACTACACTTCCCCCTTCGGCCCCCGCGGCGGGGATTTTCATTACGGGTTGGATATGGCGGCCCCGGAAGGTAGCTACATCCGCAATTGGTGGGGCGGGCAAATTGCGGATGTTTGGGAAGATGGTAGGTGCGGCACTGCTATGATCGTGCGATCGGGAGATTGGGAACACATCTACTGTCACCTCAGAGGCCGGGTGGAAACTGCTAACGGCGGGCGTTATTATACCGATCGCGAAGGTTTACAAATTTGGCAGGGTCAAACAGTGCCGGCTGGTGCGAGAATTGCCAGAGTTGGGATGACCGGCCGCACGTCTGGCCCTCACTTGCACTGGGGCTTAAAGTATGGGGGCCGCTGGGTAGATCCGGCTTTGGTGCTCCGGGAAATGTACGCTCAACAATCTTAATTAGTGATGAGTTAGTAGTGATTAGTCATTAGTTAGTAGTCATTAGTTAGTAGTCATTAGTTAGGAGTCATTAGTTAGGAGTCATTAGTTAGGAGTCATTAGTTAGGAGTCATTAGTCATTAGTTAGTAGTCATTAGTTAGGAGTTA
>DPLL01000313.1:209-5648 GCA_003542015.1 Microcoleaceae cyanobacterium UBA9251 | reverse complement strand
CAATTTCTTGCAAGCTCAGTGGCTTCAGCCCTGAGTTCCTGACTGTCCAGATTTAGAGCTTTTGGAGGGTGTACCTTCAAAAGGTTGAACACCTGTGCTTGGATACTGGTCATCGCTGGGGCTAAAAATCCGTATAGCCGCTTCCGAAATGTAACGCATAGCATTTGTCAAAGATTTGGAAAGGTTCATTGTACCCGCCTCTCTTGCTCTGGGTTCTGATACTTTATATATTACTCTTATTTTTTGCCTTTGGATTGCTTTAGCAATATTTGTTCTAATTACTTATTAGTCTGCAACGATCGAAGCAAGCTGAAGGCTTCTGGTACAAACAAGCAAGAAAGAAACCGGGTTTTTTACGAAAATACTTTTACGAAAATACTTTGTGGCAGCCCGCAGATTCGGCGAAAAACCCGGTTTCTGCTGGGCCCAACCTACAAATGCTCGATGATTTTTATTAATCTTACCATAATACTCCGCTGTCAATCTACCAAATATCAAGCATTACAGCGTTTATAAACCGAAACTTTCACATTTATCTGCAATCTTTATCAAAAATTTACATAAAGATATGGTGTTAGTCACTATAATTAAAACAAAGAAGCTAGTCCGGGGTTTTGAGATGAAAACTGCCACTGAGAGCCTGCACCTCAAAGGTTTTGAGGAAATCCAAGAAGACCAAGAACTTACCCTTTCCTCAGAAGATTACAGCTTATTGACCGACCTCTACCAGCTAACGATGGCTGCTTGTTACGTGGGGGAAGGGATCGACGGGCGGGCTGCGAGTTTTGAGCTGTTCGCGCGACGCTTACCTGAAGGTTTTGGCTATGCGATCGCGATGGGTTTGGCTCAAGTTCTCGATTATCTAGAGAAATTTCGGTTTTCTGGGGCGCAAATTCAGGCTTTGCAGTCCACTGGGATTTTTGCCGGTGCCCCCGATCGATTTTGGACTCTACTCGCCACAGCCCGCTTTACAGGGGATGTTTGGGCGATGCCGGAGGGGACGGCGGTATTTGCCAATGAGCCACTGCTGCGAATCGANNGATGTGGCGGGCCCGGAGGCTAAATTGCTGGAATTCGGCACGCGCAGAGCTTTTGGCCCTCAAGCTGCTGTGTGGGCGGCTAGGGCGGCGCTGGCTGCGGGGATTGATGGGACTTCTAATGTTTTGGCTGCTTTGAAGTTGGGCCGCCTACCTGTGGGTACGATGGCTCACGCTTTGGTGATGGCTGTCGGAGCCCTCGAAGGCAGTGAGGATGAGGCGTTTACAGCGTTTCACCGCTATTTTCCCGGTGCACCGCTGTTGATCGATACTTATGATACTGTGGCGGCGGCGCGCCAGTTGGCCGATCGAGTAAACACCGGTCAAATGCAGTTGGAAGGCGTGCGGCTGGATTCTGGGGATTTGGTAAAATTGTCGCGGGAAGTGCGATCGCTCCTTCCGGGCGTTCCGATTATTGCCAGCGGCGATTTGGACGAGTGGGAAATTGCTAAATTAAAAGGTGCCGGTGCTTGCATTGACGGATATGGTTTGGGAACGCGGCTGGTAAGCGGTTCCCCTGTAAACGGTGTTTATAAGTTGGTGGAAATTGACGGGATTCCAGTGATGAAGGAGGCAAGCGGCAAGGTAACATATCCGGGACGAAAGCAAATTTTTAGACAGGTAAAAGATGGGGAAATTGTGGGAGATTGTTTGGGATTAGCCGGAGAAGAAATGAAAAATTATGATTCTAAAATACCATTAATGAAATTGGTTGTCAAGGAGGGCAAAAGATTGCATGGCCCGGAAACGTTGGAGGCGATCGCCAAACGAACGGCTGCTTCTGTCGCCAGTCTGCGGCCAGAAACTCGCCGTTTGGACAACCCGATTTCGCCACCAGTAGAAATTTCTACTGATTTGCAAAGTCTCACCGAAAAAACACGAAAGAGTCATTAGTCAGTAGGGTACTTATGGGCGCACCTTACCCAATTACGAATTACGAATTACGAATTACGAATTACGAATTACGAATTACGAATTACGAATTCCCCATTCCCAATTTCTCATTCCCAATTCCCAATTCCCAATTCCCAATTCCCAATTCCCAATTCCCCATGCCCCATGCCCCATACCCCATGCCCCATGAAAAAAATAGCCCTATTTGGAACCAGTGCCGATCCGCCTACTGCGGGACATAAAACTATATTGAGTTGGCTTGCTCAACATTTTGATTATGTGGCAGTTTGGGCATCTGACAATCCTTTTAAATCTCACCAAACTTCCCTAGAACATCGATCGGAAATGCTGCTGTTAATCATTCAAGAAATTAACTCGCCACGGCAAAATCTTTGTTTGCATCCAGATCTCAGCAGTCCGAGGACAGTAGAGACTGTGGAACGGGCAAAATTGCTGTGGGAAAATGCAGAGTTGACGCTGGTAGTCGGTTCCGATTTAGTGCCGCAATTGTCTCGGTGGTACAAAATTCAACAGTTGTTAGAACAAGTGCAATTACTGGTAGTGCCGCGGCCTGGTTATCCCCCAGAAAATTTAGATTTGTGGAAATTGAGGCGCATGGGTGCGGATGTGGCGATCGCATCTTTGAGTGTTCCCAATGTTTCTTCAACATCCTATCGCGAAACAGGAGACTTGGGCGCCCTGACGCCTCCCATCGAAGCTTATATCAATCGGGAGCATTTGTACGCATGGCACGAGGCACAAAAAAGAGCGCAGGTTGCTCATTAGCTGACTTTAAAGTAGGGGTAGATAATGTGATTTTCTCGGTCGATACCGTGCAGAACCGCTTGTTGGTGCTGTTGGTAATGCGACAGGATGAACCCTTTATTGATTATTGGAGTCTTCCGGGTACTTTGGTGCGCCAAGGAGAATCTCTGGAGAATGCAGCTTACCGGATTTTGTCTGAGAAAATTCGGGTCAAAAATTTGTATTTGGAGCAATTGTATACTTTTGGAGAACCGGGGCGCGATCCGAGGGAATTTACCAGGGGCGATCGTTATCTTTCTGTGAGTTATTTTGCTTTAGTGCGGTTTGAGGAAGCTGAGTTAATTGCTGGGAGTGTCGTTGCGGGTGCTGGCCACCGCGTCAGCGGGATTGCTTGGTATCCTGTGGAACTTGTTCCTAAGTTAGCCTTCGATCATAATCAAATTCTTGAATACGGATATCGGCGCTTGCGAAATAAACTTGAATATAGTCCGGTGGCTTTTGAAGTCTTGCCGGAGCTTTTCACTTTAAGCGATTTGTATCAACTTTATACTACTATTTTGGGGGAAAGTTTTTCCGATTATTCTAATTTTCGCGCCCGCTTGTTGAAACTGGGTTTTTTGTGCGATACGGGTGTTAAAGTTTCGCGGGGGGCCGGTCGCCCTGCTAGTTTGTACCGCTTTGATGCCGAAGCTTTTGCTCCTCTGAAGGACAAACCGCTGGTGTTTATTTAGTTGTTCGTCTGATGACATCAAATCATAATTTTAGTAAGATGAGAGTAGAAGCTATTCAGGAGTATCGGCGATGAAAGCCCCAGATGAGTGTTCGGATATTCAGGAAGTTCGGGAAGAAATTGATATAATCGATCGGGAAGTGATCGAGGCTTTGAGCAAGAGATTGCAATACGTCATCGCGGCGGCTAGGTTCAAAACAAGTGAAGCTAGCGTTAAAGCGCCCGATCGCTTTTATGCTATGTTACAGCAGCGGCGCGAGTGGGCTAAAGAAGCGGGATTGAATCCTGATGTGGTTGAAAAGCTCTACCAGGATTTGGTAAATCATTTTAGTGATGAAGAGTTGAAGCATGACAAATCAGAGTAATGTTTCCCTAGATTCAAATCTTTGATGGGGTGACATCTTGCACTATTATCAAAAACCTGTAGGGGCTGGTTCACTCTTGAGCTTTAAAGGGTGCAGACAGGTTAAATAAACCCGCCCCCACCAGCGCGAGATTCCTTTATTAATCTTGGTGCAAGATCTCATACTAAACGAACTTTAGTCCGCGCTGGCGGACTATTTGCAAAATTTATTAGGTAATTTGGTGATTTGGTAATATGAAAATTGCGATCGCACAACTCAATCCTACTATCGGTGATATATCTGGCAATTCCAATTTAATTTTGGAGGCTGCGAAAAAAGCGGCGTGTGAGGGCACAAACTTATTGCTAACACCGGAACTTTCCCTGATAGGTTATCCGCCACGGGATTTGTTGATGAACCCCAGTTTCATTACAGCAGCAGGCGAACAGTTGCAGCAATTGGCGCAAAAATTGCCTGGGGATTTGGCAGTAATAGTCGGCACTGCAATACCCAATGCTAATGCTGGCAAAAAAGGCGGAAGATCTTTGTTTAACAGCGCTGCTTTGTTGTCAAATGGCACTGTTAAACAAATTTTTCATAAACGTTTGTTGCCGACCTATGATGTCTTTGATGAAGACAGGTATTTTGAACCTGGAGAAAAAAGTGATTATTTTAAATTGGGTAACATAAAGATTGGTGTTACTATTTGTGAAGATTTATGGAACAATGAGGATTTTTGGGGTAAACGCAGTTACGCTGGTGAGCCTTTTTTAGATTTGGTAAAAGTGGGTGTGAATTTAGTGATCAATTTGTCTGCATCGCCTTATGCTGCGGGAAAGCGGGGAGTGCGAGCTGCTATGTTGCAACACAGCGTAATTCGCTCAGGTATACCGATTATTTATGCTAATCAGGTAGGGGGAAATGATGATATAATTTTTGATGGCAGCAGTTTTTCTCTCAACAAAAAGGGTGAATTAATTCAGGTTCTCGCTTCTTTTGAAACAGATTTTGGGGTGCTGGAATATGACGAAGCTAAACGGGATTTAATTGGCATTACCTCGCAAAATCAAGCAGAAATTCACCCTGCAAAGTTAAATTTTGCTCCGCAGGTTGGGGATGCAGAAATTTGGGCTGCTCTGGTTTTAGGGGTGCGAGATTATGTTCGCAAGTGCGGTTTTTCTAAGGTTGTACTGGGTTTGAGCGGCGGGATTGATTCAGCTTTGGTGGCTGCGATCGCCAGTTGGGCGATCGGACCAGAAAATGTCTTGGGCGTACTCATGCCTTCTCCCTACAGTTCGGATCATTCTGTTAATGATGCTTTGGAATTAGCGAAAAATCTGGGGATTGCTACTCAGATTTTGCCGATCGCCGATTTGATGAAAACNNGCCGATTTGTTTGTCGATACAACTTTTGGGATTGCTGAGGAAAATATTCAATCCCGAATTCGTGGCAATTTGTTGATGGCAATTTCTAATAAGTTCGGACATTTGCTGCTTTCAACTGGCAATAAATCGGAAATGGCGGTGGGTTACTGCACTCTCTACGGCGATATGAATGGCGGATTGGCAGTGATTTCTGATGTACCAAAAACTCGCGTTTATTCCCTTTGTCGGTGGCTGAATGCTGGGGAAATTGGAAACGAATCTGTAGGGGCGGTGCCCCCTGGCC
>DPLL01000313.1:0-124 GCA_003542015.1 Microcoleaceae cyanobacterium UBA9251 | reverse complement strand
AACAAATTGTGGCCGCTGGACATGATGAAGCGGTGGTTGCGCGGATAGTAAAATTAGTGAGACAGGCGGAATTTAAACGGCGACAAGCACCTCCTGGTTTGAAAATTAGCGATCGCGCTTTTGG
>DPLL01000164.1 GCA_003542015.1 Microcoleaceae cyanobacterium UBA9251 | reverse complement strand
ATTTAGGATTGCTATATAATTCATTCCCTGGCGGACTGGCGGACTAAAAGCTTAGTCTAAACACCAACGGAAACTGCCCTATCCCTACAATCAATCTGGCGTATAATACAATAATCACCAACCACCAACCACCAACTAAAAATCATGTACCCAGAAAAACACTGGAGAAAACTACGAGGCGAAACAGTCAACAAACAATACTACCTGGAAGAATACCTAGGATGTGGAGGATATGGAGCCGTATACAAAGCAGATGAAGTAATCAAAGACGATTTCATCAGGGAAGTAGCAATCAAAGTAATCGCCTTAGAAGAAGATGAAATCAAAGCCAAAAAACAACTAAACGAAATAAGAGCAGCAGCCAACCTGCTACACGAAAACATCATCCGTAGCTACACAGTAGGCTGCTGCGAAGTCAAAGAAGACGAATATTTATTCATAGTCATGGAAATCGCCACAATCACCCTAGAAAAAAAACTAAAAACCGCAAAACTATCCATAACAGAAGTACAAAAAATAGTCCAAGCCACAGCAGCAGTATTAAACTATCTACACAATTCAGATCCGCGAAAAGTCCACAGAGACATCAAACCAGCCAACCTGCTATACGCAGCGGATAAATGGAAAGTATCCGACTTGGGACTGCTGCGAGAAATGGGCACCAACTCACTGAGAACCCAAGATATAAAAGGTACACCATCCTATGTCCCCCCAGAATCCTATCAGGGAGTAGTAGGAACAGGATGGGATATGTGGTCTCTGGGAATCATGACAGCAGAAATCCTGACAGGAACTCTACCATTCACAGGAAACACAGACCAAGAATTAATGAAAAAGATTATGGAAGAACAGCCAGAAATAGACTGGTCAAAAATACCAGAACCATTCACAGAAATAGTTAGAGGATGTTTGGAAAAAGATCGAGCAAATAGATGGACAGCGGAACAAGTATTGACAGCCTTAGCACCAAAACAGGACTTATACACTCCGACCAAAGAAACCGGGTTTTTATCAGATTCTTCGTTGTTACCAACAGATTCAGTAAAAAACCCGGTTTCTGATCCCATCCTAGCCCCGGCCCCTAAGCTTAGTCGAATCGATCAATTGCTAGCATCAATATCCGCACCAATACCTAAGCCAAAACCAGCGCCTCCTGAAATCCCGATGATTTCAGCCGTGGGGATGGATTATACAAACTTGCGGAATTTATTGGCGGCTAAAAAATGGAAAGAAGCCGATGAGGAAACGGCGAGAGTGATGTTGAAGGTGGCGGGTAGGGAGGAAGAAAAATACCTGGATACAGAACATATTGATAAATTCCCCTGCGAGGACTTGCGTACCATTGACCAACTTTGGGTAAAATATTCTAATGGGCGCTTCGGCTTTTCGGTGCAGAAGCGCATCTATCAAAGTCTGGGGGGAATCAGGGAGTATAATCAAGAAGTTTGGGAGAAGTTTGGCGATCAGATAGGTTGGAGAAAAAATAACTCATGGCTGTACTACAAAGACCTCACTTTTTCAGAGAAAGCACCAGAAGCTCACCTCCCCTCCGGGCCGCGGGCGTCGGGGTGGCGGCCGTGGTCGTTGTTTTGGTTGTTTTTGTGGTCTCTTCTCTCGCGTCGAGACTGGTAGACTGTAACATCTAAGCGTTACTGGATTTGGTAAAGATTTATTACAGGCAATAAAATCACGAAACCACGCCAGTTCTAGGTTTCCGATACCTGGCACTCGCTATCATCGGTTTCCGGCACGTTCTTCGTAGTTTTTTGTAGTATCTGCCCCGCTATTTGCGGGTTGTAACAATTAGCAAAGTTGAAACGGAAAACCTGATAATACTGACGCACCGACAGCGGAGGAGTTTAAATGCCGAACAGCTTAGCATAGGTTGGGAAATAACCTAAAATCCAATTTATTGTTACTCCGTCGGTTTTTCCTGTTCTTTTTTTTCCGTCGGCATTGACTTTCTGACAGCTAGCACTAACTCCACTTCGGTACATCGATACAAGTCCCGCATTCGGAATACTTGCCAAACTTCCATTTTTGGCAATGTTCGACCCTTTTCCCAGTTGCGAATTGAAGATTCAGCACATTCTAATATATGTGCTACGTCTATAATTTTCAGCCCCGCACGTTCTCTTAAGGCTCTCAGATCCATAGCTGACCGAACCTTTTTACAAAATAAGCGTTAACATTTAGCGCTAAATATTGACATAGAAAGTGAGTTTGATGTTTAATCATAGTAGTAGAGGCGTTAGTCGATTTCCGGCAAGAGACTTACTAACGCCTTTTCCTGTAGTCCATAGAGGATACTAAATCATCATGCCACAAAACGGTTATCAACAGGGATTCCCAGCGAATCCTAGTGCGATCGCGTACCAAAAACGGCTTTACCCTTGGGCGATCGCCAAACTCATGCCCAGTATGCAGCGGGCGATTGTGGGGCGATTTCGCATCAAAATCAAAGAAACCGGGTTTTTTGCGGTTTTTGCGGTGTGTAACTAATATTTTCGCAAAAACCCGGTTTCTGGGCCCCCAGCAGATAAATATCAACTTCAGTTAGGATAAAATTATCCTTAATTTGCTTTTCAATCATGACTTATACAACTCCAAAATTCATCGTGTCTCAAGTAGGTGAAATCCCCCAATGGCAAGCCGCCACATGGGAAGATTATGTAGCAGCTTGCGAAGATCCATCTTTGGAAGAAGCTAGAATATGTTTTTATGAAGGATATCTTTGGATAGATATGGGTAATGAAGGAATTAATCACGCCAGATTTAACAACCTCTTGACTCTGGTGTTTGGATTTTGGTTTGTCAGCAAAGGAGGACAAGCTTTTGATGATTTGGGTGGATGTGTAATTGAGAAGCCAAAGGTGGGAGGAGGTGCGCCCGATCGCATTTTATACGTTGGCGGAGATTTCATCCAGTGGCAAAAAGGGGAACCGCGCCGAGTCAATCTGAATAAATCGCGAATTCCCGATTTAGTGATAGAAACTTCCGATACTACTTTGACGAGCGATTTAGATCAAAAGAAGCGCTTGTATGCTGCTTTGGGAATTCCTGAATATTGGGTGGTAGATATTAAAGGCGAGAGAGTTTTGGCATTTCGATTGAACGAGAATGGNNTCAGGGAAATGGGACGGCGGCGATGTGGTTTGCTCAACAAATTGGGAATTTGTAGAGAAGTTGGGGGAAAGTGCGATCGATCGCGGCTCACAATAAATCTATATAATCAAGTTAACTGACTTGAAAAAATGTATGACAACGCTAACTTGCGATCGCGCTACACTTCATTAGAACCATGACTCCACGATGTTGATGATTGAATTCAATCCATCTCAGAACAAGAGATAGTTTGGAGACAGAAACTATTATAAATTTTTCATAATTAGTATAACAAAACCTACCAAAAACCAATCAAACCACATCAAAAAATGTTCCGACTCTCCCAAACCCAACTCAAAATCCTCCAAGAATGCCCCCGCAAATTCCAGTACAGCTACCTAGAACTCCTCGCCTCCCACACCTCCCCAGAACACAAAGAAAAACTCGAATGGGGTAGCCGCTTTCACCTATTAATGCAGCAGCGAGAACTCGGATTGCCGATCGCACTCATCGGCCAACCAGACATCGAAATGCAACGCTGTCTCGTAGCATTTGTCAATAGCGCCCCCGATCTTTTTTTCCCGTCAGAAAAGGACAACAAAACCTTCCGCCAAGCCGAACATCCCCGCACCCTAATTTTTCAAAATTACCTATTCACCGTCATCTACGATTTGCTAATAGCAGAACCCAACCAAGCTCAAATTCTCGACTGGAAAACCTATCCCCGTCCTCAAAAAACGCAGTGGATCGCCCAAAGTTGGCAAACTCGCCTCTATTTATATGTGTTAGTAGAAACCAGCGACTATTCGCCCGAACAAGTTTCTATGACATATTGGTTTGTCCAATTACAAGGAGAAGAACCGCCACAAAGCCTCACATTTACTTATAATCAAATAGAGCACGATCGCACAAAACAAGATTTAACCAACCTCTTGCACCAGCTAACCGACTGGCGACAGGGCTACGGCGAAGGCGGTGAATTCTTACCCCAAGTAGACATTAGTTCCAATCTTTGCGACACCTGTCAATTCGCCACTCGCTGTAACCGCACCCAAGACACCAAAGCTTCCTTAGCGAATATTGCTGTAGAAAATTCCATAGATTGGCTACCAAATATTGCTATAATTGATGAAATATTTATTTAATAGTGAAGCATCTCTGAGATTCTTCGCTNNTCAAAACTGGCAAACTCAACCCTCTCCCCAGCCTCCAACTTGGCTAATCCAAGCTGTCAACAAACACGCACCAGAACTCCCTGGAAATTATGCCGCCGCACTCCTCTGGGATAGAGGAATCCAAAACCCCGAACAAATACCCGGATTCTTAAATCCCAAACTTTACCAACCAGCAACTCCCTGGGAATTTGGGCAAGAAATGAACTGGGCGATAGACAGAATCCAGCAAGCACGCAACAATAATGAACAAGTCACAATTTGGGGAGACTTCGATGCCGATGGTATCACCTCAACATCCGTACTTTGGGATGGATTGGGAGAGTTTTTTGCTCAAAATGACCGACTAACTTATTATATTCCCAACCGTTTAACCGAATCTCACGGCCTGAATATCCCCGGAATAGACGCATTAAAAAAATCGGGAATTAGCCTAATTATCACCTGCGATACCGGCAGTACAAACATCGCCGAAATCGAATATGCCACCAGTTTAAACATAGATATAATTATTACTGACCATCATACCCTGCCGGACGATCGCCCTCCCGCAACAGCCATCATCAATCCCCGATACTTTCCCTCAAATCATCAACTCTTTCACCTATCCGGTGTCGCCGTAGCCTACAAATTAATCGAAGCATTATATCAGACTTTGCCAGATATTCCCCAGCGTCCTTTACAAGACTTATTGGAATTAGTGGCGATCGGATTAATCGCCGATTTAGTCCAACTCACCGGAGACTGTCGCTACCTAGCACAACTGGGAATAGAACAACTACAAAAACAAATAACAAATCCCACTCGTCCGGGGGTTGCAAAATTGCTCGAACTGTGCAAAAAAAATGGCGATCGCCCCACCGACATTTCCTTCGGACTCGGCCCCAGAATCAACGCCGTCAGCCGTATTCAAGGCGACGCCAGCTTCTGCGTAGAACTCCTCACCAGCCGCGACAAAAAACGCTGCGAAGAACTAGCACTTTTAACCGAAATTGCCAACACTCGTCGCAAATCTTTACAAAAAGATGTTGCCAAAGATGCCGCCGAAAAATTAGCCAAAATCGACCTATCCACCACCAGTGTTATCGTCCTCGCTGACCCCCAATGGGCCGTAGGAGTATTAGGATTAGTAGCAGGACAAATCGCCCAAGAATACGGCCGCCCCGTAATTTTATTCAGCACAGAAGGAACAGCAGAAATCAACGAAAGTCTTCCAGAAAATCAATTTGTCGAGTCCTTAAACCCAGAATTACCCACACTCCCCCAATCGAAAATCCAAAATCCAAAATCTAAAATCGCCCGTGGTTCTGCCCGTTCCGCCAATCAAATTGACCTTTACCAATTAGTCAAAGACCAAGCACATTTATTGGATAGATTCGGCGGCCATCCCTTCGCCGCCGGATTGAGTTTGCCCATTGAAAACATCCCCTTATTTACCGATGCTGTCAATCAGCAACTGCGACAGAAGTACAGCAATGAAAGTTTAACAGCCGCCCCCGTTCAAGCCGACCTCACAATTAGTGTTTCCGAGTTGGGAAAAGACTTATTTCAAGAACTAAAATTGCTCGAACCCTGCGGCATGGGGAATCCTGCACCTAAATTGCTAATTGAAAATTGCTGGTTTGAGAATGTTTGGAATCAAAAAATCAAAGATTTGAAAGGACAAAAAATAGAATATATCAAAACACAATTTACAATTTGGGATGAATCTAGCGAGCGGGGATTTCGCGGGATTTGGTGGGGACATTATCAAGATGAGATTCCTCAAGGTCGGTGTGACGCTGTAGTGGAACTAGACTTTAATACATATGAAAAAAAATATGAAGTGCGGCTGATAGCAGTGCGTTCCCGCAAGGTCGAAAACCAAATCAACCCGACCCATCAAATAGATTGGATTGTAGACTGGCGCAATAGAAATAACGATGAAGAGTTATTAGCAGCCAGCAAAAACTTAGTATCTCAAATGCCAGTTGAAAATCTAATTGATTCTTCAGAAATATGCGATCGCCAAAACTCCCTCGTCCTCAAAGAATGCCCCACAAGCTGGGATGAAATGCGGATCTGGTTTAGACAAGCACAGCACAATCAACAAAAACTGGCGATCGCCTACACATTACCCCCACCCGTACCCCCAGTACAAACTTGGGAACAACTAATCGGCATCGCCAAATACCTCAGCCGCACCAGCAAACCCGTCACCAGACAACAACTCCGCCAAAAACTCGGAATCAGCGACACATCCCTGCAACTGGGATTCAAAACCCTAACGCATCTTGGTTTCAAAGTCAATTATCGCGATCGAGCTTTTCACATCACCAGACAACCCGAAACCGAAAACATAGGAAAAAAAATCTCCAAACCCTTATTAGATAGCCAGTCCACCCAATTCTCCGATTCAAATTCCCCCCAACTCGCCCACTGGGCACCGCAATTCCTAGCAGCAGTCTCAGAAGAACAATTCCGGCGCAAATATTTCTGTGAAGTACCCCTGTCCACCATTCAATCCATCGCCAGAGAGACTTTTTTCCCAGAAGATTCTACAGCAATTCCCTTTTAAAATAGAAGTCATAGCAAACTTCTCCACGCTTAAGACACTCTTAATCGCTGAAACTCTTGCTATTATTACATCTCCCTTCTTACTGACGCAGTTCCTAAACTCCGTCGAAGAGCCTTCTTCCTTCAATCCGTTACATCCGTTACATCCGTTACAGAATCCGTTGCTGAACTTCCTTCTTCCTTAACCCCTATGCTCCTCTGTCCCCACTGCCAGTTTGAAAATCCCAATCAACACAAGTTTTGTCAACAATGCGGAAATTCCCTAACATACAAATCTTGTCACCAATGCGGCACCCAAGTCGCCGTTAGCGCCGCATTATGTCAGAATTGTGGCACCGCAACAGGTCAAGTCTGGCAAGCAATTATTTTCGGTCGATCGAATTTGCCAACAGTCAGGGCCGACGAATTTCAACAAAAACCAGACATTGTTCCAGAAAGCACCCCCATAGCCAACTCCATTGAACCCATAACAGACGCAATTCAAACAGAAATAACCACCCCAGCCGAACCCCCAACAGCAGTCGCACCACCAGCTCAACCACCAATCGACGAATGCAGCAGCCCAGAAATCGACGCTGTGGCAGCCGTCAGCGCGATCGACCCCGCATCCTTTCAAACAGACCAAAAAAGCAATACTACAGCACTAGACAGCCAAATAACCCGATCTGAAAGCAATTTCACAACCGCCCCAGAGCCGATCGCCAACCAGCAAGAATTCCCCGTCCCCAACTCCGAAGATTTAATCCCTTCCCAGCCAGCCGGAACCTATCTAGACAGCCAGCAGCGCTACCAACTCCTAGAAACCCTGCCACCGAGAAAACCCTCAGACACATTAGCCGTAGCAGTATTGGACTGTCAGCCGCTGCAAATGTCACCCCTCAAAGCCCTCCTAGCAGCAAATTCAGCCAGCTTCGCCAAAGGAGCCTCCCCCTACAGAGCAGCAATACAACCAGGAGAAAACTTGACCGATTCCGCCCTAGCAAAGCTATGCCTTGGCATAGCCGAACCTTATCTAGCTCTCCGCTGGGAATTCTCCCAAAACCTGCCAGTCATTCACGATAGCTGGTTAGAAAACGAACAAGCAGTGCTGCTGTTAGAAGACTGCTCCCACTGGCCACTGCTCATAGACCGGTGGAGTCAACCCGAAACTTCTACCCAGCAAATTTTATACTGGCTGCACGAAATGACAGAACTGTGGGCAGCCCTAGAACCCTGGCGCTGTCGCCAAAGTTTGCTGGAACTGACAAATTTGCGGGTCAACCCCGACTCTTCCTTCTCTTTAGCCTCTTTGCTGCTGCAACGTCTGTATCCAGAACCCGCCGACTCAGACCTGCAACTGGTAGATTTGGGGCAATTGTGGCGGGTGATATTTAACCAGTCCGATCGCACTCAGTTTGGCCCATTGCTCGAACTGCTGCAAGAATTGTACAGAGGCGAGATCCAAACAATACAAGAATTGCGATCGCGCCTAGAGACCATCCCCCTCAAACTCCAACCCTCACCAGTAGCAACATCCACCCCGACACGCTTCCAATTTGGCAGCCCCGACTTGCTGACCCCCGACTCTGGCGAAGTCTTAACCCAGCCCATGCCCGTGCAGATGTACCGCTTGGAAGACGCAGGCCACACCAATGTCGGAATCCAGCGCGACCACAACGAGGACTTTTTCAGCATCTGGACTCAAATCAACAAGCTCGAAACATCCTTCGGTCCCATCTGCCACAGCAAAGGGCTATACATTCTCTGCGACGGTATGGGCGGACACGATGGTGGCGAAATAGCCAGTCAATTAGCCGCTGAAACCCTCAGAGAATTCTTTCTCACCAGTTGGGAAAATCAACTGCCGACCGCAGAAACCATCCGCGAGGGAGTTTTATTAGCCAACCAAGCCATCTTTGAAATCAACCAAAAAGACTGCCGTTCCGGCAGCGGCCGCATGGGTACAACTCTTGTCGCAGTCTTAGTTCAAGACACAAAATTCGCCGTAGCCCACGTCGGCGACAGCCGTCTCTACCGACTCAGAAAGGGACAAACCCTGGAACAAATCACCTCAGACCACGAAGTAGGCCAGCGGGAGATTCAGCGCGGGGTTGACCCGGAAACTGCCTATTCCCGCCCCGACGCCTATCAACTGACTCAAGCCCTCGGCCCACGAGACAGTAATTTTCTCCAGCCCGACTTGCAGTTTTTCGACTTGTGCGAGGATACTTTGTTGATTTTGGCCTCCGACGGTCTAACAGACAATAATTTGTTGGAAACGTACTGGCAGACCGACCTCGAACCCCTCTTGCAACCACAAGCTGATTTGGAGCAAGGAGTTGCTAAGTTAATAGAGCTAGGCAACAAACACAACGGTCACGACAATATCACAGCCATTGTGATTCGGGCCCAGGTAGGGGCATCTCGATTTTAGAGTTGTGCAAACTTTTACCGAGTTTTTTTATGAAATTAAATAAATCCACTTAATTAAAATCAACGCCCGCCACGGCCAAATAACGGAACTCAACCACATCCATTGAAAATG
>DPLL01000118.1:8265-15807 GCA_003542015.1 Microcoleaceae cyanobacterium UBA9251 | reverse complement strand
AAGTATTTGCCAAAGTAGTAAGGTGCGCAATGCGCACCCTACAAATAGGCTTTTTTGTAAGTCCTCGTTGAATTAGCTTGACTTACTTAGCTATGAAATCTAAAATGTGCTGTGCGGTAATCTGCGGTTTTTCTAAGTGGGGCACGTGCCCGCAATCAGGTATCCAAATTAGTTGGGAATTCGCGATCGCACTTTCAAACTTTGCCGCATCTGCTATCCCCAAAATTCGGTCTTGTTTTCCCCACAAAATCAGCGTTTGCTGCTGAATCTGCGACAGTTTTTCCCCAAAACCTCTATAACCCCCGCTTTTGGTAAAAGCAATTAAAGCTTGATTCCAATTGGGCATTTCCAAATGCAGGGCGGCGCAAGTTTGTGCATCGACAGAAGCCAAAGTTTCATCAAAATAAGCATTAACGCTAATTTTTTGGCGAATTTTAGGGTTTCGCAAAAATGAAGTTGCCAAATATCCTAAAGGAGGAATTAAAAATTTCCCTTTATTAGAAGTGATGGCAAAACCTGCACTGTCTATTAAGACCAATTTTTTGACAGATTCGGGATGATTGAGAGTGAAATCAATTGCTGCTGCACCTCCCATTGATGCACCAATTAATATTACAGGCTGGGCAATTAGCGTTTTCCAGAAATAGTAGAGATGACTGCCAATTGCTGTGGCACTGAATGGGAAACCTGCAACTCTTTCTGTAAAGCCAAAACCTAGTAAATCTACCGCCCAACTTTCATTTTTTTCTGCTAGTAGCGGCAACAAACGGCGGAATTCAAACACCGAACTGTCGAAGCCGTGAACCAGCAAAATAGGCGTGTTTCCGCTGCCTTGATGCACGTAGGTTGTGGCAATTGGCTCAGGAGTTAGGGGGGTTGTAATTGCTTCTTGTTGAATGCTTTGGGCTAAAGCAATTGATGTGGATTCTGTTAGCTGGGCGATGGATTTTGGGAGAAAACTTGCTGGCATAATTCTCGATCAATTGTTAATCGGTACGGGGGGAGCGGCTTAAGTATCTATAGCAATCCTAAATCATNNAAACTTTACGACTCCTGCAAGGACTGCTATATGCTCGATCGCTATTTTAGGGCGATCGGCGATCGCGCCATGAAAATTCGATCGCAATTTAGAATTATTCTGCCCGCAACACGGCTGGTTGGCGGCTGAGCTTGTTTGATTCTACTAAATTTATTTGAGAACTATTGCTAATAAACAGTTTTTCATATAATATGATTAAAAGCAGCAATTGTTACACCTAGGCGATTTGACCGCAGATCGGCATCCAACTCAAGAGAGATTTCAGCTCTCTAGATCCCGGAAAATCAGTCTAATTGCCGGGTTTGGGGAATATCTGTGCTCAAAATATCCAAGGGCCAAGGAAAATGTCAAAATCCCTAATTTTGGGTTTCCAGTGGTCGCGGGTAGAGTATATTGAGAATAGATGTCAAGTTGCCAGTGCCAGTCAGCCCAAACAACTTGTTGCTAAAACCGATCGACTGTGAGAAACGCAATGAAACAAAACAGAGAAGACTACAGCGAACAATACCAAGAGTCAAACCCCAGACTGTTCGGGGGTTTTACCTTTTACGGCGAGACGCCAGAAGTCTCTGGAAGCGAAGACAGCAGCAAAGAAACTCAGCCTGGGGTGGCGGAAGGTAAATCACTCCCCCTAGCAATGGCTAGCGTCGGCGAGAAATTGCGGATTGTCAAACTCAAAGGTTCAGAGGGCACGGTGCGCCGCCTCATCGGCATGGGATTAGTCCCCAGCATCGAAGTTCAAATCGTCAGCACCTCTGGCGGTTCTGTAATTGTGGCAATTGGGGACAACCGCATCGGTTTGGGGGCGGGTATGGCACAGAAAATTATGTGTACGAATTCAAAATTTCCATAAAAAAATTGCATCTACAGCAATCCTATTTCATTGGTGAAAAAGATTTTTTTTTTAACCGCAGAGGGCGCAGAGGGCGCAGAGGAAGAGTAAAGAGAGATGTTCGCAGATTCTGAAATTTCCTTGATTTTTTACCAATTTAGACTGCATTCAAACAACAGATGAACGAGAAAAAACAATTCGGGGATTTGGCTGTCGGTGCTATCGGCCGCGTCATTGGCTATGATAAAACAGCCAGAGGTTATAAGGGCAAATTGTTGGCAATGGGGCTGACACCGGGAACTGAATTTACTGTCATCAGGCAGGCACCTTTAGGAGATCCCGTAGAAATCCTCGTGCGGGGTTTTAAACTCAGTTTGCGGAAAGATGAAGCTAAAACTCTATTTGTAGAAGAGGTTAAATAATGGCTAAGCAAATTATTGGATTGGTAGGCAATCCTAACTGTGGAAAAACTACTTTATTTAATGCTCTTACAGGGGCTAACCAGCGAGTAGGTAATTGGCCTGGAGTAACAGTGGAACGCAAAGAGGGAAAATACACTCACGATGGTTTAGCAATTACGATTGTTGACTTACCGGGAGTTTATTCTCTTGATGCGGAAGATGGAGACACGGGTTTAGATGAATTGGTGGCGCGAGATTATTTGTTATCTGGCGAAGCTGATGTGATTATTAATATTGTTGATGCTTCCAATTTAGAGCGCAATTTGTATCTCAACACCCAAATTTTGGAGATGCGCGTACCGACAATTTTGGCGCTGAATATGATGGATGTTGCCAAAGAACGGGATTTCCGAATTAATGTTAGCAAACTTGCAGAACGTCTCGGCTGTACGGTGGTGCCGATGAGTGCTTCTTCAAATGATGGAGTGCCACTGTTGCGGGATGCTATTAATCGGGCGCTGGCTAAGCCGATCGTACCATCTGCCTATGTAGCTTATCCGGCTGCGATCGAAGATGCGATCGCCCAACTGATACCACACATCGAAAAACACAGTCCAAATCGCACCGTAGATGCCCGCTGGACAGCCATGAAACTCTTAGAATACCAGGATGAATTCGCCCCGGAACTCGCCAATACAGAATTAGAAAAAATAGTAGTCCCGCACCGCCGCCGAGTCCACGAAACCCTCGATGATGACCTCGATATTATCATCGCCGACAGTCGCTATACCTTCATCCGCAACTTAACCCAAGGTGTCGCCGAATGTTCTAGGGAAGTCAAAACCAATGTTTCGGACAAAATCGACCAAATTGTTCTCAACCGCTTCTTAGGCATTCCCGTATTCTTAGCGGTAATGTACTTAATGTTTACGATTTCAATTAATGTTGGTGCAGTGTTTATCGACTTCTTTGACATCACATTAGGCACAATCTTTGTCGATGGTTTCGCTAAACTTTTAGCAAGCATCAGCGCGCCCGGATGGTTGATTGGACTGCTAGCAAAAGGTGCTGGCGGCGGCATTCAAACCACATCTACATTTATCCCCCAAATTGGGATGATGTTCTTATGTTTGTCAGTTTTAGAAGACTCCGGCTACATGGCGCGGGCGGCCTTCGTGATGGACAGATTAATGCGATTTGTCGGACTTCCCGGTAAATCTTTTGTGCCGATGATGGTAGGTTTCGGTTGCAACATCCCCGGAATTATGGCGACGCGGACATTAGAAAATAAGCGCGATCGCACGATGACAATTATGATGAACCCATTCATGTCTTGCAGCGCCAGATTAGCAGTTTACGCCCTATTTTGTGGCGCATTCTTCCAAGTCGGCGGTCAAAACATGGTATTAGGACTTTACCTAATCGGAATTTTAGCAGCAGTTTTCACCGGACTAATCTTAAAAAATACCCTTTTGCAAGGAGAAGCCGCGCCTTTTGTGATGGAACTCCCACCCTACCACATTCCCAAACTCAAAGGAGTGCTGCTGCGTACTTGGGATAGACTGAAAGCCTTTATCACAAAAGCCGGAATTGCGATCGTAATCATGGTGATTGTACTAGGATTTATGAACTCCGTCGGCACCGACGGTTCCTTCGGCAAAGAAAACAGCAAAGACTCAATTCTTAGCGCAGTCGGCCGCACAGTAACACCTGTATTTACACCAATGGGAATCAGTCAGGAAAACTGGCCCGCCACCGTCGGTTTACTAACAGGAGTATTTGCCAAAGAAGTAATGGTTGGAACCTTAGATTCCCTATACACCCAACTAGCAGACGAACAAAAAGCAGCAGGTGCAGAACCTGAGAAAGAAGAAGAATTCAGCTTCTGGGGAAATATCGGCAAAGCCTATTTTAGCATTCCAGAGAATCTGGCAAAACTCCCAGGTCAACTTTTCGATCCCCTCGGCTTAAGTTCAGCCAATATTACCAACCAAAAACAAGCAGAAGAAGCCCAAGGTATCTCTGGTAGCACCTACGGACAAATGTCCCAACGGTTCGGTTCCAATGCAGCCGCTTTTGCCTATTTGCTGTTTGTATTACTGTACTTTCCCTGCGTCTCCGCAACGGCCGCCCTTTACCGCGAAACTAACTTAGGCTGGACAATATTCGCGGGTTCCTGGACTACAGGTATCGCCTATTTCACAGCAGTTGGATACTATCAAATAGCCACATTCTCAGAGCATCCAGACTCATCTCTGGTTTGCATTGTCAGACTAACAATAGCTATGGGACTCACTCTTGTAGGATTAAAAATAGCAGGTGGCAAACGACCCAAGCGCCGGGAAGCAATCAGTAGTTAGTAGTTATTAGTTATTGGTTATTAGTCATTAGTCATTAGTCATTAGTCATTAGTCATTAGTCATCAGCCAACAGCCAACAGTCATAAGTGTTCATCTGCGTTTAAGAATCAAACAAAGGAGAAAAGCCATGATTTTAAGCGAAATCCAAAAATTTATTGCTGACAACAAAAGAGCCTCCATCGCCGATCTAAAAATCCACTTTCGCATGGATGGCGACGCCTTGCGCGGAATGCTAAACCGCCTAATTCGCAAAGGCCGAATCAGTAAAATGGAAGAAGCCAAAAAGTGCAGCGGATGTCACAGTTGCGGAGACGATGCAACCGAGATTTATGTATGGGTAAATCCTGGCGAGTCGGTGTCAGCAAAAGAGCAAGTTTCTTCAACTTGCCATTAAATAATACAGCCTATTCCAGGTTTATGAAATAGAGACCAAGCAATCGTGTCCCTAGGGTGGCGATAGATTAATCGAGCCATGTCCTCGCTCCAAGTCGAATCTGCTGTATTAATTGCGTAGTGAGGACTTCAGTCCTTTTTTAAAGCTTTTAGCCAACAAGGACTAAAACCTACTACAAACCACTTTTATTATAGCAATCGACATCAATCCCTCTCCCTCCATCTTACACCTTCTCTTCCCATCTTCCTCTGCGCCCTCTGCGCTCTCTGCGGTTAAAAAAAAAATCTTTTTCACAAATCCAAGAAAATTCTGATACCATTTACTCAAACATCTGAAGATATGTTCAGTAATAGTGAAAATCCTTCTAAAATCTCAAAAGGATACTGTTGATGACTCCAACTTCTCCTCTCAAAACCCTACAAACTAAAATTGGCGGAATGGATTGCGGCAACTGTGCCAAAACCGTAGAAGCAGGCTTGCAAAAGTTGCCGGGAGTTACCGATATTAATGTAGTTTTTACAACAGAAAGCTTGCGGTTAAATTATGACCCGCAGCAAGTAAGCGAAAAAGCAATTTTCGATCGCATTAAAACCTTGGGCTACACTATTGAAAAGACTGTAGCAGCAATACCACCATCGGAGGATTCCTGTTGTTCNNTGTCCAGAAAACTCAAAAGACAAATCCAACTAACTGGGAATTCTGGATTCGCAATCGCCGGGGACAGACTGTAATTTTAGCAGGATTGGGATTAGTTCTGGGATTGCTAACTCAGCATTTAGCACTGCCAATTTGGCTGTCGCGGGGTTTTTACGGTATCGGTATTATTGTAGCCGGATTTGCGATCGCCCGCGCCGGTCTGATGGAGTTGCGNNCAGGAAGTAACGGTGCGCGTCGAAGAGATTCAAGTAGGAGAAATTCTGACAATTCGTCCCGGACAAAAGGTGGCTTTGGATGGTATAGTTGTATCGGGAAATTCTGCGATCGACCAATCGCCAATTACGGGCGAATCTATCCCAGAAGATAAAGAAAAGGGCGATCGAGTTTTTGCGGGAACGTTAAATCAAACTGGCTTTTTGGAAGTTCAAGTCACCCACATTTCTAGCGATACGACGGTTGCTAAAATTGTTCATTTAGTCGAATCAGCCCAATCCAGCCGTGCCCCGACTCAGCAGTGGGTGGACAAGTTTGCAGAAATTTACACTCCGATCGTAATTTTGATCGCAATTGCGCTCACTTTAATTCCGCCCTTAATTTTTGCCCAGCCGTTCAATGTTTGGTTTTACCGAGCCCTGGTAATGTTAGTCATAGCCTGTCCTTGCGCCTTAGTAATTTCTACTCCGGTTTCTATTGTCAGCGCCATTGGTGCAGCCACCAGTCAAGGCATTTTGTTCAAAGGTGGAAATGGGCTAGAAACTGCTGGAAAACTCCAGAGTATTGCTTTTGATAAAACCGGAACTTTGACTCAAGGAAAACCTACGGTAAAAAAGGTGTACGATTTGGGAGAATTGAGCGCAAGTGTGGTATTGTTGATTGCAGCTTGTTTGGAAAGGCGATCGGAACATCCTTTAGCTAAGGCAATTGTTGCCCAAGCTGAAGCCCAGAAAATTGAGTTAGAAACTCCTGAAAGTTTTACGGCTTATCCAGGTAAAGGAATTAGCGGAAAATTTGGCAACAACCTCTATTTTGCTGGCAATCGGCGGTTATTTGTAGACCAAAATATTGCAGTTTCAGCATCAACATTATCTCTTTTAGATGACATAGAAAAGTTAGGACAAACTCCTGTTTTGGTAGGATGCGATCGCGGTTTATTAGGAATCATTGCTTTGGCTGACGGCTTGCGGCTAGAAGCTGGGGAGGCGGTACATTTGCTCAAACAGATGGGGCTGAAGCGACTGGTAATGCTCACGGGCGATCGCACTTTTGTGGCGGCACAGATAGCTCAACAACTCAACCTATCTGAGTATAAAGCAGAACTGCTACCATTCGACAAACTGCAAGAGATTCAACAATTACGAAATTTTGGGGCTGTAGGAATGGTGGGCGACGGAATAAACGATGCCCCAGCTTTAGCAGCCGCCGATATTAGCTTTGCAGTTGGCGGCATTGATATCGCACTAGAAACTGCCGATGTGGTGCTAGTTGGTAGCGACTTAAGAAAACTCGCCTATGCAGTTGATTTGAGCCGCCGCACTGTAGCTGTAATTCGGCAGAATGTGATTTTTTCCTTAGTCACAAAAGCGCTGTTTTTGTTATTGGGAACTTTTGGATTTGTCGGGTTAGCAGTTGCAGTTATTGCAGATACGGGAACATCCTTAATTGTGACAGCAAATGGAATGCGGTTGTTTCGATCGAAGTTGAATTAGTAGTAATCCCAAATCCGGCTTAAATATCCTCCTTATTTCTTAGTCTCGCGTTGCACGGACTTTGTTTGTGTAGTAGCGATTGCAATCGCCGAATAATCGAGGGGGTAACTAACCCGGACTTGGTATCAGTCAATAGTCATCAGTCAATAGTCA
>DPLL01000118.1:0-8069 GCA_003542015.1 Microcoleaceae cyanobacterium UBA9251 | reverse complement strand
ATCAGTCATCAGTCAATAGTCATCAGTCAACAGTCAACAATTAACACACTAATTCTTTGCTCCCACGCCAATATACATAATCGAAGTATCCTCATTTATTTGGATTTTAAACAACCCAGATTTTTTGTAATCAACATAGTTAGCGATATTAGACATTAATGTTTGAGATGCTTGTTTCATCACACCCGCATCTGGGAATAGCTGCTTTCCCCCCATCAAATTTCCCCAAAAACTGTTTAATTCAGTTAAAAAAGCGCCGATTTCGCCAAACATATCAAAACCTTTAATTTCAATATTGCCAAAACCGATGTCACCCATTACCACAGACAGTTCCTCCGGCGTAATAAACTTGTCCCAATCGTGAACCCCGCGCTGAATTTCCTGCAAGATGTTTTCCATCAGCCCAATCATCACAACTTGCGAGGAAAAAGTTCGATTAATTGTATCAAAAAAGAACAATCCTCCAGGCTTTAGAATTCGGTGAACCTCAGACACAACTTGTTTGTAATCGGCAACGTGTTCTAAAACATCAACACAAATTACCACATCAAAGGTATTATCATTGTAGGGCATATTTTCCGCAAAACCTTGCCTGTAGTCAATCTCAAAACCGCTAAGCACTGCATGATTTTTAGCTGCTTGAACGCACTTTTGGGATTGGTCTATTCCAGAAACAATCGCGCCTCTCTCGGCCATAAATTCGCAGGAAAAGCCGCCGCCGCACCCGACATCTAAGGTTTTCAATCCCTGCCAATTTGTCCCGTGTCTGTCGAAAAATTCAAATCTGGGTTTATTGAGATGGTAAAGAGCATAAATTTTAGATTTTTCGTCCCACCAATTATCGGCATTTTCGTCGTAAAATTCTAAATCGTTTTTTACTTCTGTTTTTAGCACGGGTTGTTTCCTACTTATAATAATTTACATCGCCACAACTTATCATTATAATACTTTTGCCATGAATTTCAACCAGATGAATCGCGTTTCTATTATTATTCCGACTCTGAACGAAGCGACTTGTCTGGAACGTACCCTCCGTCAACTCAGCATTCTCAATCCTCCTGCTTGGGAAGTTTTGGTGGTAGATGGCGGTAGTCAAGACGAGACAGTGGCGATCGCCCTTTCCTCGAAAACCCCAGTTATTTATAGCACTACAGCCGGACGTTCCGTACAAATGAACCTAGGTGCAAAAACCGCCACCGGCGAAATTCTTTGCTTTCTCCACGCCGATACTTTAGTACCAGATGACATTGTAGCAGTCATGCAGCAAACACTGTCCGATGCCCAAATTGTCGGTGGCGGGTTTATTTCCCTGATGGCTGGTTCCCAGCAAACAAGATGGGGTTTTTCGCTCCACAATTACCTGAAAACTTATTACGCGCCGCTATTATTTCGCCCTCATTTATTTGTCAAAGGATTGCGGTTGCTGTTTGGGGATCAAGTGATTTTTTGCCGCCGTACCGATTTTTTAGAATGCGATGGTTTTGATGCAGAACTGCCAATTATGGAGGAAGCTGATTTGTGTTTGAAGTTGGTAAGACGGGGTAAGATTAAGTTAGTAAATAGGATCGTCGAAAGTAGCGATCGGCGGGTTGCTTCTTGGGGCGAATTTAAGGCAATTGCTATCTATCTTTCTATTGGTTTTCTGTGGGGTTTTGGGGTTTCTGCGAGGTATCTCAAGCAATTTTATGAAGATATTCGATGAAAACAAAATATCAAATCCGGTGGCATCGGNNGGGGGGGACAAGAGTCTTCTCTTTCGTCACCCCCTACTCACACCCTACTCCCTTCAAAAGGGGGATGCGAGGGGGATCTAGACTCAGCTAAAAGCGACATTTATCAACCATTTCAGGCGATTGTTGACACTCCTTGGGTTCTTGGAGTGTCCCTACAATATTATTTTGGGTAGGGAAACGGCATTGCCGTCTCCTCGGTTACTATCACTGACAGTGCAACCGGAATTGATCCTTTTCTACAATCTATTGTCCAGAAACACTATCTAACCGATCGCGCCCATTGCGAACCACACGCAACGCATCGCTCAGCTTATGCTCAATATTATCGAGAACTTGGTCGGCGTAGTCGTCGGCTCCGTTTTGAATTTCCTCGCATTCAGCCATCGCCCTCGCTCTCATCTCTGCCAATTCTTCTTGAGCCTGGTAGCGAATTTGTTCTACTTCCGCCAGCGTCGCCTGCTGAATTGCTTCGCAGTCGAGCAAAACTTGCTGTCGCAAATGATCGGCTTCTACCTTCGCCTGTTGGATCAGACCCATATCGTTTAACAGCTCTGCCGCTCGCCGTTCTGCTGCTTCTACGACTTTAGTCGCGTACAGTTCGGCTTCTTGAAGCAAGTCGTCTTTGTGTCGGATAATCAGCTCTGCTTCCTGAAAGGCGATCGGCAAATTCAGCCTCACCAAGTCTAACTGGTCGAGCAACTGTTCTTCATCTATCAGAGTGCGTCTAGTCATGGGAATTCGCGGACTATCGAGAACAATTTCCTCAAGTCGGTTCAATTCCCGCTGGATGTCTACTCCTGTGGTTCTGGTGTCGTCTCCGAAGGCTGCTGGGTGCTGAGGTGGTTCGTGCTCAGTGCTGCGTCCGGTGCTTTCTGGTTCGATCCGAGTTGGTTCCTGCTGGCGTAACATTTGTAAATATCTAGAGCGACGTGTTTCGGAACAAGATGATCTACGGAGCCTCCAAACTTGGCTATTTCCTTAACTACACTACTACTTAAAAAGCTGTATTCGTTAGAGGTAGCCAAAAAGACTGTTTCAATTTCACCCAACAGGGTTTTATTGGTGTGGGCCATCTGGAGTTCCATTTCAAAGTCTGTTAATACTCGCAGCCCCCGCAGCAGCACTTTGGCTTGTCGAATTTTAGCATAGTTTACTGTCAAACCCTCAAAACTATCTACTTCTACGTTTTGTAAGTGTTGGGTGGAGCGCAGAATCTGTTCGATCCGTTCCTCTACGGTAAATAGAGGGACTTTGCTGGGATTTCTGACTATGGTCACGATGACCCGATCGAATAGTTTACAGCCCCTCTCGATGATGTCTACGTGACCGAAAGTAATGGGGTCAAAGCTGCCTGGATAGATTGCAATCACGAGTTTAGCCACGAGCGCGGGAGTGGGGGAACATGGGGAGAGTGGGAGTGGGGAACATGGGGAGAGTGGGAGTGGGGGAACATGGGGAGAGTGAGGAGATGTGGAAAATCTTCACATCGATCCTCTTCCTTCTTCCTTCTTCCTTCTTCCTTCTACTTTTTGATCGAATGAGCTTTGTAGAAAGTTTCGAGGCTCTGTCTGTCGCCCACGAACCGCCAGTGCCAAGGCTCGTAACTAACTCCTTGGCGATTGTTTTTGGGGAACGACAGTTCAAAGCTAAATGTTGTTGCATTAGCTTCTAGCCACTTGAATGCTGGGGTATTTTCAAAGCTTTGACTCAGGTTACTGTCTGGGGAACTGCCATCACCGAGGTCGATCGCGTAACCGGTGTGGTGTTCGCTGTACCCTGGAGGGGCGCTGACTTCGGCTCGCTTGCTGACATTTTGCTTGCGTTCGGCTTTCACGTCAAAAAATACGTGCTGTTGGTCTTCGAGGGAACGAAAGCCAGATATGGGAGCAAAATATATGCCGGAGGCGGCTGCGGCATTCACCATTTCCTGATATTTGGCTGCTGCTGAGGAGCGGAGTTTGACGGAACCCTCGGGGGTGACGGCTACCAAGTCTGAGGCTGGTGCTTCTTGGTATGGCAAGTGTCCCAGCAGGTTGTCTGGGGTGACTGGGCCGGATTTGCCAGTTGTTGATTTAGCAACTGGACTTATCGCCGATGGCGAAGCAGAGCTTGCTGGTGCTGGGTTTTGTTCAGTTTGCTCTGCCCGGCTGGTGGCTGGGAAAAAATTAAAGTTGAGGTGCAGCCAAATGCTGACCCCAAAGGCTACTGCGCCCAACCCTACCAGTTTCCAAATCAGCCTTTTTTTCTGAGACTGACTCGGCTTGGCTTCTGGGTATGGGTTGTCTCGCACTGCTTCTGGAATTTCATCGACGCCAAACTCTGAGGTGGGCGACGGTTTTCTCGACAGACTAGCGTTATCCAAGCCAGCTCCACTCCTGCACTTCAATAAGGCTCAATGTTAAAAATTGTAGACCGATCTGGGCGATCGAGTATCTACAATTGCCNNGAAACATCAAAAGTCCGGGCCAATTTTAGCAGAGCACCGATGTCAGCCATTGCCATACCGGGCGATCGCGCATAACTTTTCACCGTATTGTAGGAGACCCCGGAGCGATCGGCTACTTCCTTCAGCGTCCAGCCTTCCCTCTGGGCAAACTCTCTAATCCGCAATTTAACCAATTCGCCTCTTGACATAATGGTGAGATTTCACCTATAATGTATATGAGATTGAAAGCGCCCACGACCGAAACCGCAGGGCATCAGCTAATCTTCGACGACATCAAACAAATCTTCAATCAACAGGTCAAAAGTTCGAGCTAATTTTTGCAGATGAGTAACATCAACCGTTGCTAACCCTGGAGAACGAGCATAATTCTTAAGCGTGCTGTAGTGAACTCCCGATCGCTCAGAAACCTCTGTCAAAGTCCAACCCTTCTCGGCTGCTAGCTCTCGAATCCGCAACTTAACCAATCCCATTCTTGACACCTGGCCAGTATTGGCCTTAAAATAGTTACATTATAAATAGCGATCGCCCCCCGGCACCTAAAACTGAAGAGCGAACAGCTATTTATTCAAATGACCGACAATTTGGCATTCACCAACAAAAAGTAGGATTCACCAACAAAAAGTAGGATTCACCCCAAATCAAGTCGCATTCACCCCAAAAAAGTCGGAGTCACCAACCATGATACCAAAACAAAACGCAGAAGCCAAGCAAATAAATCCACTAGCTCGCTTTGTCACCAAAGAAGCAGTTGCAAAAGTCTTGAAAGTCAAGCCAGAACAGATTCGCGAGATTCGCTGCTGGGCTTACATCATCCACGTTGTGGGAGTTGGGATCAGTCGATTTGTGAGCTACGCAGATATGCCGCCAATTTTAGGAGTCGAACCGCCGACACTGCAAGATTGCATTCGGTGGCGGAAACGCTGGCGGAAAACTCAGCAGCAAGCACCGGCATTTTGGGTGGATTTTTATGAGGGCAAATTTCGGCAGTCTCGTAGTGTGGAAGAACTCTACAACTGGGGTAAATTGGTAGGTAAGATTAAGCAGGGGTTGTCAGGTTTGCAGGTGGATTTGCTGCGGCATATTTATGGTGTGGTGAAAGAGTGTATTCAGGCTTTTTGAGTTGAGTTTGTTTAGCCTTAATTAATTTTATTCGTGAGTAGATCCATCTGGCATAATTGCACCAGTGAGTTTAGTATTTTCCAAGTTAACACCGCCTATTTTTGCATTTGTTAAGTTAGCGCCAGATAAGTCTGCATAACTTAAATCTGCTGCGCGGAGGTCTGCTGAAATTAGGTCAGCACCACCCAGTTTTGCACCACATAAATATGCTTGCCGCAAATCAGCTTCGGTTAAGTCTGCTGTGGTTAAATCAGCCTCAGATAATCTCGCATTGCTCAAGTTAACCAGCCTCAAATTAGCTCCGCCCAAATTTGTGTTATCAAGGTTTGCTCCCTGAAGTTTGGCCCCACTCAAATTCGCACCTCTCAAATCGGAATAATTCAGTTGTGTTGAACTCAAATTTGCTCCTTGCAAATCGGCTCCCATCAAGTTAACACTGCTCAATTCCCTACCAGTTAGATCGGCATTTGGTAGCGATACATAAGGAGCAATTAAGTAAACGCCCGCTTTCACAGGATCGAAATCAGTAGGAAATAAAGTTGCTTGATCGCAAATCGCTCCTTGAAGCTGAACTCCCTTGAGATTTGCTCCATCGAAATTTGCTTGTAAAAGGTTAGTATTGCTCAGATTTGCATTCGTTAAATCAGCATTTATCATGTCTACTTTCCTCAAGTTTAGTCCGCTCAAGTTAGCTTGACCGAGGTTTGCACTGGTGAATTTTGTTTGTTGACTAAGTGTAGCTCCGCTGAGGTTTGCACCATTCAAATCAGCCTCACTGAAATTTGCATATTCTAGGTTCGCTGCTCTTAAACTTGCCTTCCTTAATTTGGCTTTTTCTAGTTTAGCTGATTGTAAATTAGCCTGAGAAAGGTTGGCATTAGATAAGTTTGCTTGATTGAGATTGGCACTGGATAAATTAGCCTGAGAAAGGTTGGCATTGACTAAGTTTGCTTGATTCAGATTGGCGCTGGATAATTTTGTATTCGAGAGATTAGTCATTGATAAATTAGCCTGACTAAAATTTGTGCTATTAAAAATAGCATCTCTCATATCTGCTCCCTTCAAATTTGCCCCACTAAGATTGACACCTTGCCAATTAGCTTTATTCAAATTAGCTTTATTCAAATTAGCATTACTCAAGTTAACACCAGAAGTTATAGATTTTCCGCTCAAATCAGCACCAGCTAAATTAATCCCTGTAAAATCCTTTTCTCCCTCACTGTAACGCTGCAAAAACTCCTCAACACTAACCACAGGTTCCAGACATTCCTCAGACTCATCCTCCACATCCTCACAGCTATCCTCTAAAGTAATATCTTCAGCATCCGCCGCCAATCCTTCCAAATAATCAGCTCGATCCAAGTAATCCGAACTCGCTACAAACCGCCTTTCTATCTCCTCCTCATCTAATACTTCGCTGCTGTCAAATCGCTCAATTAATTGCTTGACAATTTGGCAATCATTGGTGCGGATTCCCACTTCTTTTTCTGCACTTTGGTCGCTATTCGTCAGCAAATTATGACTCCCCAACATCGCAAAACTGGAATCACAGACTAAAAAGTTTTCGTGAGTACCCAATAACTTGAGGCGAAATTGATCGGGATATTCACCTTCTAACTCTTGTAAATCTGCCAAAGCATTGTAGCGCCATCCTTTGCCGATATTTTGCCGATCGCCCAGATAACCCCAACCAATATCGATCAAACATCCTCGGTTCAAGCAATCCCTAAAATTTTGCAGCAATTCATCATTAATGCTGTTACAATTGAGCCAAGGGCAAACAATAATCAGCCGCTCCTGTGCTACTGATAGCGCCTCGATCAACACAGCGCGACTGTGAGGGCGATCGAATATTAACTGAGCCAGAACATCAAGCTTTTCAGCCTGAGTATCAAGCTCAATCGGCGGCTCAGAAATAATTGATTTCTCCCCTATTTCTAAATTTAACCGCTGTTGAATTGTTGCAACTTGCTCCATCAAACTTTCTAGCTGTCGAGGTTCGGAGCGATCGTTAAATAGTTGCTCATGGGATTGTAACTGCTGCTTAAGTTTGGCGATATATCTTTTCAGAACAACTTGGTTTTCTTCAAGCTGCAATACTCTCGCACTTAAGGACGATAAATCTAATTCTTGCTGTGACATAATGCTACCCTAAAATTAACAACAAGTCAATAGTCATAAAGGCGATCGCACCCAATCAAACCTTAGCAACCTCCACCAACTCAACAGCACTAACAGAACCTGACTCTTCTCCTTCATCTTCAGCAACCGCAACTGTCAACTTCAATCCCAAAGCATTCAGCCAATTAGCTAAAGCATAAATAGTTGCAATCCCGGATTGCGGCAACAAAACATCTAATTTTTCAAGATGCAATTTAGCATCCTCCGCAGACATAATTGGTTCCCCAAGAGCTTCAAATACATCTCTCAGAACTTTTCGCATTATTCCCGTCTCTAAATCGCCCTCTTCCTCTTCATCAAAAATCAGTGACAGGTAACCAGCAGAATAGTTGGGGTCTTTCAGATTGGAAATTTTAAAGGGATGGTAAGGTAAACTTTTAGGCATTGTCATTGTCTTAACTCCTGTAATCTGTCCAGTATTCTTTAGCCTTGTGAATGTCTTGCTCTTGAGTGCTTTTATCTCCGCCTATTAGCAAAAGTACAATTGTTGCTCCAACTTGTCCAAAATAAAATCGCATTGGTGTCAACTTAAGCCTGAAAGCCTTGGTATCTCTCGTTCATAGTCAAGTCTAGATCCCCCCAAAACCCCC
>DPLL01000391.1 GCA_003542015.1 Microcoleaceae cyanobacterium UBA9251 | reverse complement strand
GAAAATAATCACATACTCTGGGTAAAAACGCCCGTTGGACAAGGTTTTGAAGAAGAAAAAAATGGCACTTCGCGCTTGAATGTCAAAGAAGTAGATGCAATTGAACGTTTGTGCGAGCAAATGGAAGCAGCTTGGTTGCCAAAAATTGCCGATGGTGAACCGCCAAAAGAAATCGGAATTATTACTTTTTACGGCGCTCAATTAAGGTTAATTCAAGATAGAATTGAACCAGAAAAATTTCCCTCTTTGAGCATTCGCACCGGTACTGTTGACATATTTCAAGGCATGGAAAGACCTGTGATTATTGTCAGCACAGTGTGCAATAATAATAGAGGCGATATTGGATTTGCTAAGGAACCTGAACGGGTGAATGTGGCATTTTCCCGCGCTCAGGAATTGCTGGTAGTTGTTGGCTGCCACGATTTATTTACCCAACAAACAGGTACTGTCGGAAAAATGTATCAGGAAGTTTCAAAAATTGTGCGTTACTTTGGAGGTTTTGTAGATGTTTCTAGCGTCATCAACTAAACCAATTGATTCAAATTTAAGCGCCGTCGTCGAACAAATTGAGCAACAAAATCCCGGTTTGTCAGTTTTGGCGGCGCGTCAATTCCGCTGTGCAAGCCGACAAACACCTTTGGAGGTGACAATTAGCGAACCTCGTGAATTTAACGTACTCGAAGAGTTCATCCTGCGGGCTTGCATTGAGTTTGTACCTGCGCCAACTTTGAAAGAATTGGCTGATTTGCTGGGCTTAGACGAGATTTTTGTGACAACTACGGCGACTACTTTGGTTAGTTTAGATATCTTGGAGGTGTCTGCAACGGGGAAAATTGCGATCGCACCGGGAGGAAAAGAATTTTTCGATTTAGGTGCTGTTAGTCGATCGCAAATTCAATCAATTTATGCCATTTCCGATCCTTTAAATCAAACTCTTACCTTTAACTTCGATGCTTTACCGACACAAACAGTAAACTTGCCAGATTTAGCAGATTTAGTAGGCCTCGAACATAAAATTGCTGACATTGCCAATTTAAATATAGCAGAAATCCAGCCATTAATTCAAGCTTCCGGCTTAGGAATTCATGTACCTGAAAACGGCAAAATTGTCACAAAGTGCGATGTAATTGGCGACGATCAAAATATTTGGCAAACCATCTCAATTTTTGTTTTGTTTGACGCGATCGAAAATAAAACAAATATCCAAGTGCGACAAGGAAAGCAAATATTAGAAACAGCATCAAACCTGTTAAACGAGATCGAATTTCAAGAAAAAATATCCTTGAATGACTTGTGCAAATTAAAAGAAGATGTGATTTTGCCAGAGCAAGATATCATCCCCGCTCCGAAAAATCGGAAACAGGCATCTAAGAAGAAACCCAAGGAAACGGAGTCAGGAAACAAGCAATATGAGGAGTAAAGTCCTCACTACCAACAGGTTTGTAGTCAGGACTTTAGTCCCGATCGACTCAAAACTATTCTTCCCCCCTACTGAGTCTTAATACAGCGGAAACCGCTGTTNNCTTATCGTTCAATCCTCCTAGGGACACGGCTCTTGAGCCTTGTCCCTACCGTGTTTCATAACAGCGGGAAATGCTGTATAACACATTTCAGCATCCGCCAACTAGCCGCCAATATTGTCGCCAGTATTGCCGCCAATTTCGGACGGTGCGGCTTGATTGGTCGTGAAATAAAAGTGACCTAATGTGCGGCCTTGATAAGCTCTTTTAGTCAAGCGCCAAGCCGGATCTAAAACGATTTTCATGAAGCCATTAGACTCGCCATTAGTTCTACCGATAATCACCGATTTAGCATTAGGGTAGATCGGAGAACCCATGAGTACAACATTGCCATCAACGGTTTCCAAACTCAGACTGTATTTTAATGCTAAATCAACGCCGGCCATGCGAATAGAAAAGCCGTTGCTGTCAGTAGCACGGCCACAAATGCCTGTGAAATCAAATGTTACCAATAGTGGATCGACTTTCACGGGATTAGAGCCATTTTCGGTCCAGCACTGCCGCTTATCAGATACCTGTTCGACAATTAGCAATTGGTAGCCGCCCAAAGCACGGGGTTGAGCGATCGCGATTACTCGGTCTTGGTTAATTTCTGTTTCGTCAAAAGTAAATGCGATCGCCTCGCCGATCGCGCCCACTGTTAAAAGTGCTGAACTAGCCAGTGCTGCGAATGTTCGTACCAATGAAAATTTCATCATTTTTCGCTATTTCCACTTATTTTGATTTTACATTTCCACAAAAGACTTCTTGCACAAATCTATTTAATCTGCGTTAATCTGCGTTAATCCGCTTTGCTCTGCGGTGAAAAATAAAAACATCAGATTTTAGCAAAAAGTCTAATACAACCAAGTCTCGATCGCCAGACAACAAATAGAATTTTACCAGGCACCAAATACTTATACAAAAAATGGTGCGTTACGCTGCACTAACGCACCAATTCAGCGCCGTCGGTTCAAAAATTGGCTGGTTTAGCGAAACATACTGCTAACCGAACTATCTTCGTGAATCCGCCAAATAGTTTCTCCCAGCAAATTCGCCACCGAAAGCACAGTCAACTGCGGGAAAAGGTGTTCTTCTGGTACAGGAATAGTATTTGTCACAATTACCTCTTCCAACAGCCCGCTAGACAAACGCTCGATCGCCGGAGGCGAAAACACCGCATGAGTAGCACAAGCATAAACCTGCCTCGCGCCCTCGCGGCGCAACAGCCTCGCACCCTCAGAAATAGTGCCCGCAGTATCGATCATATCGTCCACTAACACCGCTGTTTTACCTTTCACATCCCCGATCACGTTCATCACTTCCGCCACATTGTGAGCTTGACGGCGCTTGTCAATAATTGCCAGAGGCGCGTCGTTCAGCTTTTTCGCAAAAGCCCTCGCCCTTGCGACACCGCCGACATCGGGCGAAACCACAACAATATCCGTCAACTGCTTGCTCTTGAGATAATCTAGGAGTATGGGCGACCCGTAAACGTGGTCGAAAGGAATGTCAAAATAACCTTGAATTTGAGCCGAGTGCAAATCCATCGCCAAAATGCGACCGGCCCCAGCCTCAGTAATCAAATTCGCCACCAACTTGGCAGTAATCGACTCTCGCCCGGCAGTTTTGCGATCGGCCCTAGCATACCCATAGTAAGGAATTACCGCAGTAACTTGCCTTGCCGAAGCACGGCGACAAGCATCGATCATAATTAACAATTCCATGAGACGATCGTTTACCGGACAGCAAGTTGGCTGAATCAAGTAAACATCGCAACCCCGAATGGATTCTTGAATTTGAACGTAGAGTTCCCCATCAGCGAACCGCTTGCGAACCATCGGCCCCAAATCGATCCCCAGATAGCGAGCCACCTCTTGGGCGAGGGGAACATTAGCAGAACCAGAGAACAGCCGCAGACGGTCATGAGCGGAAGCCGGCGGCTCGGGAAGCGGAAGCGGTAAAGTAGCAGAACGGATCACAGCAGGCCTCTTGCAGGACGTTTATTTTACGGTTATCTTACCACTTCAAACTCAAAATATGCAGCAGTAAATTTTCCTAAGTTTCAGACGTGCAAAGGAAAAATTTTATACAATGTCGATTTTTTTTTAGCCTTCGACGAGAATCGGGGCGATCAAAATGACATAAATACGCATTGACACTCCCCGGTCTTTAGACACGGGGATTCTTAAGGACAAACTTTGGGGGATGAATCCACCCAAATCTTGATGCTTAAAGGGTTTGTCAATAACCCACTACCNNGTTTTCAGGGTATTCTTTATAAACTGGAAAAATACTGTAAAAAAAGTTAAGAATCTGAGGCAAGCGTCCAGATTTTTAATCCTAGCAAAGCCCGGAGAAAATAGATGAGCTTAAGAGAACGCATTGACGCCGAAATCAAAGCAGCCATGAAGTCCAAGGACAAAGTTCGCTTGGAAACAGTTCGCAGCATCAAGAAATTTATTCTCGAAAAAGAAGTCAGCCTTCGTCCTTCGGGGCAGGAAACGCTGACAGAAGCTCAAGAAATGGAAATTTTGGTGCAAATCGCCAAACAGCGCCGGGATTCGATCGAACAATACCGCAAAGGTGGCCGCGAAGATTTAGTGGCACAAGAGGCAGCGGAGTTGGCAATTGTTGAAGAATATTTGCCGCGTCAGATGTCAGACGAAGAGGTGAGTGCAGTCATTGACGAAGTTATTGCCACGGTTGGGGCGACTTCTGCAAAAGATCTGGGTAAGGTGATGGGGGCGGCGATGCAGCAGCTTAAAGGCAAAGCAGATGGCAATAAAATTCAAGACATCGTAAAAGCAAAGCTTAGTCATTAGTCATTAGTCCTGAGTCAGCAGTCATTAGTCATTAGTCCTTAGTCCTTAGTCAGCAGTCATTAGTCAGCAGTCAGCAGTCAGCAGGAAAAATGTAGGGGCAAACCCCCCGTGGTTGCCCCTGCTCTATTTCAAGGTTGCCCCTGCTTAATTTCAAGGTAGCCCCTCCTTAAATCTGTAAAAAAAACTGGTTTCTCAAAGTTGCGTAAAAAAAAGTAAAATGCTAACTTTGGTCGGGACTGGCAGGTAAAGAATGTGAAGTATGCTTTTGAGCCTGCAAAATCTAGCAGTCTAAGTCTCTTATTTTAAACATTGCCTACTTAAAATGATGCAGCCACCTATTGCTATTGGAACTCTCCTACAAAACCGTTACCGCTTACTGAATATCTTAGGTCAAGGAGGATTTGGCCGGACTTATTTAGTAGAAGACTTGGGGCGGTTTCAAGAACGTTGCGCCCTGAAGGAATTTATTCCAGTGCAAAGAGGGCCTTACGTTCTGGAAAAGTCGAAGGAATTGTTTCAAAGAGAAGCAGCAATTCTTTATCAAATTCAGCACCCGCAAATTCCCCAATTTCGGGCAATATTTGAGGAGAATCAGCGTTTATTTTTGGTGCAGGATTACGTCGAAGGGAAAACTTACCGAGAACTACTGCTCGATCGCACTTCAACGGGCCGCAGCTTCTCAGAAGCCGAAGTGCTGATATTTATCCGGCAAATGCTGCCAGTGCTAGCTCACATCCACGCCCGCGGCATCATTCACCGCGACATCTCACCGGAAAACATTATTCTCCGTGAAAATGACAAAATGCCCGTGCTGATTGACTTTGGGGTAGTGAAGGAACTCGCCACCAAAGTACAGTCTCCCGAAGGCACAGCCCATGCGACAACAGTCGGAAAAATCGGCTACGCGCCGATCGAACAATTGCAAAGCGGGCGAGCCACAGCCAGCAGCGACCTCTACGCTTTAGCAGTAACAGCGATCGTCCTGCTGACAGAGAAAGAACCCCAAGAATTACTCGATCAAACCACCCTGCTGTGGAATTGGCAGCAGCGAGTGCAGGTAAGTACAGATTTGACTTTGGTGTTAAATCGGATGTTAAGCCGCAGTCCAGCCGATCGCTATCAATCAGTCAGCGAAGTCGCCAAAGCACTCGACGGACAAACTAATCCCTATGCTAACCCCCAAACCGTAGCCCCGACCCAGCCACCGATGTCGTCCAATGTTTCGCAAGTAGCAACGGTAGCCGTGGGGAGGAGGCCAGATTCGATCGCCCAAAGTTCCCACTCACCAAACCAGCCAGATCCAGTCATCGAGCCTGGAAGCGGTTCTTTGTGGGACAATCCAATGGCTGCGATCGGCCTGGGTGCAGGTTTAGTCATCTTGACCGGCTTCGGTTCCTGGGCCTTAGTAGGTTCATTTCTGAATAAGGGGTCACAGCCAACCCCGACCCCACCTGCACTCACAAGTCCAACCCCAGAAACGTCGCCGACAGCAACTCCAGAACCGTCGCCGACAGCAACTCCAGCCCCAGCCCCAGAACCAGCCCCAGA
>DPLL01000387.1 GCA_003542015.1 Microcoleaceae cyanobacterium UBA9251 | reverse complement strand
GATGACCGATAGCTAAAGTATGCCTTGGTGAATTGAGTTTCTGCAATCTGCGATCGGGTGGTTTTTTCATCAGTCGATCAGGCTATTTAATTTGGTCCGATCGGGTGATGCGGTGGGGTAAAGTTTATATTAAGTCAAATTAATGCCGCCAAATATAGTCAGCAATAGGTCTTTTTACAGAGGAAGGACTATCTGTAGGAAAATTAAATAAGACCGATCGCACTTTTACCTTCCCTACCCCCAAACGCCTTTCTACACGGCTAGGAATACCATAACCGTAAACAATGTGTCCTTTTCCCGCCAACACTACAACTTGATAGTCGGGATTCGCTTTGACAAATTCAGCTATTTTTTCAGCCATAGTTTCATCCCACAAAACTTGCGCTTGCAAAAATCTTTCAAAGGCCGTACTATTTCCTTGTGCTGCCTTTTGGTGTTGCTGGTAAACTTCTAGTAACATTTGTCGATATTCGGCGTTGTCAGTGCGAATTTCTGAGAGTGGCGGAATGTGTTTTTTTTCCTCTGCTGTGAGGCTTTCTAAACCTTGGGTGGCAACTTTTCTGGTTACTTCGGTTGGTGTATTTAAGGCAAGAAGTGGCAGTTGATTTAATGCGGCAAATCGTACAATCGGCGCGTAATATTCCCAGGGAAAACGCCATCTTTGATTGTATTCTGTTTGTTTGACTAATTCCTCTTCTGTGAGTTTACCTGCTAAATATTGGTCTAGTACGCTTTGGAATGGGCGCTGAAACATTTCGAGGGCGATCGCAATTTTCGGATTTTGTCGCTGCATTTCTCGGATAATCTTTAGTTGAGCTTGATGATCTTCGATGCTGTCGTGGGTTTCTCCCAGATAGACGACTCTTGCCTTTACCAACTGTTGCAGAATCTCTTGGTTAGTATAATTCTGCTGTGGTTGAGGGTTGGCTGTCGATTCGGCTGTAGCTGCACTGCTGCACAATAGAAACAGCCCCAGCGACGCCGCACACAGTTTGATGAGTTTGTTTGTTTTCATAGACTGATTATGCCTCTTTCTCGTCGCCGCCGGCAATGCCAGACTCTACTATTTAAGCTGAGCTGCTAGAACGATAATTAATCCGTGTATCCCTGTCAAAATCTCTGAGAGTGCCTTCCTTCTGACTGCAATTGTAAAGTTTAGTTACAGGTACTTGCACTTTTAAAAGAAGGTGCTACATTAATAATATGAAGCAAACAAAAAGCTTCTCTGACAGAGACCACAGCGAAGTTCACAATAGAATCTTAAGGAGTAAAAACGCTGTTTAATCTCAGATCTGTCTCATCCAAAACCAATAGCAGCACCCACCAACAAAACTGACACTTCCTCAACTAATAAGAGGGGAGCAATGCAAGTGAATCTCCGAATTTATTGCAACTCCGCATCGAAGTTGAAAAAAGAGGAAATCACTCGGTAAATATGGCTAGGGTGCTGTTGTTGTGAAAACAGCTTTTTGATTGGTGATGTTTTTTCAGTAGAGGTAGAGCCAAAGCATCTGCGTTACCGGGCAGAGCCTGGTAAGGAGATGAACAGACAAGATGCCTATTCCACAAAGAGTGAATTTTATTGTGGAACAGGTAAGATGCCTGTTAGATGAAAACCAGATAAAATGGGCCTGATTTTTTAACCCCAAGTTCGGGAATTAGAGCGATAATCAAGACAGTCGATCGCATCTTCAGACAAAGCAATTGTAGGCTGAACCGGACACTTGAGATGATAGTCGCCACTAAAAAATACACAATTAGCACAAGGGATTTGGTGCATTCGCTGGGCTCGGCGCACAGAGTCGGTGACACTATGGCCAATACTTGAAAATAGCAGAAACATTAAGCCCCAAGCGGAAACAAAACACAGGGGGACTAAAACAGGCTGTATTGTCTTAATCAGAAAGTAAAGCATAGAAACAATTACTCAATGGTAGGAACAGACCGCATCTAAATTATTAGAATAGTCGAATTGGCGATCGCACGCCCAAAAAGTTGAGAATCATGTCAAGCTCGATCGACAAACCGGGGAATTGTGAGATGATAGAGAACCGTCCTTAAATAAAATTAGAGGAAATCAGTTATGTCTCTGCGATTAGGCGATACAGTACCCAACTTTACCCAAGCCTCCTCCGAAGGGGAAATCAATTTGTACGACTGGGCTGGTGATAGCTGGGTCGTGTTGTTTTCCCATCCCAAGGATTATACTCCAGTGTGCACTACAGAACTAGGTGCTGTCGCCCGTCTAAAATCTGAATTTGACAAGCGTGGTGTCAAAACTATCGCCCTCAGTGTCGATGATGTGGATTCTCACATGGGATGGATTAAAGACATTGAGGAAACTCAAAATGTCACCCTCAATTATCCGATTTTAGCAGATGGCGATCGCAAAGTCTCCGACATTTACGATATGATCCATCCTAACTCGNNATGAAATTCTGCGGGTAATTGATTCACTGCAACTTACGGACTCTTACAGCGTTGCTACTCCGGTTAATTGGAAAGACGGCGACGATTGCGTAATTGTACCTTCGATTACAGACCCGCAAGAGTTGGCCGAGAAATTTCCTAAAGGTTATACGCCGATTAAGCCGTATTTGCGGATGACTCCTCAGCCGAATAAATAGGTTAAATGTAGGCTTTTGTAGAACAGACAAGATGCCTGTTGTTGTAGAACAGGCATCTTGTCTGTTGTTGTAGAACAGGCATCTTGTCTGTTGTTGTAGAAAGAGTATATATGCTCGCACCTATTCCCATGATAAAAAAATAGCATAGCTTGGGTAAATTGTCAAGTAAAAACCATGAAATTTATCGAATCTTCTAGGCGAGTTCTGGTTTGTCAAAACCGCACTTGTCGCAAGCAAGGTGGAGCCAAGGTACTCGCAGCTTTTCATAAGTTATCTGGTTCAGAAGTGGCGGTGGTTGCTAGCAGTTGTTTGGGACAGTGCGGCAGTGGGCCGATGGTGTTGGTGATGCCAGAAGAGGTTTGGTACTGCGGCGTTTGTCCTGAAGAAGTGGCCGCAGTTACAGAGCAACATTTGCGGGGAGGAACGCCGGTGAAGGCGATGCTTTATCGCAAGTTTCATGGATCTGCTAATTAGTCGATAGCCAAATTTTAAGCAAATTCTTCTGCCAACAATCGGCGGAGAATTTCGGTAACTTCGGCGCAGATTCTGGCGTCGAGTTCGATCGCAAGGCGATCGCCACCAATGGAACCATCTAAAACTTTTGCACCCAGCAAAGTCAAGGCTAAAGTTCTGAGTTTTGCTGGCTTTCCCGTCGCCTTTGGCCGCTCGTCAACAAACCACATTAAAGCCACATAAACTGTTTCTAGTGTTCCCCTAATCGAGCTGATTCCGTAACCCAGTTTTGAGATAATTACTGGGGAACTGATGACCTTATCCATACCCAAAGTTTTAATGGCTTCGTCCGCGTATCGAGCCGTGTCATATCCCATTGCTCTGACAATGGTTTCGAGGCTGTTCCACTGAGCTCCTCGTAAGCGCGATCGCTTTTCTAGATGGTAGTGCCATCCTAACATTGAAATTAACCTGGTCAAGTCATAAGCAGAAATGCTATTATGTTGGTGAATGCTGTTTTGGGCGGCTGTTAGCAGCACTTGTTTTTTGATGACATCGAAGATTTTTGGGTAGTTTAGAAAAGGTTGCTCGCCGTAATCGCTGCTAAAATTTAGGTCATTATTGCCAGTAGTTGTCTTCACCCACTGTTCTATTCCTGTACCAGTATCAAAGCGTTTGAACATGGCGGCTAAGGAGTTTGAACTGGCGATATTGTGGGTATAGCCAATCATGTCTTTTGCTAACTCGTAAAAAGAAATATCCTGTTTTTGCCCGGAGGAATCTCTAATCACGCAGTTGTCAATGTCGCAGTCTGGGTATTTAGTATTTATTTTAGAGACGATATTGAGCAGGGGGATAATTTTAGTGGCACTCCAACACTCAACTTTGGTAAGTGCGTTTTTTCCCAGCCACTGTGCCTGGATTTTTCCTTCTACAAAAGTGCCAATACAAACGCAGGCTTGTTTGATGTCTGGGTGGAGAAAGTTTAAAGCTTGAGTGTTAATTTGAGGGAGTTCTCCGAGGCTGGGAAATGCATTAAGTTTGAGCGGGTTATTGGCTGGGGGAATGTAACTAATTACTTTTAAACCGTCGGGTTTTTGTTTGAGGTAATTGGGATAATTGGGAATTTCTTTTTGGTAAGGAGAGTTTTGTATGCCGCGATCTAAAAAAGCTAGTTTTTCTGAGTTAGCTTTGACATCAATTTCGATTTGCAGGAATTTTTTAAAGATGATCGCTCGGTTTTTGGCGATTTCGAGGGAGGTTAGGTTCATGATCGTAGCTCCGAGGGAGTCGGGAATAGGTATGTAAGTATATAGCAATCCTAAATCAT
>DPLL01000388.1 GCA_003542015.1 Microcoleaceae cyanobacterium UBA9251 | reverse complement strand
TCAGTTTGTTGCAGTTGAGACTGATAGTTTGATAACAATGCCTGAAGTTGATAAACCTCAGATTGTAATTCTGAGTATCTGATATGCTTCAACTCTAAATTATAATTCGCTTGATTTAATTGATTTAATTGAACTTGTGTATCCTTTTCAAGTTCTATTAGAACATCATCCTGATCGTCAATAAAAATTGAATCTAACAGTTCTTGTGTATTATTTATTTCGTCAGAACATACTGCCACAAAATAGATTGGTTCCTGTAAAGAACAAAATTCTCTTGTGAGTCCATCTTTTTTGCTTGTGTAAGATGTAATACTTGAGGTAAGATTATTTGACAATAATGGAAATACAAAAGAGCCTATTGCTAATCTCTGTCCATATAGCTTAACGTTTTTGAAGTAACGACTTAGTAAACTTACGAATTGATATTCATAAGGTTCATTTACATGAAACTGATTATTAGGATTAGCAGATGCCGATTTTGGATTGTCGGAATAGGTCAAACGATTAGGTGCGGAAATTACTAAAACCCCTCCTGGCTTCAATACTCGTTTAATTTCTCGCATCATTTCATCATGCTTATCGTGATGCTCAATCGTTTCAAAAGAGGTTACTATATCAATAGATTCACTAGAAAGAGGAATCGCATCGCAAGAGCCGACAACAAACTCTAAATTTGCAATATTTCCATATTTTTTACGAGAGAAGTTGACACATTCTCTGTCAATATCAACACCGATAACAGAGTTAGCAACTTTTGATAAATAAGCACTTCCATATCCCTCTCCAGAGGCTATATCAAGAACTGATTTACCTTGAACAAACTCTAGTGCTAAAGCATAGCGATGTAAATGCTCATACCTGATACGACCTTGGACTGTAGGAACGTATCTTTCTCCTGTGAATGCCATTTCCATCATCGGATGTACCTCTTTAAACTTTTATTTCTAGCTAATGAGTTGATTTTACGCCAACCAGTGCTTGAGCGGCGGGATATTCTAAGGAATAAATTCTGCATTCGTCGAATCCTGCTTGCACAAGTTGTTTCCAAGCATCTGCTCCATATTCAGTATAAACTAAAAGATCGGATTTGTTTGACCCATTTTCACCATGATAGCTAGGGACTAAGCCTTCCCTTGTTCTGGTTAGCCTGTCTACTACTATAGGTATGGTAAAACAGCAAAAACCACCGGGATTTAATACTCGCCTGGACTCCGACAAGGCTTGAATCGGATCGTGTATGTGTTCCAATGTATCTGAATGTACCACCAGTACATACGATAGATCGGGGAAAGGTAGGCACATTAAGTTAACTTGCGGATAGGAGGCCAAAGTATGATTAGGATTCTGAGATAAGTATTGCGTTAAACTACCTGCTTCATTAATCTCCAGTATTTTTAACTGCTGGATTCTAGGAAGCTTAACAAAGTATTTAAATAAACCACTATGATTAAAGCACTTCATAATTGCCTTAGCCAGAGCCATAGACCGCAAGTTAGCATGACACTTAATACAGTGCAGACCTTGTTGGCGATTGATATATTCAACTTCGTAGCTTGAGAGACCCCACTCATTAATCAGTGAATCCCATAAAACAGAGGAATGTGTGATTTTGTCGGAGCCACAGCAGGTGCATACTTGAATCTTATTCCCGATCAATTAACCACCTCCCCTCCACCATCAATCTCACCACATCCCGCATCTTGTATTTCGCCTCCCAACCTAACTTTACCATAGTCTTACCCGGATTTCCCCGACCTACAGCAGTCTCAGTCGGTCGATAAAGACTCCCATCGATCGCGGTATGTTCCCACCAATCCAACCCCACACAAGCAAACTCCTCCACCATAAACTTCTCCACTGTATAACTTAACCACATAATTTTACCGCAGCTTGCTTCGATTACTATTTCAAGCTCAGTGTCTTTAGACCTGAGTTACTGACGCTTATACCTAATTGAACGAATATACTTTAGATAGATCACACAAAAGCGATCGCGTTTAATAAACATTTCCGACCAAATACCAAAATGGCAACGGTTTCCCAAAATAAAGTAGCACAAAAGGGGTATCCCTTTTCAAAGCGGGGCTAAAGCCCAACTACATACCTTGCCCGATCGCCCCCAATGAACTCCAAATGAACTCCAGCCGTTGCCTTCCCAAGGATATCAGACTTCAGGCCTCTGAGGAGGTTCCTGCAAAATCTGGTATTATAGATGGGCGATCGCCCCCAAGTCCCAGCCCATCAAACTTACCATATATATTACCCCAAAAATCAACACACGAGGACGATCGAACTTAAGCGATCGATCAACACCCGCGATCGGGTAAACTAGAAGGGGCGATCGCACCCAACCCCCGTGCCCTTGACTCAAACCCCAAATTAAACTATATCGAGATTGAGTAAATCTTTAAGGAGAGAAGTTGACTATGGATTTTTGGCAAGTACGGAGAGACATTGCTTTTCAATACCTAAGCGGCGAAGGAATTGAAATAGGAGCCCTTCATGCCCCTCTGGAAGTTCCGGCAGGGGTGAAGGTTCATTACGTTGATCGAATGTCTGTAAGCGATTTAAGGAAGCAGTACCCAGAGTTAGCGACGGTTAATCTAGTAGAAGCGGACATTGTAGATAATGGTGAAACTCTGTCATCCATAGCTGACAACTCTTGGGATTTTGTCATTGCAAATCACATGATAGAACACTGTCAAAATCCGATCGGCACTCTGGAAAACTTTTTGAGAGTTCTGAAACCGGGAGGACTTGTGTATATGGGAGTACCAGACAAACGCCATACATTTGACATCGATCGCCCCCTGACTTCCCTCGATCATCTAGTTCGGGACTACAACGAAGGCCCAGAATGGTCTAAGCTAGGTCACTATGAGGAATTTATCAGGCTAGTTGACAAATCTCCAGAAGAACAAGTGGCTGCACGGATGCAGCATCTACTAGATATAGATTACAGCATTCATTTTCATGTCTGGACCGCAGAGAGTTTCCCCGAATTGCTCGAATACTGTCAGAAACAGCTAGGCTTTTGTTTTACTATAGAATTCTCCCAAGAAAATTCTATGGAAGTTATTATGATTCTCAGGAAAACAGCAAATTGACAGCGAGCCTAATACAGCGGTTCCCGCTCTTTCGAGGTACAGTAGCAGCAATTAAATTTCCCAATTTTTTAAAGGTTGGCGATCGATTAAGTGTACCGCATAACAGCGGGAAGTGCTGTATTTGATCAATCTCAGTTCAGCTTGACAGAATATACAGGTTTAGTTAAATTTTCTGCTGTTTCAGGTTTAGCTAAATCTTATACTCTTAGTGGGTTCTTTCAAAACATCATCTATGAAAACAACGTTACGCAATTACTAAAGTTATGGCCATCTTAGAGCAAGACGAGAACCTAATATTAGCGATCGACCATTCATGGTCTGATGACTGCGGACTGGGAATCCAAGGATGGATTGTGGGCAAAAAAGAAGGTGTTCTCGATGAAGTAGTAGTTGGCGCGGGCGATACCTTCGTCCCCATCTCCGCTTGGTATCCCCGCCCTGATGTAGCCGCAGCCTACCCCCAATACAATAGCAACCCCAACTGCGGCTTCATTGTCTACCTACCTCGGACTGCAAAACATCAACTTACTTTCCAGGCAAAAGCTGAAGGCATAACATACAGCAAAAATGTAACCTTTGCCGGTTCAAAGCCGTCAGTATACGATTTTGCAACTTTCACCAATGACGGTAACGGTATTTTCCTTGATTTCATGAATCGGGTTAATAACAATAATCTCCGGGTTCTAGAAATTGGCTCGCGCATCGTAAGTCCTGGAAGCAGCAGCAAAAGAGGTTTATTTCCCGGCGCAGCATCCTACACTGGATTTGACTACTATCCAGATGGCAACACAGATGTAGTTGGGGATGCTCACAAACTCTCTCAATACTTCAGTAACCAGAAGTTTGATGCCATCTTTTCTGCATCTGTATTTGAACACTTAGCAATGCCTTGGGTAGTAGCAATGGAAATTAACAAGTTGCTAGCAGTCGGTGGAATAACATTCCACAGTACCCACTTTGCCTGGCCTCTTCACGAGAGACCTTGGGACTTCTGGCGTTTCTCTGACGAGGGTCTTAAAGTTTTATTTTCTCAGGCTCTAGGATTTGAAGTAATCAGGTCTGACCTTTATGCTCCTTTACGAATGCACTTAGACACCATGATACCAGGTCAAGAAACACTAACAACTCAGCCAGCCTTTGGAGGAGTTGCCATCCTTGCCCAAAAAGTAGGTGAAATTAATTCAGAAAAATTTAGATGGGATGTAACGCTAACAGATATTTTGACATCTGAAAGCCACTACCCGAAGCCAGCAGCTTAACTGTTCGGATTGTTTTATTCTCTAACAACGGTCATAGTTTCCCCTAGCTTTTGTCACTGGGGGAAGCAGAAAACCAATTGATTGCTTCAGTCAGTTCTTCTTCTTCAAATATTTCATAAGCTGATGGCAGCAAGTACCGCTGACCAAGGCGGCTAGTAGCAAAACTGTATTGAGGATAAATCGTTTGTTGTTTGTCCTCATGCCGAACTTCGATAATAGCAGCAAACTCTTGGACAACACCTTTATAATATCGAATTGCAAATTCAAGCTGAACCTTCTGCTTGTACAGCTCGACTAATATATGGGGTGGAACAACGTATACAATTTCTTTGAGATACCACCTAGCCCCAAGCGACACTGACCACAAGTCTGCAAACCAAACGCAGAGGTGCATATAGTTATCCTCTTGGTAGTGATTCGTCTGCCCGTAAATAAATGATGAATTATGCCAAACATAGGGTGTCCAGAACTCTAATTTAGCACCGTCAATGCAAACACGACTAACTTCTTGGAATAGATGTATCGGGTCAGTCAAATGTTCTAAGGTATAGGATGAGTGAACGTATTCAACACTGCGATCAGGGAAGGGCAATATATCAGTCTGTATGTTAAGTACGTGGTCAACAATGCCAGGGATATCAGAGCAATCTAATCCAATTGTTCCCGGTTTTTTGTTGCCGCCGCAGCCTAGATCTAATTTAAAATATTCCTGGTGAATTGTGACTGGTTCAAGTTGTAATTGAATTAAGTCATTTTCGGTTAACTCGTTCTTAATTAACTTGAGGCTTTCTTCCGAATTATCCAAATTGTTAACTATTTTAATAACCTTGTCATAAATTACTTTCCAATCACAATCATAGTTTTGCCATCCCCACTGTGAATTGGTGACATCAATAATAGAATCAACAGGGACAGGGACAGGATCTACAGAATTTTCGCGCACCTCTAACCAAAAAGGTAGTTGCGAATAATGTCCACGATCCGAGTGAGCTACTCCAGGCTTGTTAGCGATCCAAGTCACCAACGTTAATCCAGAACCAATAACAGCTATGTATGTATCGACCCTGCTAGCCCAGACAATTGTTTCATAGACGGGACATTCAAGCGCATTGTATGTCTTAACATTTGGAGAAATGAGAGCCTGTATTTGCTCCATATAGACTTTCTCTGTGGAAAAGCCATCAAAAACAACTGCCATATCTGGATAATCTTCAAATATTTTTGTGATGATATTTGCATATCCTTCTACTTGTGATATCCAAGCCTTATTATGGCTGCGAAGATTAATCCATAGAAGTGGAAAATGTTTCTTAGCTGCTTCTACGTTTTGCAAAAATGACTGATTGCACTTATTGACAGCGGCAGTCTGAATTCGTATCGCTAAATCATCTTTGATAAATGACTGAGTTGCATAGAGAGCGAAGTAGTTGTTTTCTAATACGGTTTTAAAAAGACTGTTATTATCAGATAAGCGGACAATTTTTTCTGGCGAAATTTCTGGAAAAATTGCGTCTAGCTCAAGATATTCATTAGATCCTATTAAAAATTTATCGATTTTATGCAACAGGTTATTTTCATATAGATAATAAAGTCCACTGATTTGATTCCAGAAATAGTGACCTAAATTGGGAATAGTGCCGACAATAGCAACAACTTCTTTTGTTTTTTCATTAGACATATAAGATTTGATATGCCGCCAAAAAGTGACCGCATGAGCCTTAAATTGATTGATAATTTTTTCAGAACTCAGCCAGGTACTCCATTCATCAGACAATTTAATTACCAGATCTAATCTTGGAAAATAAACACATATCTTGACACCGCCCCAACCCCCCACAATCAGGTAAAATACTTCGGTGCTTTGAAATTGATAAATCAATATCGGTACAGTAGGATCATGTTGGATATAAAATGAACGATCGCTTCTAAGTACCCGACCTGTAAATGGGCAAGCTGAATAAATATAACCTGTTTCTACTATACTTTGCTGAAAATCGTTGGTCGCATTAAGCAAATTCCATGAAGAAAAATTGGACTTTTTAATATTTTTCTTGGCTATATTTATACCTTTAAATTCTTGAAAGTGATTTATATATATCTCTTCTAAAGCTAAAGAGTCTTGTTTGATCAACTCCAAGTTGGCTAAGGAAAAGTTTTCCTCTTCAAGAATCGTCTTTTGTGATTCATTCAAGTCAGTTAAAGATACCATTTTCATGACGGTATATTTGCTTGTCTGACTGAAGTATGTGCAGGCATCTTCTAGTTTAATTTCAGCTTGACCATCTATATCTGTCTCACGCAAAGGAGCCAGTTGATTCAAACCCTTCCAAATATTTTCATAAATTTCTGCCTCGCTGGGTTGTTTCTGGGCTTTTTGGAAGCAGGCCACAGCTTCATCTAACTGACCTTGTGCCGCTAAAATAATTGATAATTTATAGGACACACTGGCATAGTTAGGAGTAATTTCCAAAACCTTGCGGTAGTAAGCGATCGCTTCTTCCCACCTCTCCTGTTGTTCTAAAAGCACAGCTAAACTCAAGTAAGCTTCTTCGGCTACGGGTGGGAGAGTTAAGGCATATTGGTCAGTTATTAAACCATCAATTACTGCTCCTGTTGGCAAAAATTCAACAGCACGACTGTACGCCTGATTTGCCTTCTCCTGTTGACCTTTCAATTCCAGGATGCAACCCAAATTAAAGTAGTATAAAAAAGTTGCATTGGTGTTCGGTTTTGGTTGATAGACAAGAGTCATTTCAATACAGCTTACTGAAAATGCTGACCCGGTAGAAAAGAAACGAAACTCTGTTCTGTGACCTTCAATAAAGTCCAAGTAAAATTCAAGAGAGGTTTGATGGCTATCAACCTTGGATTCATACAAAACATAAGGACAAGGAGACACCACATCAAATTTGAAACTTTGCTCGGAGTCTTGTCCCTCCGTCATCTCTAAACTGTTCTCTGGGAAATTGAAGCCCACTCTAACGCGGTACAACCCATCGGGAATGTCTATATAAGGCCCGTAAAAAACAAAGCCTTGGTTGCCCTTCAAGCTTAAATACCCTTCACTGGTTTCCTCAACGTTGTTTCCGGGAAAAATAGCTAATTCTCTGGCATGAATTTGCCGAAAATTTATCGCTTCCAAACCATCTAAAAAGCATTTTGATGGCAAGTCTGGATTGATGGCAATGACTCGGTGATAACAAGAAATTGCACCCTCCAAATCACCCTGATTTATCAACTTTTCTCCTAATTCGTAGTAAGACTCAAAATTTTCGATATCCATCACCAATTTCTCCTAATTATTTATTAGACTATTACTCTTAAGTAATAAATTGTCAATTTATTACAGTTACTATGCTTGATCTGAATTTGTTACCAATATTTTTTAACTTCTTTAATCCACAATTCACACAAACGAACTTCTATTTCGCTTAGAAACTTATTTTGATTGAGATAAGAATACATCTCAAGCATTAACTCGCAAGCATCGCCAGCATCACTTGTAAAATTTTCCAGTAAGTCAATTAAATTGTGAACCTGAGTATACAAAGGAATTTCATCACTAAAATCTTTCATCAGGTTGTGTTCATTTCTCAACTGGTACACTGAAGGCGATAGAAATAGAACACTGGAGTTTATGCACCATAGAAGTCTCTGAGCAATGTAGCTTTTCCAGATATCGGTAACACGACTACTCACACCAATAGGCAGCAACATTAGAGGAAAAGCTTCCTTGTAAAATAAAGTATTCTGCGTATTGAAAGGACTGTAACATCCGGGCGAAAGTGACAACTTCTTATCCGATTCAAACTTAATATTTTCATCGCCAACCGTCAAACGATAAATAGCATCTACATCGGGGTCTAAGTCTGCTAGCCCTTGCTGGACGTAACAAGTAACCTCTTTTTCTGTGGTTAGCTTCTCATCGAAAAAACTATTAACTTTGTCAAGGGGCAAACCTCTGGGCCATATTTTTTTATTTGTAAAGTAAGAATAGACATTAACTGCACCTTTAACGTCTAACGCTGGAGTCTTTACCAGGGAAGGGACGAAATTGGGGTACTTGTCATCATAGGGAATATTGTCGTCGTCTGTTTCCGCGATCGCTTCTGCACCCAGACGCATAGCATATAAGTATCCTAAATTCTTGCGGGAGTAATGATTCATAGGAATCAGAGAAGCTAGCTCGCCAAAATCTTCGCATTGCTGCTCTACATTAAAGTAGTCAGCCCCCGGCAACTCAAAATCTCTAGGAGTTTTTTTATCCCCAATTACAATAATTTTCCACCCTAAATCTAGCAAGATATCTCTATATTTTAATAGAGCAGTAGTTGGTTTATTAATTGTTGTTATAACTAATGATTTCACGGCTTAAACCTCAAATTTTTTATATAACTGAAACACTACCGATCTTCGCCCAGACTATCATCCACACCACGTTCTGCGTATTAATAATCTGGTTACAACCTGGATATTATCACATAATACCAGCCAAGTCAAGCAAATTGTACCTTTTTTCTCCACCAACTTTTCAACCAGATGACTACTACCTATGGCACTTAAAATAATTATCTCGTCAGCCTGTTTGAATTTTATATCAAACTGACACAAAAAAACCTAACAGGCTCAACAAACTCGCTTTCATATATACGATCGATCACATAACCCAATTTAGATATATCAGCCGGAATCCCGTCCTTCATCTTTCGATAATCCCGATCGCCACTAATCACTCCTTGGTTAGTATAAGCAATCCACTGACCCCGATATTTCTTCAACTCACGGCGATTAGCATTATACCACTCCTTAGCCGTTGGATATTCTGCTTCCATATGTTCACCCCATAATTTTCCCTCAAATCATCCTCGCCTCCACCATCATCCGCACCACATCCTGCATCTTATACTTCGCCTCCCATCCCAACTTTTCCTTCGCCTTAGCCGGATTCCCCTTCCCCACAGCAATATCCGTCAGTCTGTAAAGACTCGCATCCGTCACCAAATGCTCCCGCCAATCCAAACCCGCACAAACAAAAGCCGTCTGCACAAACTCCTCCAAAGGATAACTTACACCCGTAGCAATTACATAATCCTCCGGTTCATCCTGCTGCAACATCAAATACATTGCTTCCACATATTCCGGCGCCCAACCCCAATCTCGATGCACTGAAATATTACCTAAATGCAGTTTTTCNNGCAAACAAATTGTACGCTTCCCGATAATTTGCTACTTCCCAAAATGCTGTTGCTTTTGCCACCGCGTAAGGACTTCTGGGACGAAAGGGCGTATTTTCATCCGCTGGATTGCCTCCGGTATCCCCAAAACATTCGCTGGAACTGGCATTATAAAGTTTAATTTTGCCGCCTGTAAATCGAATTGCTTCTAACAGATTCAATGTGCCAGTGGCAATACTTTCGAGAGTTTCTACAGGTTGTTCAAAAGACAGACCGACGGAACTTTGACCGGCTAAATTGTACACTTCGTCTGGCTGAATTTTCGCTAGTACCTGCAAGACGCTGCGAAAATCGTTGAGAGACATGGATTCTAGTTTTACTCTGTCCCGGATTCCCAAACGGGCTAGGTTTCCGAAACTAGACATTTGGGCGTCTCTGGAAGTGCCGGAAACTTGATAACCTTTATCTAAAAGTAGTTTGGCTAAATAAGCTCCGTCTTGACCGGATATACCACAAATTAATGCTTTTTTCATATCAATTTTTTATTTTGTTTATTCCGGCTTGAAACCGTGGCTACACAAACGAAGTCTGCCGACCCAGACTAAGACAGGAATTACGCAAAGCCTGTGTGTCATGCTGAGTGAAACGAAGCATCTCGCTCGATTCTCTCGAATATAGTAATGAGTAGAATCTGCTTCGTAAAACTTACCCAAACTTAACTAAAGCTATCTTTAGCTAAAATTCAGAATTCACTTCCTGCGCTATTGAGTGGTCGGCCATCCCAAGGTAAGCAGGCTATCCCCCTCAAGCCGAGGGTTCCCAATTTAAAATATTTAAACTGGCATTCAAGTCACAATCTATCGACACCCCACAACCAGGACAATCGTAAGTCCGAATGCTTAATGGCATCTCTTGTTTGTGTCCGCAATTCCAGCATATTTTGGAACTGGGAAACCATCTTTCTACCAGCACCAAGCTCGCTCCATACATGGGGCACTTATACTCTAGCTGTCGCTTAAATTCATAAAACCCTAAGTCCGCTATTGCACCAGCTAACTTATGATTTGCCAACATACCGCTTACATTCAAGTCTT
>DPLL01000389.1:4213-5724 GCA_003542015.1 Microcoleaceae cyanobacterium UBA9251 | reverse complement strand
GAAATCATTGCCAATTTCTCCTAAAATATCGTCATCCCCTTTGCCGCCGTAAATAGAATCATTGCCGGCATCACCTAACAGACTGTCTTTGCCATCGTTGCCAAAAATCCGTTCTGCATCCGATGAACCTCTAATAGTATCATTGCCGCCCAGCAACCAAACTCCTCCCGGAAAGTTAGCAACTTGTCCCGGTGTAAGTGTAATATTTTCTGGAGAATTGTCTCCTACCAAACGAGGGATGCCGGAATTATCTGCTTTGAGTGCCATAGTTGTCAACTTTTTGAGATGTAATAATGAAGATCTTGCAATATTCTGATTCTACAGTCTGCGCTGATTGATTCTGGGAAAATATTGCAAAATTTTTAACAATTCCATCTTGGCACAAGCCTGACGGGAATATCGTAGATTAAAATAAAAGTTAAAAGTTAAGCAGATGCCAATTATCTTAGTTGAAGACTTGAGCAAAGTTTATCCGATCGCCATTAAAGAACCGGGACTGAAAGGAACGCTGCGGCACTTTTTCAACCGCACTTACCGCAATGTGAAAGCTGTTGAGGGAGTTTCTTTCAGTATTGAAGCTGGGGAGGTTGTGGGGTTTCTGGGGGCCAATGGTGCGGGCAAAACTACTACGCTGAAAATGCTGACTGGTTTAATTTATCCGTCTGCTGGTACGGTAAGTGTGTGCGATCGCACTCCTTTCCGCCGCGAATCAGATTTTTTGCAAAAAATCACCTTAGTCATGGGGCAAAAACAGCAGTTAATCTGGGATTTACCAGTCCTCGACTCTCTGAGAATCAATGCGGCTGTCTACGGCATTGCTGATAAAGATTATCGGCTGCGAGTCGGGGAATTAACCGAAATGTTATCCCTAGAAGGCAAGTTAAATCAGCCGGTGCGAAAACTGTCTTTGGGTGAACGCATGAAAGCTGAATTGATGGCGGCGCTGCTGCATCAACCGGAGGTATTATTTTTAGATGAACCGACATTAGGTTTGGATATAAACGCACAGTTTAGTGTTAGGCAATTTCTGCGGGAATATAACGATCGCTATCAAGCAACGGTGCTGTTGACGAGTCACTACATGGCTGACATTACTGCTTTGTGCAAGCGAGTTTTGTTAATCCATGAAGGGCAATTAGTTTATGATGGCAATTTAGATGGATTGCTCGACAGATTTGCACCTTATCGGGAAGTTCAGGTAGAATTAGCCAATCCGCTGTCTAAAGATTGTGCTTCTGCTTACGGGGAGGTAGAATCAATTGAGGGACTGTCGGTGCGATTTTTGGTAAAAAGGGAGGAATTGATGGTGGGGGTGGCGAAGATGTTGGCGGAGTTGGAAGTGGTGGATTTGACTGTTACTGATCCGCCAATTGAAGAAGTAATCGGCAGGGTTTTTAGGACGGGAAAAGTGTGATTTTTTTCTGGTTTTCTGGCTTTTATCCAAGTCTAGATCCCCCTAAATCCACCTTAATAAGGGAGACTTTGACCGCTTCCAGTCCCCCCCTTATTAA
>DPLL01000389.1:0-4143 GCA_003542015.1 Microcoleaceae cyanobacterium UBA9251 | reverse complement strand
TGGGTAATTTGGGAATTTGAAAAAGAAGTCGTGCAAGGGACATTATCTAATAGGTTGTTGCAGCCTCTCGATCCAGTATGGCATCACTTTGCCTCTCACGTTTCCGAAAGATTTGCGCGGTTGCCCTTTGTATTCGGATTGGTGCTGCTGTTTTTTGCACTTTACCCACAGTCTTTTTGGCTGCCGAGTGCGGGGAGATTTTTGCTGTTTTTGCTGGTAATTACATTGGCTTTTTGTCTGCGATTTCTGATACAGTATACGTTTGCGCTGTTTGCTTTTTGGATCGAGAGGGCAAGTGCGATCGAACAATTCTGGTTGTTAATTTACCTATTTCTATCTGGACTTGTTGCGCCACTGGAAGTATTTCCCCCATCGGTGCGCGAAGTAGTTTTGTGGACACCTTTTCCTTATTTAATTCATTTTCCCGCTTCAATCTTGATAGGATTACCTGTCGATGTAGGGCGCGGTTTGTTGGTGATGTTTGGTTGGAGTGCGGTATTTTTTGTGTGCAATCGGTGGCTGTGGCGGCAGGGTTTGAAACAGTATTCGGGCATGGGAGCTTAAATAATAATTAAAAATTTCAAAACGGTAGGGTGCATCACTGAAAAAATGTAAATTTTCATGTCAAAAAGACTTCAGAGACGCACCAGACTTAACTGTAAGGTTCCCCGCAGCAAAAATCTCGCTCTTCATGTCAAAAAAAACCTCCGTGACGCACCCTACTTACATCATGCAAAAATGCAATCGCTAGCATTCAAAAATTGCATATCAAGAAATATTTTGTATCGTGAAACACAAAAAGTCATGGAAATTTCTTATATTAATAAAACAACAACTAATATATGGATTCAATAATTTCTAATGACAGCGAAAAAAAACCTGATTGTAATCGGCAATGGCATGGTGGGCCACAAGTTCTTAGAGTTAATGGTTGCTAAAGGAGCGGCGAAACACTGGAATTTAATTACTTTCTGCGAAGAAGCGCGCGTTGCTTACGATCGCGTAAACCTCAGCGGCTTTTTCTCTGGCAAAACAGCGGGAGATTTATCTCTAGTTGCACCTGGCTTTTATCAAGAAAATGACATTAAGATTCACATCGGCGACAAAGCAGTTGCGATCGATCGGGAACAAAAAACAGTCTCTTCAGCCAATGGTTTAGAAGTTCCATATGACAAAATTGTTCTAGCCACCGGTTCCTATCCATTTGTACCGTCAATTACAGGCAAAGATGCTCAGGGTACTTTTGTCTATCGGACAATTGATGACTTGGAAGCGATGTCAGATTACGCTAAAAATTGCCAAGTTGGCGTAGTAATCGGCGGCGGTTTGTTGGGTTTAGAATGTGCGAATGCCCTGCAAAATATGGGATTAAAAACTCATGTGGTTGAGTTTGCATCGCGACTGATGCCAGTACAAGTTGATGATGCTGGCGGTGCGATTCTCCGTAGCAAAATAGAAGAGTTGGGAGTTTCGGTTCATACCAGCAAATCTACTACCGAAATTGTCAGCGAAGATGGCAAAGTTGCTAAAATGCTGTTTGCTGATGGTTCGGAATTGGCAACAGATATGATTGTGTTTTCTGCTGGGATTCGCCCTCGTGATGAAATTGCGAGAAGTTGTGGTATCGAAGTAGGAGAACGTGGTGGTATTGTCATTAATGATAGTTGCCAAACATCTGATTCTGATATTTATGCGATCGGAGAATGCGCGCTTTATCAAAATCGCATTTACGGCTTAGTTGCTCCTGGTTATACAATGGCAGGAGTAGCAGCGGATATTTTAAGCAGTGCAGCCGATGGCGGTGAAGATGCGGGGGATACAAGCACTTTTACTGGTGCGGATATGTCCACTAAACTCAAACTTTTGGGGGTGGATGTTGCTAGTTTTGGAGATGCTTTTGCTAAGTCTGCTAATGCTAAAGAAATTGTTGTTGCTGATACCTTCCAAGGTATTTACAAAAAATTAGTTTTGAATCAAGATGGTAGCCGGATTTTAGGCGGAATTCTCGTGGGAGATGCTTCTGCTTACGGCACTTTGGTGCAATTTATGCAAAATGAAATTGCTCTGCCTCCTCATCCTGAAGATTTGTTGATGCCACCGCGATCGGGCGGATCACCTGTTGGTTTGGGAGTGGATAGTTTGCCGGATTCGGCTCAAATTTGTTCTTGCAATAATGTGACTAAAGGGCAGATTTGTGCCGCTATTCGCGATCGCAATTTAACTGATGTCGCCAGCGTCAAGAAATGCACCCAAGCTGGTACTGGCTGCGGTGGCTGCGTACCTTTGGTGACGGATATCTTCAAGTCGGAGATGAAGAAAGCCGGGTTTGCTGTCAAAAATCACCTCTGCGAACATTTTGAATATTCCCGTCAAGAATTGTATCATTTAGTGCGCTCTCAAAGCATCAAAACCTTTGAGGAGGCGATCGCAAAACATGGCAAAGGTAAGGGCTGCGAAATTTGCAAGCCTGCTGTTGCTTCGATGTTGGCTTCTACTTGGAATGAGCATATTTTAGAGAAGTCTCATGTTGCTTTGCAAGATACGAATGATTACTTTTTGGCTAACATTCAACGGGATGGTACTTATTCGGTGGTGCCGCGAGTACCGGGTGGAGAAATCACGCCGGATAAGTTGATTGTTTTGGGGGAAGTTGCTAAGGAATTTGGACTTTATACTAAGATTACTGGCGCGCAACGGATTGATTTGTTTGGGGCTCGTGTGGATCAGTTGCCGCATATTTGGCGTCGGTTGATTGATGCGGGATTTGAGTCTGGACACGCTTATGGTAAGGCTTTGCGTACTGTAAAATCTTGTGTTGGTAGCACCTGGTGTCGCTTTGGGGTGCAGGATTCTACGAGTTTGGCGATCGAAGTTGAATTGCGCTATCGTGGTTTGCGTGCTCCTCACAAATTCAAGTCTGCTGTCTCTGGCTGCACTCGCGAATGTGCGGAAGCTCAAAGTAAGGATTTTGGGATAATTGCGACTGAAAACGGCTGGAATTTGTATGTTTGTGGTAATGGTGGTATGAAGCCGCAGCACGCGGTTTTGCTGGCGACGGATATCGATAAGGAAACTTTGATTAAGTATGTCGATCGCTTTTTGATTNNCAATGTGAGTGGAAAACGACGATTGAAGACCCGCAAAAAGTGCAGCGATTCCAGCATTTTGTGAATTCCGATTTGCCAGATCCGAGTATTGTTCGTGTTGCGGAACGAGGACAAACGCGGCCACCTTATGAACATGAAAAAGCTCTGGTTGGTGTTTCGGAATAACCCCTCCCCAGCCACGAGGGCAACCACGGGGGATTGCCCCTACAGGTGTTTCAGGAATTGGGGCAGTCACGGGGGGCTTCTCCTAGAAGAGAATGAAACACCCTTGCTATAACCCCGCTTAATCAGGCATGGCTGTTTCATTCTCAGGAAAACCAGGCTTTTGTAGGGGTAGTGCGACCCCTACTCCCCGTGCCTACCCTCCCACTAGATTGAAGTAAATTAATAGGAAAAAAACATGATTCAATCATTACCGGTTTGCGATACAGTTACAACTTGGGTAGATGTATGTTCCCTGGATGCGATCGCACCTAATACCGGAGTTTGCGCTTTAGTAGCGGGCGCACAAGTGGCGATTTTTCGAGTGGGAAATGGGGATGAAGTTTATGCTCTGAGCAATTACGAGCCCTTTAGTAAGGCTTTTGTGTTGTCGCGGGGACTTGTGGGCGATCGCAACGGCACTCTCAAAGTTGCTTCTCCTATTTACAAGCAAAATTTTAGCCTGATTACCGGGGAATGTCTGGATGATGAAACGGTAAAGATTCCAACTTTTGCGGTTCGGGTTGCAGGCGATCGCGTACAGGTAGCTATTACCTAGATTGTCCCATTTAATTATTCGATCGCCATCCGCCGCTACCTCAGATTTTTCTGAATGATGGCGGATTTTGCATCAAGGCGATCCAGAGCTGGGGACTTTGATATAAAATAGATGCGATCGGCTCCGTACTCCAAGCTCGCTCAAACAACTATAAACTAGACATAGAAGTGAACAGCCAGTCTTGGGCTGGCTGGATGCCTAGAGCGTGTTTTCAAACTCTCCAATCACATTCAGAACCCCCTAAATCCCCCTGAAAAAGTGGGACGCAAGAATACT
>DPLL01000105.1 GCA_003542015.1 Microcoleaceae cyanobacterium UBA9251 | reverse complement strand
ATCGCAGCTAAGATAGTACCGCTTGTGAAATGGGTCGATCGATTAAATAACATGGTAATGCTCCTCGATCAATACTGTGAATTCACCCATTGCAGCCCCCAAAATCAGAATTTAGGAGTCAGAATTTTTTTGATTAACTCAACACCTCCAGGCTTCTGTTCCTTATTTCTATCTGGGGACTGGCGGGTTCGATCGCACCTGACACTCACAGTTTTGCCACTCGCGATCGGCGCTGCTCCGAGATTGTACGGAGAAAAGATGATGCTTTTGATACTTCTGATCTTGCTGTTGTCGATCGGTTCCCTATTAACACAGGTTTTGGTATTGTTACCTATAAGTTGGTTCGGATGGCTCCACCTCCCGGATTGGCTGAGCCTGACCTTAATTGTGCTAGGTATTTCCTGGTGTTTGGAGGATTAGTCCTTAGTCAGTAGTCGGTAGTCAGTAGTCGGTAGTCGTTAGTTATTAGTCATTAGTCAGAATCAAAAATTCTGACGAAGGCCTTCGGTATTAACCATCAGTAATCTAAAATCGGGGATTTGAAATCTACCTATAGAATGATGCAACGAGAATTTTTTGGTAACTCTGGATTTCGCTCTTTTGACAAAACCCTAGGGGAAACTCCTAAGAAAGAGTCGCGTCCGATACACCGGGCGATCGTGTTGATTTTGATAGCAACTGGCTTGCTGAGTCTGCACGTCAGTCGGCTGGTGCAATTGCAATTGGTGGATGGGAAGCAAAACCGCGAACGAGCGGAGAACAATCGGGTGCGCCAAGTGCCAATGGCTGCGAATCGCGGACACATTATCGATCGCAAAGGTCAACTGCTAGCTGGGAACAATTTAGCTCGATCGGTATATTTGTGGCCGAAAGAACAAACGCCGGAACAGTGGAAAGTAACAGCAGACAAATTGAGTCCGCTCTTGAAAATCCCTGCTCAGGAAATTTTAGGAAAATTAAAACAGGTCGATCCTCTATCCTATAGACCGGTGCGGCTCAGACAAGCAATGCCGCCAGAGGTGTTTGTGCCACTATCAGAACAGGTGGGACAAATGCGGGGAGTGGAAGTGCGGCCCGAAGCGAACCGCTACTATCCCGAAGGTAGTTTGGCAGCTCATGTTCTCGGATATATTGGCGAAGCTACCCAAGCAGACCTCAAAGCTCATCCAGAATATCCGATGGGGATGATTGTGGGTCAAATGGGCATAGAAGCGAGTTCTAACAGGAAAATTGCGGGAGTTTGGGGCGATCGACTGATCGAGGTGAATGCCCAAAATCAAGAATTGCGGATGATGGGAGAGACACCTCCGAAACCCGGTGAAACCGTGCAGCTAACTATAGACTTGGAGATGCAAAAAGCTGCTGAAGAAGCCCTGGGAAATCGGCGCGGGGCAGTAGTGGCCTTGGACGTGAAAACAGGCGGGGTATTAGTTTTAGCCAGCCACCCCACTTTTGACCCCAATCTGTTTACGCGAAAAATCACGAAGGAGGAGTGGGAAACTCTTCAAGGCCTCGAAAATCCCTTTTTGAATCGGGCGATGCAAGGCTATCCTCCCGGTAGCACTTTTAAAATCGTGACTTCCGTCGCTGGTATGGAATCGGGCAAGTTTTCGCCAGACTCAATTGTAGGTACTTCGTCTTACATTACTGTGGGGGGAATTAATTTTAACGAACACAGCGGCGGTTACGGCAACATCGGCTTTCGGGATGCTTTAGCCTTTAGCAGCAATACGTTCTTTTATCAAGTGGGGATGAGTGCTGGGCCAGAGCAAATTTCTAAGTGGGGACACCGCTTGGGAATTGGTAAGGATACGGATTTGAAGCTTTTGGGACTTGGTGGCGGGGATCACGGTCAAATGCCGACACCGGAGGAGAAGGAGAAAATTTATAAGGAACCTTGGTATGCGGGAGATACGGTAACGATGTCTATCGGCCAGGGTTTGGTGTTGGTGACTCCTTTGGAGGCGGCGGTGATGGTGAGTTCGATCGCCAATGGTGGTAATCGTGTCAAGCCCCATCTTTTGGCTTCGATGACTGGCAAACCTGAGACGAAACCGGTGCCTACGGGGATGAAACCTGGGACGGTTGAGGTGATTAAGGAGGGACTCGTGGCGGTGGTTGCCGAGGGTACGGGGCGGGGACTCAATGACGGTTCGATTCCGCTGACTGGGGGCAAAACTGGGACTTCGGAGGTCATCGGACAGCAGGATCACTCGCTGTATGTGGCGTTCGGGCCTGCGGATCAACCGGAAATTGCGATCGCCGTGATTGTGGAAAATGGCGGTTATGGTGCTGTGGCGGCGGCCCCGATCGCCAAAGAGGTGTTTCAAGCCTATTTTGGGAAACCTAAAAAGGTGAATGAGTCAGTAGAGATTAGTCCTTAGTCAGTAGTCCTTAGTCCTTAGTCCTTANNTTAGTCCTTAGTCCTTAGTTATTGGGAATTCGGAATTGGGAATTCGGCATAGTTTCTTGTTTTTCCTTCTTCCTTTTTCCTTCTGAACTACTGACTAATGACTACTGACTACTGACTAATGACTAATGACTACTGACTAATGACTACTGACTAATTCAGCCGCATAAATATTGTAGCTTTGCGAATTCCTGCTGTTTCTCCGGTAGTGGTGATGGTTAGCGATCGCAAATGGTCGAACAACGGCCTTGCCGAAAGTTCAATTAACCGCAACAGCGGGATTTCTTTTTCCCAAATTGACCTGCTTCCGGGCCAATCTAAATAAAAATAGCCGTCGTTAGATGGCGGTAGCGGTTCGATGCTAGTTTGAAAGTCTTGATTTGCCACCAAAGAGCCTGTTTCGGCCGCTTTGAGTGCTTCGTCCATTGCTTCGACTGAGGTGGTAAAAATTTCGTATTTACCAACAGTAGCTCGGACTCCTTTTGCTTCGGTTTCGATCGCACTTTTCCTCTTATTTTCCTTACCATAATTCGGGTGAGTTGTCAACTGCGTCCAAGCGGTAATTTTTTGGTTTCTGAGAGTGAAACTGCCGATGCTGTATTCTTTGCTGCGGGCAATTTCGTCGAGTTTGTCGATCGCCCTTTGAGAATCAGCAGATGTTTCGGCGGCAAAAATCCAATCGCTACTATTTGACGCACCGGGAATCACTGCTAAAGCGTACTCTCCTTGTACCCAGTTAAATATATCCTGTGGTAAGTTGATGCCCCAAGCTTGCTGAAGATCTGCGAGCGTGCGATCGACTAATTTTGACACTTCCACATTGGTAGCAATAGCAGATGAAAATTCAGTCCAGAAATTGTTTAAACTGGTGCTGGCGACCGCAAAAGGGCTAGCTGAGGGGATGTATTGCAAGGCTTGTACAGGTGCGGACAGTGCGGGAATTGTTGTTTTTTCGCGATCGCTCACTAAAGCAGTTTGAGCGACTAATCCCCGTCTATTTACTCCCACAGCAACTGCTAGGGAATTCAGGGAAAGTTGCTGATTTTTTTCTGTTTCTGACTGGGGGAGATTGACAAATGCTAAGGCTATTCTCCCTTGAGTTAGCTGCTGCAACGCTTTTTGATATTCGGGAGTATTGTTGAGATTTAGGTTAGTTGATTCGACGCGATCAATTGCATCTCTGAGCACCTTCTGATTATTGGCAAATAAAACAAAATTGCGGTTATTTTCCGAAGTTGAACTGCTGCTGATTAATGCAGTAGCGAAGCTGGATGGTAAACTGGAACTTGGCAGAGCAAGCCGATTGAAAGGTGAGATAGAATCCGACTCTTTCTTGACTGTGGGTAATTCTTTGTAACTTAGTTTAACGCCTTTATATTGTTCAAAATGTACTGTTTTAGTAGCCAGAGATTGTTTTTTCCAGTAGGATTCGAGAAATTGCTGGCTGCGATCGACATTTTGGGAGGAAACCGCTAGCAGAAACCCGGTTTGCTTACCGTTGTTGCTGTCGCGATCGAAATCCGGCGCAGTGATAGCGAAGGTAATTTCGTCACCGATCCAAGGTTGGATATCTCTACTGTAATCCAAGCCAGTATTAGCGAGGAGGCTTTTTTTGATTTGTTCAAATTCCGCGTGCGATCGACTTCTTTCTGCGGGAGTAGCAAAAACTTGTCGTAGGGATTCGAGGCGATCGGGATTTACCAGCATAGATGCTAACAAAGGCGCTTGTTTCGAGACAAACACAGCCGCAGCCGGAGTAGTTATCGGCCCGCCGGCGAGTAAGTTGAGGGGAGTTTGAGTTGTCAGCCAGTAAAAACCGCCTGCACTCATGGCTAAAAGCGCCAATACACCGGCAATTAGGAAATAGAAGAACGATCGCAACTTCATCGGCCAAGGACAAATTACCACATTCTATGATTATACACCAAGATACCCGACTTCTTAAATAAGTCGGGTAAGTAGTCGGACATAAATAAACGTAACCATGTCATTGTTCGCTGTGCGTCGCAATGAGCTTGCGGTTTGAGATTGCTTCGTTCCTCGCAATGACATTGTTTATTTTTGTCCAGCTACTTATCTAGCCACATTATTAACTTTTAAGTCGATCGCTCTGACAATCTAGCCATCAGATCTTCCAGGGATAATTGAGGCAATTCTGACAGCAGCAATGATAAGTTTTCTGGGGATAAGCCGAGCAAATTGGGGATGAGAGTAACCGGGAGTTCTTGTTCTGATTGTGCTGATGCACTGAAGCGGTTGTTCAAAACACTTGCTGCTAGCAAATTTAGGACTGGTTGGCGATCGGTTTGGGCGATCGCCAACATAGATAATTGTACTAACAACATCGTAAACTCTGCCGTAGGTAGAGCAGATATAGGGCGCAAAAAGGTGAGAGTTAGGGGGTCTAAATCCCCAAATCTTACCTGCAAGAAACTCTCCAAAATCAACCGTTGTCCTTGTTCAATACCTTGTTCAATACCTTGTTCAATACCTTGTTCAATACCTTGTTCAATACCTTTTTGTTCTGCGTCTTGTAAATGTTGTTGAAAAAGGGGTACGATCGCCATAACTAACTCCTGATCTTCATCATCCCCTGCGGTATTAGTTGGTGTATTCGCCTGCAAATTTGCTTGCAAGTTGTACAATAATTGTAGCGCATTAGCTCGGAGCGAATCATCAAGAGGCAATGCAGTTAATTCCGCGATCGCCCCTTGCTGAACCCTACCCCTACCCAACATCCGCAACCAGATAGTTTCTGGAGTCCTCGGTAGCTGATGAATAGCGATTAACCCAACTCTCCAAACCTCCGATAAAAAATAAACTCCCCTCCCCCAGCCCTGAGACTCTTCAGGAGTCAGAAAACCAAAACTGTTTAATAAAAGTTCCGAAGCAGTAGGAGTGAGAATCCACAACATCGGTAATTGTCTTTCATCTAAACGTCGATCTTCTCGATTAGCCCGCCGCTCCAGTTCGGCCCTACTATTTAATAATTTAACCACACAACTAAAAATTCCCTCAGCAGTCACAGGATTGCGAAACGGTTCAATTATCGCAGGAGTCGCAGCCATTTTACCTAACAAACCCAAACTTTCTATGTATTCGCCAGCATCAACAGAAGTGGGTTGAAACCAGATATCAATTTCTCTAACTTCAGCGGTGACATCTTTACTCGTTTCTACTTCTCCGAGGGGCGATAATAACTCTTGAAGGTATTCTTTAGCAAACTGCTCGTGGGGAAACTTAGTCATCCGATTTTGGATTTTAGATTTTGGATTTTAGATTTTAGATTTTAGATTTTGGATTTTAGATTTTGAATTTTAAAAGTATAGCAATCGCCAAGATGCTTGAAAAATTATCAACGACCAAAACGATTGATTTTATTCCAAACATCCGTTAAATCCGTTACATAATCCGTTGCCGAACTTTCTGCTGCTTTACCAATCGCAACCTCGCGCATCCGAAAAATCAGCATTTAGCATAGCATCCTCCTCAAATATAGCATCAGTCACATCCGCTTTTCTAAAGGATGTCACCGACAATTTTTCGATCTCTTCAACAGCTATAAAAAAACCGATCGCAGTCAAGCCAAGCATTACCCCAGAAACCAAAACTAACACAATTCCCCTAATGGTATCTCCCCCAAAAAATGTTATGATCCCGCTAGAGCCGATCGCAGCAGCAGCCCCAGCCACAGCCCCAGCCACAATTCCCGCGTCAGCCCTAGTCGCAGCAATCGCAGTAGCAGCCACCGCAGCCACCGCCGCCGCACCCGCATCCGCACCGCGAATCAATCCCATCAAAGCCCCAGCCATCGTGACTGTCACCGCAGTCACCCCAGCCCTAGCAATCAAAGTTCTCACCCGTCTCCGGCTTTCTCCCATGCGAGCACCCTGAAAATTAGCCCCCGTCAAAATCGCCCCGGTGAAATTGCAGCCTCGAATGTCGGAACCGCTGAAATTAGCCCCTGACAAATCCAGCCCTTTAAAAGAGCGATTTCGCAAGTCTTGGTTAGAAAAATTGAGATTTCGAGATTCAGTCATAGCGATTTTAGATTTTAGATTTTAGATTTTAGATTAACTTAACGAAGAGTAGCATTTTCACGCATCCTGTAGGGGCGGGTTCGCCAACAGCTTTAAAGACTACAAACAAGTTAAATAAACCCGCCCCACCCCACAAAAAAACCCTGGAAATTGACAAGAGTGCCAAATTTCAGTTCGATTTTAGATTTGAGATTTGAGATTAACAAACCAAAGGCATTTAAAATAAAGCCTGTAGTTTATACCGAGTTTCCATGTCTCCCATCTCCGAATCCCCATTTTCCCCTGAAGAAATCGCCTCCGAAGGGATTAAGCCTCAAGAATACGAAGACATTGTACGGCGTCTCAACCGCCATCCCAACAAAGCAGAATTAGGAATGTTCGGCGTCATGTGGAGCGAACACTGCTGTTACAAAAATTCGCGACCACTATTAAAACAGTTTCCCACAGAGGGCGATCGCATCCTCGTCGGNNGAATCCCACAATCACCCATCAGCAGTCGAACCTTTTCAAGGTGCCGCAACCGGAGTTGGTGGAATTCTCCGCGATATCTTCACAATGGGAGCACGCCCGATCGCACTTTTGAATTCCCTGCGCTTCGGAAACCTAGACGATGCCAAAACTCAGAGGTTATTCAAAGGAGTAGTATCGGGAATTTCCCATTACGGAAATTGCATTGGAGTCCCCACAGTTGGCGGCGAAGTGTACTTCGATCCAGCCTATGCCGGCAACCCATTAGTTAACGTCATGGCCTTGGGTTTAATGGAAAACCAAGAAATAGTTAAATCCGGCGCTTCCGGCATCGGAAATCCCGTGCTTTATGTCGGTTCTACCACAGGCAGAGATGGCATGGGCGGCGCAAGTTTTGCCAGTGCAGAATTGACCGACAAATCAATGGACGATCGCCCCGCTGTACAAGTAGGAGATCCGTTCTTAGAAAAGTCCTTAATTGAAGCTTGTTTAGAAGCATTCAAAACCGGTGCAGTCGTCGCCGCCCAAGACATGGGTGCAGCCGGCATCACCTGTTCCACATCAGAAATGGCGGCCAAAGGAGGAGTCGGAATTGAGTTTGATCTAGACAAAGTTCCCGTGCGAGAAAGCGGCATGATTCCCTACGAATACCTGCTTTCAGAATCCCAGGAACGGATGTTATTTGTGGCAGAGAAAGGACGGGAACAGGAATTAATTGATATTTTTCATCGCTGGGGATTGCAGGCGGTAGTAGCGGGCACAGTGATTGAAGAGCCGATCGTCCGAATTCTCTTTAAAGGCGAAATCGCCGCCGAAATTACCGCGACTGCGTTGGCAGATAATACGCCAATTTATCACCGAGAACTGTTGACAGAACCGCCAGAATATGCTATAAAAGCTTGGGAATGGACGGCAGATTCGTTGCCAGAATCCACAGTTGCAGGCATCGAGATTGATGGAAATTTGCAAAATTGGAATCAGATTTTGCTGCAACTTTTAGATACTCCCACCATCGCTTCTAAGCGCTGGGTTTATCGTCAATATGACCATCAAGTGCAAAATAATACAGTTGTTTTGCCGGGAGGTGCTGANNTGGTAAGGGGGGGCTTCAAGAGGGAGAAGAACGCACTCAAGCTTCGGGGCTACAGGAGGAAGCAGAGGCTATTCCCTTATTTAAGAAGGCACAAGGTAGAGAAACTCCCGAACTTTCTCCCCCCCTTAGCAAGGGNNCGAATTCTCTTTAAAGGCGAAATTGCAGCCGAAATTACCGCAACAGCCTTAGCAGATAATACGCCAATTTATCACCGAGAACTGTTGACAGAACCGCCAGAATATGCTATCAAAGCTTGGGAATGGACGGCGGATTCACTCCCAAAATCTACAGTTGAAGGCATCGAAATTGATGGAAATTTGCAAAGTTGGAATCAGATTTTGCTGCAACTTTTAGATACTCCCACCATCGCTTCTAAACGCTGGGTTTATCGTCAATATGACCATCAAGTGCAAAATAATACTGTTGTTTTGCCGGGAGGTGCTGATGCTGCGGTTGTCAGATTGCGGCCTCTAGAACCTTGCCAATCTTCCCTTGCTAAGGCAGCGCGAGAATCAGAAAAAGCTGTTTCCCAAACTTCCGAAAACCAACAGGAAGAAGAGGCAATTCCCCTATTTAAAAAGGCACAAGGTAGGGAAATTTCCGAAGTTTCTCCACCCCTGAATCAGGAAGGGGAAACAGTAGTAATTCCGGGAGTTGCAGCCACGGTTGATTGCAATTCTCGCTACGTTTATCTCGATCCTTACGAAGGTGCAAAAGCAGTCGTAGCGGAAGCAGCCAGAAACTTAAGTTGTGTGGGTGCGGAACCGATCGCAGTTACTGATAATCTGAATTTTGGCAGTCCCGAAAAGCCGATCGGATATTGGCAGTTAGCATCAGCTTGTCGCGGCATTGCTGATGCTTGTCGGGAGTTGAAAACACCTGTGACTGGGGGGAATGTTTCTCTGTACAATGAAACCATAGATTCTGATGGTAATCCGCAACCGATTTATCCAACTCCGGTCATCGGAATGGTGGGATTAATTCCAGATTTGACCAAGATTTGCGGTCAAGGTTGGCAGAAGAAAGGTGATTTAATTTATGTGTTGGGAATTGGGGATGGAAAGGAAGCCGAAAAATCTCAAGATGAACTTACCTTTTTTCAATCTACCAATTCTGAACTCAAAACTGAAAACTCAAAACTTCCTGTTTTTGCTACTCTCGGAGGTTCGGAATATTTAGCGGCAATTCACGGGATTGTAGCGGGGAAACCGCCAACTATCAATTTTGAATTGGAAAGGAAAGTGCAAGCAGTTTGTCGCGATGGAATTCGGGAAGGTTGGGTATGTTCTGCCCATGATTCTGCGGAGGGAGGAATTGCGATCGCCCTGGCGGAATCCTGTATTTCTGGTAAACTGGGTGCAGAAATTCATCTCAGTTTCAATTCAGCAAATGTCAGCCGCTGGGATGAAATTCTGTTTGGTGAAATGGGCAATTGTATTGTTGTTTCAGTCGCACCGGAAAATCAAGAGATTTGGGAATCTTACCTGCAAGAACATTTGGCTAAAATGTGGCAGAAAATCGGTCAAGTTGGGGGTGCTGATTCGCCTTTGCGGGTGGTGAGTGCGGATAATTTGGGGTTGATTGAGGTTGGGATGGGTGATATGGGCGATCGGTTCTATAATGCGATCGAGCGTCGGATTGTATCTGTCTGACAACCGGAAGTTTCGATCCCCCTAAATCC
>DPLL01000103.1 GCA_003542015.1 Microcoleaceae cyanobacterium UBA9251 | reverse complement strand
AAGGGGGGGACTGGATGTGCATTGAAATTGTCTGTGATGGGACAATATTTTTAGGGAATAGTTTCAGGATTAGTTTATCTCAAATGATGTTTACTTGACAACTAGGGATCTGGCCCTTTTGGAATAAGTCAAAAAGTGCGATCGCTCTTTATATTATTCTACATTCTCAGATTCATCCATTTGCAATGTATACTGGAATGCCACCTGTAATCTTGATACATAATCTGCTGAAATAGTACCCAATTTTTTGATTAATCGCTCTCTATCGAGCGCTACTATTTGATAGCAAAGCACGACAGAATCTTGTGTTAAACCACCTTCACCAGTCGGTAAAATAATTGTCCCTGGTATTTTAGCACGTCGCAGATTACTTGTTATGGGAATTACTACTACTGTTGTAGTAAAGCGGTCTAATGTATCTCGCTGTACAACAATGACTGGTCTAATTCCTGCTTGTTCTGACCCTCTCGAAGGATTCAAATCTGCCAAATAAACATCTCCTAGCATCAGATTTTATCCTGTTGCTGAAGTCCAGGAAGATAGTCACTTAAGGCAACTTCTGCAAAAGCTAAATCCTCGGCGGCAAACTCAGCTTTTAGTACCGCAGCTTCTTCATCAGAAATGGCATCCCACTCTCGAAATAATTGCTTTTTTTTAGCCAATTTTTGATTTTGTTTAGTAGCTTGCTGTTTGTCAGCCAGATATTTCCCGATCGCGCGATCGAGTTCCTGTAACTCGAAAAATTCCAGCATTTCAAGCTGATTGACAATTTGGTTGAGGATTGCCTGTGACATAGGTTTTCACTTTTTGTGCTTGCCTAGCTTGTCTATTATACAACTATTAGCGTTCAGTTGAGTGCGATCGGCGAGATCCCTTTTGGAATAAGTCAAAACGTGCGATCGCCCTTTACCCAAACAAAAGAAACCGGGTTTTTCAGATAACCTTTGCCTCTCAACCGATATCTTATGCAAAAACCCGGTTTCTGAACCCCCAGGCGGACTCGGATGCGCGATCGCAATGTACGCAACTTCCGACAAATCAATCGGTAAAGTTTTAACAACCCTGACTGTTACCAATCGCGCCGACCAATCTGCTGCTACACGAGGATTCATTCCAACTGAGCAAATACGTTCCATCACCCTAGATCATGTTTTGGTAGACCAGGGTGCAACTACATTATGCTTGCGGTGTTGTTGCGATCGCCATTCCAGCGAAAACTCAACAGCAAATCGCGATCAGCCTTTATTTCTCTTTCTCAACTAAGGGCGATCGCCCTTTTGGAATAAGTCAAAAAGTGCGATCGCTTTTTTGGGGCTGTGAGTGCGATCGTGCTGTAGGATGAAAAAACTGCCAAAATGATATAATCTTACAATTCCCAAAATCTATATTTTAAAAATCAGCCATTGACACAATCCGATCGACCCACCGACGCAAAAACACCCTGCATCATTAACGATCGCAAACTTGATTACTTATTCAATGTCAACATAAAGCCAGACGCTCATAACTCAAAAAGAGCGGTACAAAATAGACAACAACTAAATCGCTTGGGATTTGATGACGATTCAGAATCTCGTCAATTTATTCAAACTCATCTAGAACAAGCAGTCCAAGAAGAAAGTAATATTGTTGAGCGATTTATTAATACTTATACCAACCACACCACAGGAGAAGAGGCTACAATAGATACAGAGCTTAGAGATTCGCTGTTACCGGGCATAACCGGAAAATTCGCCCAAGTCCAAAGTTCATGGGAAGTCTTGCCCGATGGAACTCGCCGCTTTCTCAGTGCTATAATCTATGGAAAATAACTCAATATCTTAGGTAAGAAAATGGCAAAAATCAATTTACATCAGGGATTTGATGAACTAGCTTTTCTAGAATTATTTTGTGAAGAACCAAAAGATTCCCAACCCTCCGATGGCTATTGGTGTTATGAAGTGACAGATTCATTAGGTGTCACCCTCAAATTTGGAATGAATATCATTCAACAATCAGTTCAAATTGAATTAAAAATAGCCGATACCACTGTAGGTATTATGTGTTTTGAACTCGTGAACTTTATTGAAATTAATGATTATATTAACGGTAAATTAGAATTTTTAGTTGCCCCCAAAAATGAAGAATTCAAAACTTTAGTTCAAGTTGAACTGCGACCGAGAATTAAAGTTAATTGTTCAACTCTGAGCCTTTGCCCGATGGCTGCTTAGCCTTGATAAACTACAAGGTCGTGAAGCGGATCTATCCCGTAGGGAATCGCCCTTTTGGAATTAGTCAAAAAGTGCGATGCTTGGAATTAGCGACCAATCTCTCCTCCCTTCATGTCCCACCCCCTACTCCCCTTCTTAAGGGGGAGTAGGGGGCAAGCTAAGGGGGGATCTGGCCTCAAAAATCACCCTCAATCCAACCCAACAACTCCCCACAAACCCCATCAAAACTCTGCAACACATCAACATTCGTAAACCTGACAACCTTCAATCCATACCCCTCTAAAATCCCGGTTCTTTCTGCATCATATAGTTTCCCTTGTTCCGTAAAATGACTCTCCCCATCAATCTCAATTACTAACAGTAAAGCGGCACAATAAAAATCTACGATAAAATTGTCGATCGGGCGCTGTCTCAGAACTCGAAAAGGGAAATTTCTGAGAAAATTCTGCCACAGTTTTTTTTCGGATGGAGTTGGATTTTTTCGCAGTTGTTTGGCGATGGGGATGAGTTTTGGGTTGTATGGTAGGTGGAAGTTTGAGTCTTTTAATAAAGGCATGGTTTTCCTGGTGCTCCTTATTAAGGGGGGACTGGATGTTGGTTTAAGTTTATGGTTGGGTTGTTTAGTTTTGGATTGATCCCCCCTAGCCCCCCTTAAGAAGGGGGGGACTGGATGTTGGTTGAGGTGGATGGTTTAGTCGTTTAGTCTTGGATTGATCCCCCCTAGCCCCCCTTAAGAAGGGGGGGACTGGATGTGCATTGAAATTGTTGGTGGAGGGGCGATATTTTTAGGGAATGGTTTCAGGATTAGTTTATCTCAAATGATGTTTACTTGACAACTAAGGGCGATCGCCTTTTTGGAATAAGTCAAAAAGTGCGATCTATCAGAATAGTCAAGTATTATTTCTCAGTGAACAACCTGATGAATAGATTCAATATCGCTTATTTTCCTCATACGTGCAACTGATTCCATTCTGCTAAAGTTCATATTCACTAATATCTATCTCCTCATTCCAAACCAGTGCATAACCACCAGGTTCAATTGTAAAATTCCTGAAAAAACCAGGATTTCGTAATGTCGGAAACATCGGATTGTCTAATAACTTAGAGATGTCGTACTTCTTGATTTCCAGATTGGTAAACTTAATTATCAAGGTGCGATCGTCAATAACTTTAGCAGAAACAATGCGCTCAGGTTTCATAAAACAATCGAGAAAAAATAACAACCAATAACTAATAACTACCACGGCGGCTCAGAGGCCATCAAAGCAGTAGCATCATCCCTCGGTAAGGGCTTAGCAAAACAATAACCTTGACCCTATTCACAGCCGCTCTTAACTTAGCCAACTGTGCCACAGTCTCCACACTCTCAGCAATCTCCAACTTCAAACTCTCGGTACTCAAACCCGTTCCCAAATAGCCCCGCGAACAATTAGCCGCTGTGTCCTCTAGTATTTGCGATCGCCCGCCCCAAACATCCCAGAATATGTCCGCAGCGAGGAACGAAGCAATCTGGTTCGGGAAAACCGTCAGAGGAGGGCGCATCGTAAAGCTTTTTGTATGCGCGATCGCACCAGTCAACACCATTCCCAAAACAGACGACTGTCGATCGCCTTGTATCCCGCAGCAGTTGCGCCAGCAATTCCTTGCGCCTCGGTTGTTGTGGCCAATCCCGGTACAAGTCCAAACCGATCGCTTTTGGCAGATACTTTGGCAATTTTGTCAAGGTTTGTGCGATCGCGAACTTGGCCATCAGAAATCGGCCCAAAGCTTGAATATCCGCCTCAGAAATTCCCACTACCGCAGTCGAGGATTGAGACAGACAGCAACTTCTGCCATCGTAAACAATTGATCGGTGCAAATTCGCTGGTCGTTGTCTGTTCTCACAGAATTGAGCTTATTATTAGATAGAGTATAATTGTTTCAGAACTTGTGCCGAAACCGAGTTTGCTTAAGCTGATTGCTTGATTTAACAAAGTTAATGCTAAGCCGTATAGTGGGTAAGTCCTGCTAGGATTAAAATTTAGTCGATAGACTTTAAGGATTTTTTCAAATTATGACAAGTCAACTTCCGATTCCGGTGATAGTTAACGGTGCTGGCGGCAAAATGGGCCGCGAAGTAATTAAGGCGATCGCCAAGGCTAAGGACCTAACTCTATTCGGGGCCATAGACCACTCTCCTGAGTCCTTGCACGCCGATGCAGGAGAATTAGCCGGGTGCGGCCCGTTGGAAGTTCCCATTACCGACGATTTGCAAGGAATGCTCGTATTGGCTGCTCAAGAAAAGCAGTTAGGCGTGATGGTAGATTTTACACACCCGAATTCGGTTTACGAAAATGTGCGATCGGCTATAGCATACGGCATTCGCCCCGTCGTCGGCACTACCGGTTTGAGTACCGAGCAAATTCAAAAATTAGCAGAATTTGCCGATAAAGCCAGCATTGGTTGTTTGATTATACCCAATTTCTCGATCGGCATGGTTCTACTACAACAAGCTGCTGTCACAGCATCTCAATATTTTGAACACGTAGAAATTATCGAACTTCACCACAATCAAAAAGCCGACGCTCCCAGTGGCACCGCCATTCAAACTGCCCAAATGTTAGCAGAAATGGGGAAAACTTTCAATCCCCCGCAGGTAGAAGAAACCGAAAAGTTGCAGGGAGCTAGGGGATGTTTGGCGGAGGAAGGAATTCGGATTCACAGCATCCGCTTACCCGGTTTAATTGCTCACCAAGAAGTGATTTTTGGCGGCGAGGGTCAAGTTTATACTTTGCGGCACGATACGAGCGATCGCGCTTGTTATATGCCCGGAGTATTATTGTCTATACGCAAAGTGCTTGAATTGCGATCGCTCGTTTATGGCTTAGAAAAGATACTATAGGGAATGGGGAATGGGGAATTGGGAATGGGGAATTGGGAATGGGGAATTGGGAATAGAGGGGTGTAGATATGAGTAGACCAGATTTTGAGGATTTGGATGTTTACAAGTTGGCTGAAAAGTTAGCAAATGAGGTTTGGTTGATCGTCAAACAATGGGATTATTTCACGAAAGATACTATGGGCCAGCAAATTGTACGCTCCGCCGATAGTGTTTGTGCTAATATCGCAGAAGGACGTGGCAGGTATAATCATCAAGACAATCGGCGTTTTATTAAGATTGCCAGAGGCTCTTTATATGAAACAATCAGTTGGTTGAGATTGGCATATGCCAGACAGTTGTTAGCAGATGAACAAGTAAGAAAAATTCAACCAATAATTGATGAATTACCACCAAAGCTCAATGCTTATCTAAACTCAATAGGTGACAAAAAAGATCGAATGAGTGATTAAAAACTTGGGAGAGATAGCCAATTCCAAATTCCCCATCCCCATCCCCAATCCCCAATCCCCCATCCCCAATTCCCCATCCCNNTTTTTGAGGAGAATGCTAATATCCGCCGTAGTTGTAGTGTTCCTACTTGTCATCTACAACTTCGCCGGTTCCGATGTCGGGCCTCTAGTTTTAATTACCGGATTGATAGCCGGTTTATACTGGCTTTGGGGCCCGATTTTGTGGGCGAGTTTGCGGAATGCAGAATGCCGGAAATATAAATATTGCGGTTTTTGGCAAGGACGAGT
>DPLL01000476.1 GCA_003542015.1 Microcoleaceae cyanobacterium UBA9251 | reverse complement strand
TCTGTGTATCCATCCCACATTTTTCTGGTAACAGAATGTGGTTTGTGTCTTGCATAAAGAGGGCTGGCAGGATTTATCCTGCAACGGCCTTTCATCCCTGGACTAAAGTCACAGGGTTTTCAGGGTATTCTTTATAAATCTAACTCGATACCTGAGACCAGAGTAGAGAGCGACGCAGAGGATAAATAGCAAACCCCAAAGAGCGGACATTCCCCGAAAATGTGCAAAAATAACGAGATTTACCGCTTTGTAGAACCTCTGCAAACCTACTTACAAAGTAAATCCTGACTCTGCATCAGATGGCTGTCTACTTCCTGCTTCAACGTAGTCTCAAGATGACTCTTGAGAGGTTTGTCTACTCCACAAGCTTTTCGAGATAGAGCTTACCATTTAATTCTCACGCTTGGTATGTGAATAGTTACAGATTTTCTAGGCAAATATTACACTTGCATTTCCCAACCATTTTGTAAGGTGTGACCCGAACCTTCCGTACTACTACGCCCTGTATTCCCTCGGCAAAAGCGTTGGGAAATGCTTTTTTGATAATATTAGCACTGCCATTCACATCCGCATTGATAAGTCTGCCATCACCCGCACGAAACAAACCTCGCTTAATTCGTTTACCTTTGTACTATGAATGCTTGACACAAGGTTCATTATCTAAAAAAAAACTTTGAAGTGTAACTTTCTTCAATAACTTTCACAGCAATTCCTGCTAACTGCGCTTTCTAAGTTAGCATTTCAATAAGCCTTCCATGAGGTATTGCTACGAAGTTATGATTATTCCGATTGCCGAGATTTATTCCCTGTTTCCAGTTATAGTTTTTGCCAATCACCAGTGTCCCGATTCGGTTAACTACCAGATGATTGACAATAAATTTAATTGAATTATGCAGGTAATTATCTACTTTTACATGACCCTTGTGAGTTAAATGATTAATTTTGATAGATGTCTTTTTCTCCCCCTTCAAGTATGACTGCAACAGTGCCTTCTTTTTGTGATAGTAAGCATTGATTGATTTGAGCGGTTTGCCATTTATTATCAGCGGGAGAAACCCCTTTTGATTGGATGTAATTGTCGCTAAATTATTGAGGCCAATATCAATCCCAGCTATCCCTTCAACACCTGATGATGATTGAGTTACATCCTTGGGTTCATAAACTACCTCCATCGAGTAATGGTAAGTTTTTGGAACGATTCTGACTTGATTGACTTGGCTGACTTTAATCCTCAGAAATATGTCGGTCAAAGAGAGATTGATTATCCCTTTTTTGAGCCATGCTTTACTGATGGCTTGAGCGGTGTAAGTCAGGACATTTCTGCCTAATGTTTTGTGTTTGTATCTGGGTATTTTTGGTCTGGCTTTGAATTTATAGCAGTCGCCAAGGTGGTTAGGGTACTTCTGGTCACTGAGCGTCGCGTCGCCCTGAGCGTAGTCGAAGGGTCGAAGTGGACATTTCGACTACGCTCAATGACCAGAAGTACCTTGGCGGTTGCTATATCTGGATGGATGTTATATTCCTTGGTATCTGCAAAAAATGATTTCCAGCTTTCATGTAATCTCAATAATACTTGCTGAGATACTTTGGCTGGTAATGCTAGATAGTCAGTCTTTCCCTGACATATTTTCTGTATTTTGTAATAGTCGAGGTATTCTCCCGACCTGATGAATTTTTGTCGGATCGGGTAGTTAGCGTAGTTGAAAATATTCTTAGAAAGAAAGCACAAATTATCTAGCTGCTTGTATAGCCAGTGGTTTCGATCGATAATGTGCTTTTCAACTAGCTGCATTGTTTTGCCGTCATTTTTGACTATACTATACTATATTATACGATACTATATATGGCTATTAATGGCTATAAAGTCAATGAAGTTTTACAATACCTTCAAACCAGTGATTTGTTTTGTGGAAGCTCCTAACTATCTACTGAGCGTAGTCGAAGTGTCTAGGAGCCTATTGGGCCGACAAGAAGTCAAACTCTTCGATCGCATACCAAACGCCTGTATAACTGGGGGGTGAATCCTCAGACGGCGGGTGTGTCAACCGTTGTTGTGTAAATTTTAAGTTTTTTCCTGTATCTGTCTACAGATATTTGACCCGATTCTCTCAAGCAAAACCTACGTATAACTAAGTATTACGCCAACTGTTGACACCCAAGACAGCGAGTTAATAGTCTTCTGGAGAATAATATAGCCTGTTTTCTGCCTCCGTTAACTCCTCCTCTTCCCTAGAAGTGCCAGTTTCTTTTTGGTCTGGAACTGGAATCGTGCTACTCTGAGCGGCGCCTGGGGGAGCATGAATTGCCTGAGCATCAGGAGGCTTGACCCTAATTTTGGCTAACTGGGCTGAGGACTGATTCGGGTCAAGGTTGATTTGAATTGTCGGGCCCGAATGAGCCAAGTGAACGATCAGACCGTCCACAACCGGAACCTTAGCGATCGGTTTACCATCGAGGTAAGTGCCATTCGCACCTAAATTGATCAGTTCCCAAGTTAGGCCGGTGCGCCGCAATTCTATGTGACGGCGAGAAACCACCGCGCTGAAAAGCACCACCTGGTTTTCGGTCGCTCGCCCGATCCGGATGACCTGTTCGTCTTCAAAGCTCCAACTGCGGACAGGTATAGACTGGAGTGGATGTAGCAAGGTCAGCTTAATCATATTGGCAGCATTGAGTCGTGGTAGAGCACCTNNGATCTAAGAGAGTTGAAATAGAAAAGTAACCAGGTCTCCTTTGCCGAGAGAGATGCGGTCTCCCGCTCGCAACCGGTGTCGATTTCCCTTTGGCAGTGGAGTATTGTTGACGTAAGTGCCGTTGGAACTGCCAACATCTTCTAGGTAACAAGCATCTCCCTCCACTCGGAGATTAGCGTGTACCCGAGAAACTATCTCTGAATTAGCCAATCCAGAAACGTCAATATCCGGCGGCACTAAGTCATTCGGCTTGCCTATGTGAATCACAGACAGATTGTGAGGTAATTCGATCGGCGTATTTGTCTGAACGTGTATCAGCCGCGCCGACTGCTGTTGCAGTTGAGTTTTTGCCACACCCACAGCAGGTTGGCTAGCCACTGGGGGAGAGGTATTTACTGCTGTTGCCACCGCTTCTGTGGTAACAGGAACTGGTGGCGACAGTGGTGGCTGTGGAAGTGGCGGTTCGGGAAGAGTAGGAATGCTAAGGGCAGTTTTTGCCAAATTCGGCTCGAAATTTGCAGTAACTAGAGGTTCCGGTGTCACCAGGGGCTGAGGTGGGATTAAATCAGGCTGGGGTGGTGAGACCACTGTCGGCCCGACAGACGATGTTGCTACGGGCGTTGTTTCAACTTCTGGAACAGAGGAACCCGGACGCAAGTTAAAACCACACTGACCGCAAAAGGCCGCATCTGTCTGAACCGCTGCACCGCAGTTCGAGCAACTGGCGGTAATGGGTAAAGGCGTGTAACAAGCCTCACACTGGGTGGCCCCATCGGGGTTCTGGTGATTGCAATTGGGACAGACAATCATCGATTTCTCCTTGCTATCGGCCAGATTTTAGAATCAGCCTCATAAAAATACTTGAGTATACGGTCAAATTTTAACTTTAACCGCCACAATTCTGATCTTGCTTCGCGCTTTGCTAGCAAGTTGCCGAACTGCGGTGACTATGTTGGCAAACTCCCACCGCTATCATTCCGGGCTACCGAGGCTGTTTTACATCTTCGCCCGCGGCCGCATCTAGTAGCCACCAAAGTTCGCCCTCTGGTTGAATTAGTCTGGATGGATAGGTCATTGCGTCGGCTGCGGGGGCAAAAATTTGAGCGAGTGCTGGTTGTTTGCTGGCCCCTGCAACGATGAAGATAACGCACCGGGCTTTGTTAATTAAGGGGACTGTAAAGGTGATGCGGGGTTGACCGTCTTTGTTACCGACTGTGACTAGGGAGTCGCGCACTTGCAAGGCTTCTGTGTGTGGAAAGAGAGATGCTGTGTGGGCGTCGTCCCCTATTCCCAATAAAATGATGTCGAAAGCAGGAAACTCGCCCTCTGATACTTGGAAAAACTGCTGCAATTGGGTTTGGTGTGCCCTGGCGTCGGCGGCTGGGTCGGCAGCGCCTGTGGGCATGGGGTGGATGTTGCTGGGGGGGATGTTTACTTGGTCAAGCCATGCGAGGCGTGCCATTTTTTGATTGCTGTCTGGGTGGTATGAGGGAACGTAGCGTTCGTCGCCCCAAAAAACGTGAATTTTGTCCCAAGGCAGGTCTTGGGCTGCGATCGCCCTGTAAAGTGGCTCTGGTGTGCTTCCGCCGGCTAAGGCGATCGTACATTGCCCCCGTGCTGCGATGGCTGTTTGGATTTGCGATCGCACAATTGACAGTGAGCGCTGTATGAGTTCTTCCCTATTTGCTAATACTTCTACTAATTTTTTCATTTATTTAATCTCAACTTTTTTTCTGGGATGTTTTTCTCGGCAATTGCCAACTTGAGTTTGACCTGGATGCTTTGAGGTCGATCGCCCGCGTCGCCGGAAAGGCTCAACACTTCGTTCTGTCGGATTTTATCATCATGCCCGCTTGATTTGAGGAAAGCAACAGATATTTCTACCAGTGCTCGATGGAAGTTGAGATCTTGTAGATATCTGTAGCAATTTTTAATCAAAAGCTTGTGGCGATCGCAGTCGCATCCATCCGAGCGCTGTATGCGTAGGCCGCGAAGATAACCAAGATGATATAGTAGATTAGGAAAACTTGTTTTAAGTCCGCGCTCGCAATGACAGCAAAACTATGTCAAGTTTTAACCGATTACCTACATCTATCCGCTATCTGATAGCGCGGTTGCGCTACTGGATGCAGCCTACGGTTTGGGCACCGCTAGCAGTTTTGTGTGCGGGAGGCGTGTTTATTTGGGAGGTATCCGTAAATCCAGAAAGGTTGAACATAGATGACGAAGAGGTAGCAGCCTCAAATAGTCCAACTTCAACGGATCTTCTGTCTGCTGAAGATAGCGCAATTGCTGCTGAAATCGACACCATACCGGTGCTAGTCAATCAGTTCAATCGCTCTAATTCAGAGTTCGGTGTGTTAAATTCATCAGTAGTTGAAGGCCAAGGTTTATTCGACGAAAATCGCGATCGAGGCTCGGAAATGCGATCGGCATCCACCGCGCCCAAGAAGGCGACAAGCAGAACACTTTTGACAGTGCCAAGTTTAGCAAATCCTGCGATCGGGACAACCAACAATAACCCGCCAAATTCAAGCTGGCCCAGTTCAAACCTGACAGCAGCTTTGATCCCCTCTGGCGACGGTGGCCTGAATTCGGGGAGCAAAACCATCGCCCCTGAGTCTGGAGGTACAGCCACAACAACCTTATCGGCTACTCTGGGTGTGAGTAATTCAAGCAAACAAAACGAAAATCCTCTGCCTTTGAGTCCGCTACAAGCAGCTATGAAAAAATACATCGCTGCTAGCACTTCGGCAACGGGGACTTCGACTCAGAAAACTGCAAGCGAGGGTCAATTGCTCGATCGACCGACCACCACCTCGCCGGTGACAAATCAGACCAATTTGGTCCCAACGATCGCTACAGCTCAAAATGGGGCCAATCCTGTGAATATTCCGACTACACTTCCCCCCATTACCGCACCGAAAAATACTACGATTAACGACTCTCAACAAATCTTAAACCAGGGAGCAACAGTGCCTGAATCATTTCCAGGGTTAAATTTGAGAGTACCAAGCATCCCCGCAATTACTGCACAGCCTGCAACTTCGGCTTTGCCCAAAAATCCTTACCAAACTAACTTATTGGGCGACGCACCCATCGCTCAACCAGATCCAATTCAACTGGCCACACCTTCGCCTATACCGGTAGTTCCCAATGTGGGGAAATCATCGTTTCCGAGTGCTATTGGGGGAAGCAAAATCCAGGACTCTCAATTCTCTCCCAACTCAGCGAATTCTCAATTTCAACCAGTTGAACCGAATCAGCTCAACTTACCTTCCCAGCCTAGCTTTGGAGCTGTTCCCCAAAACACTAATCAGGGTGTGCAGTCAACTCAACCGCAGTCTTTTGCGACACCTCGTTCGCTGACTCCGGGACGCTATATTGGTGGCGGCGAAATCAATACTTTTGCTAATCCTTAAAGTTATTAGTCAGTAGTCATTAGTCATTGGTCATTAGTTATTGGTTATAGGTTATTGGGCATGGGGCATTGGTAATTGGTAATTGGTAATTGGGCCTTCGGGATTAGTTATTCGCACCAACCAATAACCCATTCCCCATTAGCAATTACCATTACCCATGCCCCATTACCCATTCCCCATGCCCAAATTTGAAATTAGCGAGAAGCGGCCCGCGTTAACAACAATCCCCCGATGCCAAAGCCAAAAACTATGGGCAGCCAAGCCGAAATCATCGGACTCAAAACAGCTTTGACACCCATAGAACTTGTCATAAAACCAAATACATAGTAAGTGAAAATCACAACTACGCTAATGCCGAAACTCGTGCCTCTACCGGAGCGGCGCGGTTTAGTGCCCAAAGCGGCTCCTACTAAACCAAATACCATGCACACGAAAGGAAAAGCATATTTTTCTTGAATTCGCACCTTGAGTTTGCGAATTTGTTGCTCGTCGCCGCTGTTTTTAATTATTTCCAAACGTTCTAAAGCTTGGGCAATATTCATTTCCTTGAAATCCCGTACTCTCGCTGCTAAATCTAAGGGTGTACGGGGGAGTTGCAACTGTTGGTGTTCAAATCTAACTATGTTGCGGTAAGAGCCGTCAGGAGCGACTATGTAAGCAGTTCCGTTGAAAAAATCCCAGGTATTTTCTGAGGGATTCCAGGTAGCTGATTCTGAGGAAACGATTTGATTGAGGCCGGGGGTGGAGCGATCGATAATTGTTAAACCTTTCATACGCTGGCCATCAAACTGTTCTGCATAAAACCAGCGTGCTAGGATTTCGTCGCCGCCTTTTTCAGGTTTGCTAAATTCTGTATAGATGATATTTCTATCTTGAAATTGCGGTTTTTCTCGCTTCAGGGCTCTGTCTAAAGTCAGAGTAGCCCGGTAACTGGCGGCGGGTACAACTAACTCTTGCAAAGCGAAGGTGCAGCCGGTAACAACCAAACTCAGAATGACTGCGGGTAGTATTAGCCGATAAATGCTAACCCCGCAACTGCGGAGGGCTATGAGTTCGCTGTCGCTGGACATTCGGCTGTAAGCCATGAGGGTTGCTAACAGCATTGACATGGGGAAAGCTAATACTACAAAGTAGGGAATTTGTAGCAGAAAAATTTCTATGGCTGCGCCGTAGGGGAGGCCTGATTCTGTGACTCTGCGTATTAATTCAAATAAGGCTCCAACTGTGACGGCGACGGATGTAAATAGTCCAACGCCAAATAGAAATGGGCCGATTAGTTCTTTGGTAATGTACCAATCCATTACGGAAATTCTCGGCAGCCAGTTGATGGGATTGAAAGATTTGGACATTGCTATTTTCATAGTTTCGCGTTTTCGCCGATCGCTCCTTCAGCTAAAATTGATAGGAATTATACAGTCCCGATGCTATTGCAAATGTTTGAGATTCTTCGCTGCTCTCAGAATGACAGAATTATGTGGTTTTGGCATAAGTTCTAATGGACTAACTAACGCACGAAGCTGTCGCCTAAGTAATACTGGCGTACTAAAGGGTTGCTGTAGAGTTCTTCTTCAGCCCCTGATGCTAAAATTTGGCCGTCTCGCATGATGTAGGCTCGATCGGTAATTTCGAGGGTTTCTCGGACGTTGTGATCGGTGATTAAGATGCCGATTTTGCGATCGCGCAGTTTAGCAATAATTGTTTGAATTTCGTCTACGGCGATCGGATCTACCCCTGCAAATGGTTCGTCTAAAAATAGGAACATCGGCCCGTCTCGCCCAGCAGCTAAAGCTCTCGCTAATTCTGTGCGTCGCCTTTCCCCTCCTGAAATTTGAATTCCCAAACTCGATGCTATTTTTTCCAAGCGAAATTCTTGCAGCAAGAAATCGACTCGATCGCGCCATTCCCAACGGGGCACTTGAGTTTGTTCTAACACTACCAAAATGTTGTCGCGCACAGTCATGTTGCGGAAAATGCTGGCTTCTTGAGCAAGATAGCCTATTCCCAAATGTGCTCGCTCGTGCATCGGTAATCGAGTGATGTCTAAATCGTTGAGCCAAACAGTGCCTTGATTGGGTTTTTCTAATCCCGTGGCGATGTAAAATGTTGTGGTTTTGCCTGCACCATTCGGGCCGAGCAATCCTACGATTTCTCCTTGTGCTACCGAAAGGTTGACGCGACTAACTACATTGCGCTTTCCGTAGGATTTGTGAATATTTTCGAGTACAATTTTCACCGCCTTGGCAACCTCCACAAGTTGAATTTCAGACTTCGGGTTTTGACGAATGTCGTTTATAGTCGAGTCCCGATCCCCCTAA
>DPLL01000163.1 GCA_003542015.1 Microcoleaceae cyanobacterium UBA9251 | reverse complement strand
AGATTAACTTCAATTACCAGATTTCGCTGTAAGTTCACTTGATTTCGCCGTAAGTATCGTTTCAGGACGGACTGTAAGTTATCTTTTTTGACTTTTTCCCCTAATGCTGTTGAAAGTAGTTTCCATAGTTTAGCACCAGCATCTTTGATATAATCAGGTTCATAGTCGTTGCTTCTAGCTATCTCTACATACGATCGTCCTTCCCAGGATTCCCTAAACACTAGCTCTTGAACTTTGTTTAGGCCTTGGTAGTCTAGAGCGACTCCTACAATGTCTAGTGCTTCTTCCGCAGTCATTTGTCAAACTTCCTCAGTTGCAGAGCCTTAATATTTGCGTAGGCATAGCCTAACTAATAGGACATCGATTTCCCCCTTAGACATATATTCTACCGTAATGGGCAGCTAATATTACTTTTTTATTACTTTTTTATTACTTTTTCTGACTATCTAAGCTGAAATAAAGTTGCTAAAGTATTTCTCAAGTAGACAAAGAGGTACTGTTTAATGTCGTCAATAGACAAAGAAGCTAGAGACCGTATAGAACAGGGAAAAGAAACAGACGGAGAAAAACGTAAACAGGGTCATTCTAGTGGTGGCTCTGGGAGTAGTTCTCAACTTGACAGGATTAATAACGAGCTTGCGAAGTCAAACTTAACTGACTCAGCACGAAAAGCGTTGGAAGGAGAGAAAACAAAATTACTGGGACAGTAGTCGGCTTGTGAAAACAGGCGCGTTGCAATCTCAGCGGATAATTAACGCCCTAGATGCTTATCTGGGGTAGGCTGTGGATATTTCATCGACTGACATGATAGCTACGTTTTTTACCGGAATATTTGTAACCAAAGAAGAAACTTATGAACCACCCTTTTGATTTAGAACTGTCGGAACTAGAGTCTATTGACTTAGAATCTGCTGTCATTGAGGCTGAGGATGAGTCTCTTGGCAATGACGCAGCAGTTAGCATGATTTCAGGCTGGAGAATTGAAAGTTAAAAAATGTGAGTAGGTGAAGAGAATTAAGTTAAGCAATTTTTAGTGGATCAGCCCGGAAGGGCAACTCAAGATGGGTCTTCTAACTTGATTCTACTCACCTACTTATTTAGTATAAAAAGTAACTGTAAACCCTACCCAGTATTTTCTATTGCATGATTAATCTGATTCTTGGCAACCCAAAAGACGTTCACGTTATTCATCTTACGAAAGGTCTTAAGGAAGCTAATTCAACAGTGGTACACTTAAACACACGTCTTTTACCAATTCAGGTGAAGGCTTCTTGGGAGTCAGAGACAGAAAAAAGCTATTTAGTTTTGGCAGACGGTTACAAATTAAACATAGAAAGCATTCACAGTATTTTTTTGCGAAGGATTTCTGATCCTTATATTCCAGCACTCGGTAATCCAAGGAAGGAACAAATAGCGTTAGATGATTCTACAACTACTTTAAGAGTAATCCTCAAGTCGTCTCCTGCTTTCTGGGTAAATCCTTGGGACATATCGTACAGGATTCACGAAGAAAAACCTTTGCAGCTTTCAAATGCCAAAAAACTTGGTATTAAGGTTCCAGCCACGCTAACCACCAATGATCCAGAACAAGTTATTAAGTTTGCAGAGTCTAAAAAAAGGGTAATTTTTAAACCTGTCTGTGGTGGAGCTTGGACGCAATTTATAACAGATTTTCATTTAGAACATAAGCGTTTAAGTTTAGCATTGAAGATGTCGCCAGTCACTTTTCAGGAGTACATTCCTGGCACTAATATTCGCACCTACGTAATTGATGAATCAGTTTATTCTGCTGAAGTTAAAAGCGATTCAGTTGATTTTCGGCAAGACAAAACTTCCCAACTAATCCCAGTTAATTTGCCAGAACATATTCGTCAGCAATCTTTAGATATTGCAAAAAATTTTGGATTGCTATGGACAGCTATTGACTGGCGTTTAGATCCAACAGGTGAGTATGTTTTTTTAGAAGCAAACTCTAATCCGTTATTTCTATATTTTGAACGTCAGACTGGTTTTCCAGTTACTCAGGAGTTAGTTAAGCTTCTGATTAAACCACGCTAATCAGACCAGCACTGAGATAAAATTACTTTAGAAATAGCAGTAGATAACAGGTTGAGAAAAGCGATCGCACTTCCTCTCCTCTCATTTGTTCGCAGCACTCTGTGAATTATGACGATCGAGTTTGTGAAGTGCGATCGCTCCCACGTCACTTACCACATAAACAGTTCTTTGTCAACATAAACATACTTCCCCAAAATCGTCAGCGGCATCATCTCCCCACTGCCAAGTACATCAATTGAAACCCCATCTCGAATCAATATCTTAAACAATTCCTCACCATCTTTTATCAAACTAGCATCTAATTCAATAACTTGACCTTCTTCCCTCATTACCTCCAATAAATCAGAAGTAGATACCTGAAATATTTCTTCATTATTACACCGCGCAGTCAAGCAATTGCCGTAACTGCCCGTAGCTTCAATATCAGATATTGCCCATTGCTTTAACAGATAAGTTTTGTCTAAATACTCAAGGATTTTTGCAACTCTCAATTCCAGTTTTTCTTCGGCTTCGCAGCAAAGAGTCACAGCCCATTTTTGACCTATATTATAGGTAATAGCCGACTTTTCAGATTTCATAATGCTTCCGGGATTCTACTTGAATCTACTCGCTTAATTCGATCCTTATATCCTGTCCTGTGGATCTCTCGCGATATCTTGGCCGGGGCGGGTTTTTGAGATTGTTAATTATTGGCAGGTATTGTTGGTGAACCCGCCCCTACAAGAACTAGGGTAAATTGGTCGAACATAATATTACTTAATCAAATTGTTCGAGGGCGATCACTCCTCAGACTCAGACTCAAAATCCACGCGATCGAATATTTCACCCAACGACATCTCAAACTCCACACAATTCAATCTCAACACCGCATCAGCACCATCATACTCAGACAAAACCCACTTATGATCATCCGTCTTACAAAAATGTTCAACGTGCATCTCATATTGATCGATCAAAACATACTCCCGAAAACTAGGAATAGAACGAAAAAGTTTAAACTTGCCGCCCCTGTCATAATCCGCCGTCGATGGCGATAAAACCTCAGCCACCATCACCGCATTAGTAATCGTATCTTTTCTACCCTCAAGAAACTCCAACTTACCCGCAACCAGCATGACATCAGGATAAGTATAAACCCGCTTCGATGGTATCCATAAACGCAAATCGTTTATAAATACTCGGTACGGTTGTCCTTTCGTAGCAAAATTTAATGTCCCGCTCAAATTAAGAGCTATTTGATTGTGATTCGGTGTTCCGCCTGTCATAGGAATTATCTTACCATCGTGGTATTCACTTCTAAATTCGGCTGCCTCTTCCAGCTTTAAATACTCTTCAGGAGAGTAATAAGGCTGTGCTTTACTCTCAATTACTTCTTCGCGAATTTCTGTTGATGCCGTCATAGTACATCCTCGGACGATCGTACTTACAATTATATAGGACTTACCCGTTTCGACCAAAGAAACCGGGTTTTTTCACGAATCTGCGATGCTCTAACGAAGTATTTCGTAAAAAACC
>DPLL01000077.1:283-5622 GCA_003542015.1 Microcoleaceae cyanobacterium UBA9251 | reverse complement strand
AAGGACACAGCACTGCTGTGTCCCTACAAATACTATGTTTAAAATCCTCGGCCTGACTGAGACTTTTTACTCAACCAATCCTTGCCCAATCTGATTGTCACATCGGATTGCAAAGAACCCGTACTCTCAACCAGCACTTCCCCAAAACCCAAAGACTGGCGAATCGCTTGAGCACCTTTAACATCGCCATCTTGAGCCACTAGAGTAGTTACCTCCAACGGTTCGGGCCAATCCTTATAAACCTGAACATTCCGATAGCCAGCCCGAGTCAAAGTCTTGACAAAATCTTCAACAGCAGCTTGGTCGCCCGTACTATCTTGAATAGACACCTTCAGAAAAGTCGCATCAGCATTCTCAATTTGCCAAGTATTTTGACCGAAGTCAAAATGTTCTGCCACCATAGTTTCGATCGCACTTTGATCGGGCAACCAGTAACTAGCCTTGTAATCCTTGGGATCGCTAAACTTGCCGGGAACCATCAACATCTGGACGCTAGAACGATCGGTTTGAGCAGCAAAACCAGCCAAAGCTACCAATTCCTCAATACTTAAATTTGTGTCAAGGTGAGACTGAATCACCGACAAAATCTTCGGCAGTCGAGACAGCAAGCCTACATTAACTTCCTGTTCCACAAAAGCCCGCATCAACAATTGTTGCCGCTGCACTCGCCCAATGTCACCCAAATCGTCATGGCGGTAAAGTAAATAATGCACGATTTGTTCGCCGCTCAGATGCTGCTTGCCCGCCTTTAAATCTATATATAAATGCTGGCTTTCATCGGTATACTTCATGTCTTTAGGGACATTCATCGTAATCCCGCCAAGGGCATCGACCAAGCTTTTTATGCCTTGAATATTAACTGTGACATAGCGGTCAATTCCCACACCACCAAGGAGTCCACTGACTGACTTGGCTGACGAAGCCGGGCCGCCATAGTAATTGGCTTCGTTGATTTTGACCAGGCCCCTGCCTTCAACATAAGTGCGGGTATCTCGCGGAATAGAAAGCACGCTTAACTTTTTATTTTGAGGGTCGAACCTAACCAGCAGCATGGTATCGGTTAACCCCTTAAAAGAATTTTGCCAGACATCGTATCCCTGAGCCTTGTCGGGATGGCCGTCGATGTCTGAACTCAGAACCTTAAGTCCTAAAACTAAAATATTAACTGGGCGGGTGAGCTCTGGCATTTTCATGCTGAGCTTCGCCATATCGCCTTGAGAAAACACCGCCGCTTCTTCAGGGCTCAACTTCTGCTGCTGAAGCGGGGTTGTCGAAAGCGACACAGCTAGCAGGGCTCCGGCGGTGGCTGAGAGCATGGCGACTCCAGCTAAACCAAAACTAAATCCCAACCAACGGCCCTGGTGGGGCTGGGAAGATTTTCTGGTTGAGGGATGAGTAGCTGGTTGTTTGGTAGGGTCTTGATTAGGAATTTTTTGAGCTGACACTGGCTTCCTCACACACAATAAGAATAAAAAAAGATCATGGCAATTTGTAGTATCTACCTGAAGACGCAATCAATCAATAGGCTAAGGGTTCTTAAGATACAGTTCACAAAAAACCGGGCAATGCTTGACACCGGACTTTTTGCGTGGTTTTTCGTACAGGTGAAACCCGCACAGGTGAAACTGCAAACACCTCTAAACGGTTGCTGCACCCCTGAAAGGGTGAGTTGCAGCTTACTTTTCTAATCATATTTAATGCTGCATTCACACTACTCATTAATCAGCGTTCCACGCACTTATCGAAACAACCCGCGAAACACTCTCTTACCCTGGTAAGACTCTTGCTTACCGACAGGCTCTAAATCCAAAAAGCTGCACTTACTTGTATAAGATGCTTCTGTAACTGTTACCTTGATACCCACTAACTCAGCTTTGTAGGCGATCATTTCTATCAGCTTGGCATGAGGAATTGAACAAAAGGTCTGATTCGTTTTTTTCCCTAACTCTAAATTTTGTTTCCACCCCACATTTTTGCCAATTACTAACTGCCTTATTGCCTCGTCCACCAAGCGCTTGACAATTAAACTGCTGGTTTGATGAAGGTAGTTTTCTACTCGCTTGTTTCGCTTCAAGGTGATTTGCTGAATTTGGCGCGTGGTATATTTCCCTTTTTCAATTTGCGACTGTAAAAAGGCGAGGCGCTTATTGAAACCTTGATTGATAGATTTGAGATGTTTTCCATCATAGAGAGTTGGAGTAAATGTCGGCTTGTTCGTGGCAATGGCCACGAGGTTATCAATCCCTAAATCTATACCTGCTATGAGTTTGGGGTTTAAATCCACAAGGGTAACAGGCTTTTCATAAACAACCTCAAATATGTAGGTTGCGGTTTTTGGAACTATCCTTACCTTTATGACATCTTGTGCTTTGGTGGCAATTATGATGTCGGTTTGAGATAAATGAAGTCGCCCGTTATTTTTCTTTTTACCTCTTTGTCCAAGGGATTGGTGATCGTAAATTAACCAGTTACCTCCGCAGGTTTTATGTTTGTATTTGGGGATTTTGGGGCGGGCTGAAAATTGATCTATCTCCCGGTAATAAGCCCCCCTCGCCTTTTGCCAAGCTGACCAATCGTGAATAACTTTTTTGAGAACTTGATTGCTAACTTTTGCTGGTAAGGATTTATAGTCGTCTGTGGGTTTGACGATCGCATATAACTGTTTGAGATTTAAACCCGCTCCCACCCTCGGCCCCGACTTAAAAAAGTGTTGCCTCATCCAATAGTTACCATGCTTGTAGAGATTTTTTGACAGGAAGGATAAGTCATCAAACCGTCGATCAAACTGATGCTGTCTGTCTATGTAATGTCTTTCAACAACCATCATATTTTTTTGGGTATAAAAGTTTATGGGGCTTGTGTCCGGTAATGTACGGTAAAATCCAGGGATAATCCGATCGAGTTTAACACCTAAATTACCCTAATTTAGGATAGATGTTTGCCGATCAATTGTTCGGCTACGCGGCTAATTCCGGGCAACCAGAGCGGTTGGCGTTTCCACAGGCGAACCATCAGTCCTAGAGCAACAATGAAATAGCTGGTTGTCAACAGGCTACTCATTAATAACAGGGGAAGTGTCCAAGATTCCGTAGAAATGGCTCCAGCTTCTAAAAGAATATGTCCTAAAAGCCAACTAACAGCAAGGGCTATTGCCAAGCGGCTGATGGCTTTGCGTTCGGGGCTGCCTTGACGGCGGTAAAGCGTCCACAGGGAGGGAAAAAAGCCGATGACTGGAATCATTAATACAAACAGACTTGCACGATCGAGGTCAGGATTTTCTAGCGGATCTGTATTTTTCATAATTAATCGCTCAAAACTCAAAATTCCGATAAAAGGGCTGTTTTTGCACAAAATTTGTCGGTTATGGGCAAAATTTCTGGGCCGGGCCAGCCCCTACTAACTGATTATTCACAACTTTTCGGGCCCGATCGCCGCATTTTGATAGACTGGATACAGCACAGGAGACAGGAGAACAGACTTAGCCATGACCAAATCCCAAAAACCGATCGTTATTGCTCCATCCATATTATCAGCCGATTTTAGCCGTCTCGGAGCAGAGATTCAAGCTGTCGATCAAGCTGGGGCTGACTGGATTCACGTAGATGTGATGGATGGTCGCTTTGTTCCTAATATTACGATCGGACCGCTGATTGTTGAGGCAATTCGTCCTGTTACTAGCAAAATCATCGATGTCCACTTGATGATTGTGGAACCGGAGAAGTATGTTGAGGACTTCGCGAAGGCTGGTGCTGACATTATTTCGGTTCACGCCGAGCATAACGCTTCGCCACACTTGCACCGCACTCTCGGTCAAATTCGGGAATTGGGCAAGCAGGCTGGTGTGGTTCTCAATCCTTCGACACCCCTGGATTTGATTGAGTACGTGCTGGAACTTTGCGATTTGGTGCTGATTATGAGTGTCAATCCGGGCTTTGGGGGTCAAAGTTTTATTCCGACTGTGTTGCCGAAAATTCGCAAGTTGCGCCAAATGTGCGATGAGAAGGGTCTTGATCCTTGGATTGAGGTGGATGGCGGTTTGAAGGTGGATAATACTTGGCAGGTTCTGGAAGCGGGCGCAAATGCGATCGTCGCCGGTTCTGCTGTGTTTAAGGCTTCAGATTACGCAGGTGCGATCGAGGGTATCCGCCACAGCAAGCGCCCGACTCCTGAGTTGGCGGCAGTTTAATCAGAGATTTTTCGAGTTGTTCTCGTTCCCAGCCCTCCAGGCTGGGAAGGCAGCTCAGGGAGGCTCTGCCTCTTGATGATGTGAGACTATTTAGAGACAGAGGCGAGAATATTTTCCATCTCAGCCAGCTCGATCGCCCCTGAGAAAGTTTTGCCGTTCATAATAAAGAATGGAGTGCCTTCTATTCCCAATGATTGAGCGAGTTGCAAGTCTTTTTGAATGGCTGCTTCGGCGCTCTGGCTGTTGCGATCGGTGTTGAATTTATCTAATTTGAGATTGAGTTTTTGGGCGATCGCTGGGTACAAGTCTTCACCTAACTGTTTTTGTCCCTCGAACAACGCGCTGTAATATTCCCAGAATTTGCCCTGCTGTCCGGCAGCCCAGGCTGCTTTAGCTGCTGGTAGGGCTTGAGGGTGAATTGAAGTCAAGGGAAAATGTTTGTAGGCTAAAGTAACTTGGTCTTGGTGTTTGGCCATAAACTGCTTGACAGTATCGTGAGCCCGCGCACAAAACGGACATTGAAAATCGGAAAATTCTAACAGTACAATCTGTTGCGAGGCGGCACCAGTTGTGGGAGAATCGCCGATCGCCGATTTGGGACTGCTGTTCATTTGATCGAAAAATGATTGTCGCGCAGCTTTGAGAGAATCTTGCTGTTGCTGCTGGTACGCTTGTACCGACTCTAAAATTGCTTGCGGGTTTTCGCGGATAATCTGCAAGACTTGCTCTTTTAACTTGGGATCGACTGGATTACCACCGGCTGACTGGGTGGGCGAACAACCGATGAATACCAGACAAACTGACAGCAGTGCAGCCAAGCAAAAGGCTTGCTGGCTGCGAACTTTTCGCCAAATAGAGGATATGTTCATCTTTTTTTCCTAATTCAAGGCAACACTTAATCCTACATTTAATCCTGCGGAGTGTCAGGTGTAAACCAGGTTATGTCACCGCAGCTATTTTTATGTCTGATCAATAATTGGCAATTGGTAATGGGGAATGGGGAATTGGTAATTGGCTTTACTGAGACGAACAGTGACGATCAGAATAATTCAGGCCTAGAATATCGTTTCGGGTTGTACCGGAATGATTTAACCGCAGAGAACACAGAGGACACAGAGGGAGAGAATAGAGATCTGAATAATTCCGATGCTAC
>DPLL01000077.1:0-212 GCA_003542015.1 Microcoleaceae cyanobacterium UBA9251 | reverse complement strand
TATTAGCAGCAACTATTCCCAAAATACCCGCCACAACTGGATTTCCCAAAAACTTCATCAAACCCGGCTGTTCGGCTAACACTTCTCGGAAAATATCCGGGTGATTGTGATAGGTGAACGAGGCTAATTTGCTAACATCGTCAGCAGTCATGTGGCTAGCGTGGTGAGTAGAAAGTCCTAGTTGCTGTGACAAGGTGCGATCGTTCAATTCT
>DPLL01000076.1 GCA_003542015.1 Microcoleaceae cyanobacterium UBA9251 | reverse complement strand
GACTGCTGTTGTCGATCGCTCCCCAACCATAAAAGATACTCGATATTGCCAGCCGGGCCAAGTAAAGGCGACCAAGTTAAGCCCCGTTCTTCCCATCCTAAAGCAATGGCTGCTTTCCACACCTGGAAAATCGCATCAGCTTGGGTGGCTGAGTCTCGCACTACGCCTTTTTTCCCGACGCGATCGCGCCCAACCTCAAACTGCGGCTTTACCAGCAACACCGCTTCTCGCGGTGGCGCCAACAACTCCCACAGCGCCGGTAAAATCTTATCCAGGGAAATAAACGACACATCTACTACCGCCAAATCTGCTCGCTGAGAGTCGCCATAAAGCTCAGCAGCCGTCATATACCGCAAATTGGTGCGTTCTTTCAAAATTACCCTCGGATCGTTCCTCAAGCCCCAATCAGCTTGACCATAGCCAACATCTATCCCATAGACTTTCGCTGCGCCAGCTTGCAGCAAACAGTCGGTAAAACCGCCTGTGGAAATGCCACCATCGAGACAAATTCTCTCTGTAATCGAAATGGCAAAAACTTCTAATGCTTTGGCTAATTTGTCGCCGCCTCTAGAAACGTAGCGCGATCGCTCTTTAATTTGAATGTTTGCCGCCATGTCAACCTCAGTGCCCGGTTTGTCAACTAGCTGCTGGTTGACTGTGACTTTCCCAGTCCGAATCAAAGCTTGAGCTTGTTGTCGGGAAGTACACAAATCTAGGTTGACTAATAAAGTGTCTAGTCGCTGTTTAGCCAAGGTTTTTAATCTGTACCGATCGAGTAAAGGACAGTACCAGATTAGCACTTACGCAATCACAAGCCCCCGGATCGCGCCCGTGGGAGTCATCAAAAATCTCAAATCTCAAATCTCAAATCCGATGATGGGCGATCGCCCTCACCCCGGTTTATGTGACTTTTATCACTTGATTTGTTGAGTTTTATCACAAATAGACCTTCCTCTCATCACACTCAAACTTGCGGGACAAGCAGATGATGTAGAACAGGTCAAAGCACTACAAATAAAATACTAACGATCGGTCATGAAAAACTATAACTTTCCCATCAGAAACCCCGGCCATTATCCAGAACATCCGATCGCCATCGTCAGCCGCGACATCATCCACATTCTCTACCCCAACGGCGAAGTAGAAGCAACAACCATCGAAAAAGTCGATCGCCGCCAAACTAAAACTTCCCTTGACAAATGCCTCGTTTGGGGATATGTAGACGTTCTTTAACAAATAAAAAAGACCGCTTCTTTGCGCTCGATGCCCAAAAAAGCGATCCCTTAACTCAAATTGCTAGTTATCCAATCAAAATTGACAAAAATTAACAATCGACGATTCAGGGTGGCAAATAGGAAATAGCAATCACCAATCACCAATCACCAATCACCAATTACCAATCACCAACAACTAGCAAATTGACTTAAATATCTGTTTCGCTCAATTCGCGAATCATGTAATCAAAAGGCTGTTCCAGAAAAGGCCCCACAGAAAAGCCAGCAGCTTCCACTTGAGCCTTAACCATCTCCTTCATAATGCTAATCCCCATCACCGTCGGGCCAATGGGCACACCCAGAGAATTGTAAGTTTCCCGCAAACCTTGCAGAACCCGCTCGTCAAGCACATCCGTACTTCCAGCCACCAGGGCGTAAGTAGCATAGCGCAAGTAATAGTCCATATCTCGCAGACAAGCAGCGTAACGGCGAGTCGTGTAGGCATTTCCACCAGGACGGATCAATTCCGGCTGATCCGCAAATAGCTGAATACCAGCTTGCTTGACAATTGTCGCAGCATTGCTGTTAATTGCTGCTGCGGCTTGTACCCGTGCTGTGCCCGTTGCAAAATAAGATTTCAACCGATCGATACCATCCCGGTCTAAATACTTACCAGCAACATCATAATTTTCAATCAGACTCGTCACTGCATCCCGCATAAGTTTGTCTCCCAAAAATCTTTATCAATACTTTGCTATCTGAGATAGACCGCTTATTGTAGACTACTACAAATCGGCGTTTGATTAAGATTTGAGTTGACACTCTCCGACCTGAAGGAACGGAGGGAGATTCTTAAGAAGTTTTGAAACTCTTAAGGGCGCTGTCAAATCGCCGCTACACGTTCAAATTCACTGACTTACGCCATGAAGATCACGTCTACTTTTTTGTTCTATGCTTTCGTTCGCACTTTTCAACACTTCGGCAACGCTTGCGTGCGACGCACTAGCCAGTTTGGTACGCTCATTATCCCGCCATTGCTTGCCTGTGCCTTAGTCTTTTCCAGTCAATCTAAAATTGCTGGGAGTGTCTTACTGGCTGGTATCTCACCGTGCTAGGATAATTCATCGCGTAGTTGATACGCCTACTTGTTCCGCATTGTTAAAATTATAACACAGATTACTCGCAGCCTAAAGGCTACAACTGGGTTTCATCTCCGGCTTGAAAGACCGGGGTTTGCGCGTGACGCGCTATAGGATTTTCTGACCACAGGTTAAACCCGGCAGAAAAACCCCAATGCTGGCATTTGCCCGATCGGCGATCAACCTTTCCCAAACCAATATCAGGAGTAAGTCATGTTCCAGACACCCCAAGAAGCCTTAAACTACATAACAGAAAATAAAATCCAGATCATTGACCTCAAATTCATCGATATGCCGGGGATCTGGCAACACCTATCCCTGTACCACGACCAAATCGACGAAACCGCCTTCACAGACGGCGTACCCTTCGACGGTTCCAGCATACGCGGCTGGAAAGCCATCAACGAATCAGACATGACAATGGTCATCGATCCTACCACCGCTTGGATCGACCCATTCATGGCAGAACCCACCCTCAGCTTCATTTGCAGCATCAAAGAACCCCGCACAGGCGAACCCTACAGCCGCTGTCCTCGCACCATAGCCCAAAAAGCCGTAGACTACTTAGTTACCACCGGTCTCGGCGATACCGCATTCTTTGGCCCGGAAGCAGAATTCTTCATTTTTGACGACGTTCGCTACGACCAAACCCAAAACAGTGGCTATTATTATGTAGACTCAATAGAAGGACGTTGGAATTCCGGCAAAGAAGAACCGGGCGGCAACCTCGGCTACAAACCACGTTACAAAGAAGGTTATTTCCCAGTAGCACCAACTGATACCTCTCAAGACATGAGAACGGAAATGCTGCTGACAATGGCAAAATGCGGCGTACCCATTGAAAAGCACCACCACGAAGTCGCCACCGGCGGCCAGTGCGAACTCGGCTTCCGCTTTGACACTTTAGTCAAAGCCGCTGACTACTTGCTGACTTACAAATATGTCATCAAAAACGTCGGCAAAAAATACGGCAAAACCATAACTTTTATGCCCAAACCCTTGTTTAACGACAACGGTTCCGGGATGCACGTTCACCAGTCAATTTGGAAAGACGGTCAACCGTTATTTGCTGGCGATCAATATGCTGGTTTCAGTCAAATGGGACTGCATTACATCGGCGGCATTCTCAAGCACGCACCAGCACTTTTGGCACTCACCAATCCCACAACTAATTCCTACAAGCGGTTAGTTCCAGGTTTTGAAGCCCCTGTAAACTTAGCTTATTCTCAAGGAAATCGATCGGCCTCAGTACGGATTCCCTTGTCGGGAACTAACCCCAAAGCCAAACGCTTAGAATTCCGCTGTCCCGATGCCAGTTCTAACCCCTATTTAGCCTTTGCAGCCATGCTGTGCGCGGGCTTAGATGGCATCAAGAATCAAATCGATCCCGGTGAACCTTTGGATGTGGATATCTACGATTTATCCCCGGAAGAATTGAGCAAAATTCCTTCGACTCCCGGTTCTTTGGAAGGTGCTCTGGAAGCTTTGGAAAAAGACCATGCTTTCTTGACTGAAACTGGTGTATTTACCGAAGATTTCATTAAAACTTGGATTTCTTACAAACTCGACAATGAAGTTAACCCGATGCGGTTACGTCCTCATCCTTACGAGTTTGCTTTGTACTACGATTGTTAGATAGTTCAAGCTCGAACATCAAAAATTGAGAATTGTCATTTTTGGTGTTGGATGATTTCTAATCGAAAAAAGACCGTCTGTAACGGCGGTCTTTAAATAACAAATATACAGCAGATTCCACTTTTATGAAGTACACACCGCAGCTCCTTCGCTCCCCCTAGGGACATGGCATTTTCCATTGGTCTCAACTTAAGCCTGAAAGCATTGGCCATAGTTAACCGACCTTTGTCAAAAACATGACATTGCATCACCCCTGTCAGTTACTCTATTTTTAAGTATAAAGGTTTGTAAATATTTGACACTTTTCTGTAATTATGTCATAATAAATCATGGGTTATAAAAATCCGTGAAATCATTGCTTTTTTTTATAATTTGTCTGTCTAATGTACAAATCAAAGGAGTGTAAAAATGGCAAAAAATTATTTTGTATCTAACAATGAACAAGACCTGTCTAGTATTTATAGAAAATTAATTCTTTGGTTCAAAGAAAAACAATATGAACTAGATAATACGGAAGCAGATGGCAATTTTTTTATTCAAGCCAAAAAAACTGGTAAAATCCGAACATTATTCGGAACTAACTTAGCCTTCCAAGTTAAAATATATTGGTCTAAAGACCCAACTGTTCCTCGCGAATTTACTCTCGAAACTAGCACAGGTCAGTGGCTAACTAATCTAGCTGGTGCTGGGGTTACAGCTATGTTTACGGGAGGATTTACAGTATTAACTGGTTTAGCAGGAGCAGGATGGTCATTAATTATAGAAAACGAAATTATTGGCTATGTTGAAAATGATCTGAAGTTTAAAAAAATCCAAAAAGCTGAGGAATTGGAGGCAGGAACATCAGCTACCACTTCACCTCAATTAATTCCGCGTAATTCTTCACAAGCTGATTCTATTGTTAATTCTAATGCCAGGAAAAAAGCTTTGGAAAAAGTAGCTCAAGACCTACATAAATTAGAATCAGCATTTGCGAATGGAATCTTAACTGATACAGAGTTTAATGTCAAGAAATTAGCGTTAGAAAATAAGATTGATGAGTATGAGGTGGAATTCTTAATAGAAGAAAAAATTGACAAATTTCAGAAAGCTTTCTATGAAGGAGTTTTGAATGCTGATGAATATGAAGACAAAGTAAAAGATGTTGAAGTATCAGTAAGAAAACAAATTTTCCAAGGACGATATGAAAAAATCAGGACAGAAAAGATTGCTAAACTCAAAGAAGCTTTAGACAACGGTATTTTAACTGAAGAAGAGTATCAAGCAAAAATCACCTCAGAATGGGGCAATTAGTTGAATAGAAACTTATTTATATAGGGGAAGGCTCTAGGAGAAGATTGGGCATGAAATATACTATCTCTGTTGAATTTGCATTTTGTATTCAACTCTGTTTAGCTCAGGCTGTTCTTCCTCAGTTCTCTAGTTCTAGTGGAGATTTCACAATGAGATGGCTGCGCTCTCATGAGGAGAGTTGTGCTACTAGAGAACCACAAGGTTATTATTCTTTATCAGGAGGTGCTAGTGGTCTGCTCTATCCTACAGATTGTGGTAGTTCTAGTGCTAGTGGTGATAGTGCTGAATATAGGTTCATCGATACCAATGGCGCTGAAAGATGTGCGGGATCTATGATTATGTTATTCGGAACAAGGGCCGTCAAAACAATATGGCAGATTCAAGAAGCTGTTTCAGGTTATCCCTGTAGCACTCTAGGCAAAAGTTATGAAGTCAGGCTCTATTAAGTAGTCACCTAGTTATTCAAACTTCCACAGAAGAGAGGCTGTAATCATGAGAGTTAATGTTACTCCGCCAAATTCAATTAAAATGTTCCAATACCGAGTACACTTCTTGTAGATTATTACCCCAAAAAAACTTATGCTTTTATTTCTGACAATAAATCTCGGTCAAATGCTGATTGCTCAAGCTTCATTTTGCCCTGACCCAAATGGGATACAAATGATAGTCGTAGCGATTTTAATTGCATTACTTATCGCAGTTACTGGCGGCATGATTGTTGCAATTTATGCAATAGCATCAACCATCTTAGCAGGTTTGTCATGGCTAGGATGGATAGCAGGAATTTTTGGTTTTCTTCAGCTACCACTAGATTTTCATACTTTGGGATTTTTTGGAGTGATGTGGTTGTTTATAGTAGGGGGTATCAAGTCGATGTTAGGATGTGGTTAATTAAAATTAACCTCGCTAGAAAAAACAATGATTTGTGACCACCCGTGCGTCTAGGACTAAATTTACCCCACGGCTCAATCCTCGAATACAACAAACTTCTACCGGGCGAGTGAATTAGGAAGCCGAAAAACTGCGTTACACTTATATAAGCATCTTTACAAAAAAACATAAAACAATGACCGTAGCCTATCCCCGCAAGCTTCGCAATGGCATGGGAGCTCGTGAAATCTTAGCTCAAGTCGTGCGCGATCGCGAAATTCACCTGATCACCCTCAACCGCTACCGCTACAGCGAACAGCGCAGTTGCAAAGACCTCACCGACTTAATCGAACAGCTAGACGGAGAACCAGCCGAACTCGTCCGCGACCTCTCCCGGCACATTGCTGATGAAGCGCGACACGCCATGTGGCTGACTGACTTGCTGGTAGATATCGGCTGTGACATTGGTAAGCCGCCGGGAGTATCCTACATCGACGAGTTTGAAAGACTCCTCGACAGCGAACAAAAAGACCCCACCAAAGACCGGGAAGATTTTGTAATTTCTTCTCTAGCGGCGATTAATGTCACCGAAAAGCGGGGCTGCGAATACTTCGGAGCGCACATCCACGCCCTGAAAAATGCTCCCCAAACTGACGAAAACGTCAAAATCCGCGAAACTATCGAAAAGATCTTTCCCGAAGAAGCAGGCCACGTCCGCTGGGGAAATCGCTGGCTAGGTAAAATAGCTGCCAAGAGCCCAGCCCACGCACAGAAAGTAGAACAGGCTAAGCGCAAGTATGCGGCGATCGAACAAGCTGCATTTGCATCGGGAATGGATATCATGCTGGGGGCAGAACTGCGCCGTGTCACCCGCCTGGTGGATATTGCTAACACGATGCCTATGTGGGAACGGCCCCAATACCTGATGGAACGGTTGGCTGGAACTTTGCTGGCCCCGGATTTGCAAATGACTAGGGTTGATGTGGCTCAGCGGGCCTGGAACCGTGACCCCCAGGCATTTGTGGAGAAGTTTGTGCCGATGTTTCTCAATGGACTGAATAACTCCCAGAAGCAGCCGGCGGCGACTACGACTAAGTAGTTGACCGGGCGGTTGAAACCGCTGCTATACAAACGAAGTCTGCCTCCGCAGACTAAGAAATTAGGAGACGGCACTGCCGTTTCCCTACCCCAAAATAATCAGGTAGGGAAACGGCAGTGCCGTC
>DPLL01000033.1 GCA_003542015.1 Microcoleaceae cyanobacterium UBA9251 | reverse complement strand
AAAGCCGTCGTAGAACGACGGGGCTTCAGACCCCGTTTTTTGGTGATTTATCAAATTTACGAAAAAAAATTCAGGCAGAACTCTACATATAGGGCCAACAGCGCCACAGATACTGCTATCAGTAGCGTTTCCAGCTTGTATCAGCCTAAATTTAAAAATTAAGTGCAAATTTTCACATAGTAATTTTTAGCTGAAAGGATTAGCATATAAGGGTGACAGAACATTATCATCCACTAAACTCATTAAAAGGTGGCCATTGGTTCAAGCTGATCTGTGGTGCTAGCTTTCAACACTTGCCTGCGGTTCGGAACCTAACCTTGGCTTATACCTTAGCAGGCGCTGACTGTATCGATGTCGCGGCAGATCCGGCCGCGATCGCAGCAGCGAAAGAAGCCCTACAGGTAGCCAGCGAAATACAGGCTCAAACCCAAAACCCCAGGTTTGACCGCCAAGGTTTGCCCTGGCTGATGGTCAGTTTAAATGATGGAGAAGACCCGCATTTTCGTAAAGCCGAATTCAACCCAGCCGAGTGTCCGGCGGACTGCTGGCGGCCGTGCGAAAAAATTTGTCCAGCCGAAGCCATCGTTTTTCCGGGTGCTGGCGAGGGTGTTTCCGGGGTGATAGACCAGCGCTGCTATGGTTGCGGTCGCTGTCTACCGGTTTGTCCCAGCCAACTAATCTACACTCGTTCTTACGTGTCTGCTCCCGCTGCGATCGCACCTTTAATCTTGCAATCCGGTGTGGACGCCCTAGAAATCCACACGCAAGTAGGCAGAGAAACAGATTTTGCAAGACTTTGGTCAAGCATAAATCCCTGGGTGCATCAACTCAAATTAATAGCCATTAGTTGCCCCGATGGAGACAATTTGATTGATTATTTACGGACACTCTATCAAATAATTTCTCCCCTTCCTTGTCCCCTAATTTGGCAAACCGACGGTAGGCCCATGAGTGGAGATATTGGCACCGGAGCCACTAGAGCCGCAGTCAAACTCGGTCAAAAAGTCTTGGCCGCCGGCTTACCGGGATACGTGCAACTTGCAGGCGGCACTAATGCTCATACTGTCAGCAAACTCAGGGCATCTGGACTGATGAGGGAGCGCAGGAAAAATTTGTTAATTCCTGATACCCCATACATTGCAGGTATAGCTTATGGCAGCTATGCCCGTGCTCTGCTGTCGCCAATTTTAGAGCAATTAGAAACAATGCAGATCGATCGAGCTTTGGCCATGACCGTCGCGATCGCGCCACCAGTAGCCGGAACTAAAATACCAGGACTGACTCAGCTCGAAGCCTTCCCAGAACTTCTCTGGCCGGCCGTGAGTTTAGCTCATTCTCTAGTTTCGCAACTGAAAGAATATTAGTCAGTAGTCAGTAGTCATTAGTCAGTAGTCATTAGTTAGTAGTCATTAGTCAGTAGTCATTAGTCAGTAGTCGTTGGTTAGTAGTTACACCAGTCGCCAAGGCGCTTTGAGCATCGCTCAGGGAGCGGAGTCGAAGGGCAGGATAAACGCAGTCATTGGGTTCAATGATTATAAATGCCTTGACCACATTGGCGATTGCTATAGTTCCAATAACTAATAACCAATACCTAATAACTAATAACCAATAACCAATAACTAATAACTAATAACCAATGACTAATAACTAATGACTAATGACTAAAAAGGTTGAAAACGTCACCGAACAGATGGACGGCGAATGCAGATTACAGACGACCTCAATAAATTACTCGACATCGTGCCAGATGAGATCCGGCAACCCCTAGAACAGCACCCGCAGCGTAACAATCTGATCGAGATTGTGATGGATTTGGGTCGCCTTCCAGAAGCTCGTTTTCCATCAAAGGCCGAACACCTTTCCCAGACGCCGATTTCTAAGGCAGACCTCAGTTACTGTATTGAGCGAGTCGGCCATTTCGGCGGCGACAACCGAGCCGGCATCGAGCAAACCCTGCACCGGATCAGCGCCCTTCGCAACCGCAGTGGCGAGATTATCGGCTTGACTTTGAGGGTTGGTCGTGCTGTGTTTGGGACGATCAAGATTATCCGCGATTTGGTGGAAACTGGCCAATCCATTCTGATGCTCGGCCGCCCCGGAGTTGGCAAAACTACTGCGCTGCGGGAAATAGCCCGCGTGCTCGCCGATGATTTGGAAAAACGAGTGGTGATTATCGACACATCTAACGAAATTGCGGGAGATGGAGATATTCCTCACCCGGCGATCGGCAGAGCTCGCAGAATGCAAGTTTCTCGTCCCGAACTTCAGCACCAAGTCATGATTGAAGCAGTGGAAAACCATATGCCCGAAGTGATCGTGATTGACGAAATCGGCACGGAATTGGAAGCTTTGGCGGCTCGGACGATCGCCGAAAGGGGGGTGCAGTTAGTCGGTACCGCCCACGGGAACCGGATCGAAAACTTGATGAAAAACCCGACTCTGGCCGATTTAATTGGGGGTATCCAAGCGGTGACGCTGGGAGATGATGAGGCCCGGCGTCGCGGTTCTCAAAAGACGGTTTTGGAGCGCAAATCACCCCCAACTTTTGCAATTGCGATCGAAATGCTCGAACGCCAGCGCTGGGTAGTGCACGAGCAAGTTGCAGATTCGATCGACAGTCTACTACGGGGACGGCAACCGAACCAGCAAATCAGAAGCATCAGCGAGACTGGAGAAGTGATCATCACTCACGAGTCAGGCACTCCCCCAGCCCGGTTTCCAGGGTTCTCAGATGCTGCGCCGGCTGCTGTATCGGCAATCCGGCCCGTTGCACCGCCCACCGGGTGGCGCAGTGCTGGCAAAATGGTCCCCATGCCCCCTCCCAGTGAGAAATTGCCTGCTAACGGTGCTCCTGTTTCTGAGACTAAATATTTTGAGCAATTGCTCGAAGAATCCCTGGCCGTGGAACCTGTCGCCCAGCCCGGACGTTTTTCTCAGAATGTCGGCCCTAACGGCGAAGATTTGCCACTCCACGTTTATCCTTATGGCATAGCTCGCCATCAACTAGAGCAGGTAATTTCGACGCTGAATCTGCCCGTGCAGTTGACTAAGGACATTGACACTGCGGACGTGGTTTTGGCTTTGCGTTCTAATGTTCGGAACCAGTCGAAATTGCGGCACTTGGCCAAAACTCGCCAAGTTCCCCTGCACACAATTAAGGCCAGCACTCTTCCCCATGTAGCGAGAGCTTTGCGGCGCTTGTTGGATATGGAAGACCCAAGCACCCCGGAAATCGCAGACCTCAACTTATTTGCCCGCAGCGGTTCTTCTGACGAGCTCGAAGCTCTCGAAGAAACCCGCTTGGCGGTTGAGCAAATTGTGATTCCCAAGGGACAGCCGGTGGAACTCTTGCCTCGTTCTCCTAACGTCCGCAAAATGCAGCATGAACTTGTGGAGCACTATCACCTGAAATCCGACAGTTTTGGTGAAGAACCCGATCGCCGCTTGCGGATATATCCAGCTTAAAGTTGGGGATTCAAGCCTTTTCAGGTAGAAGGTAGAAGGTAGAAGGCAGAAGGCAGAATTTTTTTCCTGTTTTCTGTTTTCTAGCTTTTGCCTTTGAGTAGATGACAAATTTCTGATATGATGTTATCGGGAGATTGTTCTTGTTAATGCGATCGGCTAAATTCCCAATTCCCCATGACCAAATTATCAAACGAATCTACCTGATTTGATATGAATGATTCACTAATTCAGCTATTTATTAACTTAATTACTGCTCAGATTGGTTTGCGAATTCGGCCGCAAGATCGATCGGCTTTGTCTGAAAAACTTTTGACTCGGATGAAATCAGTAAAAATAGCAGAACCAGAAAAATATTATCAACTTTTAACGGCAAAAAGCTTTGAAAGTCAAAACGAATGGCGCGAATTAGTAGTGCTATTAACAACAATTGAAAGTTATTTCATGCGAGA
>DPLL01000072.1:140-4422 GCA_003542015.1 Microcoleaceae cyanobacterium UBA9251 | reverse complement strand
AACCCCTGTCGGACTCTCGGACTCATCGAAAAGACCGAGACTGCGTTTACCAATACCCAATTACCAATCTTAAATTAACATGACAGCGATCGCGAATTTTCTACCCATCGCCCAAACCTTTTATTCCCAGCTAGATACAGAAAGAATTCAAGCCCTGCAATTCGCCCAAGAATTCTCGAAAAAACTCGTAGAATTGGGGTTTAAAATTGTACCTCAAGTGCTGTGGGCGATCGGCATTTTGTTAATTACCCGATTTGCGATCGGCATTGTGGGGCGCGTCACTCGCCGAGCACTTAGCCGCACCGAAGCAACGCTGCGAAAATTCTTAGTCCAAGCTGCTGAAATTGCGATTTTAGTAGTCGGAGTAGTCGCCGCTTTGAGTCAGTTGGGAATTCAAACTACCAGTGTAGTAGCGGTAGTAGGTGCTGCGGGTTTGGCGATCGGTTTGGCGTGGCAAAATACTTTATCGCACTTTGCTGCTGGGGTAATGTTGATTAGTTTGCGGCCATTTGAAGTCGGAGATGCTATAGAAGGTGGGGATGTTAAAGGAGTGGTGGACAGTATTGGGATTTTTTCAACAACCGTGGTGACAGACGATCATGTAAAAATTATTGTGCCGAATAATCAGTTGTTTAACGGTACACTGAAAAATACAACGGCAATGGGAACGAGGCGGGTGGATCTAAAAATTGATATTGGCGATCGCCCAATCCGTCCAACTGTAGCTGAGTTATTAGAAATTGTCGAATCTCATCCGCTAGTTTTGGACAATCCGCCCCCTACTTGTTTGGTGGCTGAGATTACTCCAGATTCAACTATTTTGTCTCTCCGCCCTTGGTGTGCGTCTGTAGCCTACGAACAAGTGCGATCGCAAATTCAACAACAAGTCAAAGAAGCAATGAATACCCACAAAGATCAATAATAAACCTCAATTTCAACTCTCACAGTCCTGGACGCACAGCATCTACATATAGCGTTTTTTAGGGCAATACCCCGTGGTGGCCCCTATCCATATGATTGTTGCGTCGAGGACTATCTCAAATCTCAAATATCCAATCAATCCGAGGTATTTTCAGTGAGCAAGTGGTATCCGCAGGAAATTTTACAAGAAGCAGGCGTCAGGATTTCCCCAGCCGAAAAACAAACAATTCTCAGCAAATTTCCGCCTCCCGACGCAAAGGGTCAAATCTATGCAGACGGCATCTTTGAAGGCGGCGGCGTGCGGGGAGTTGCATTTTTAGGAGCACTCAGATGCTGTAGCGATTTGGGCATCCGCTGGCGAAAATTAGCCGGCACTTCTGCCGGTGCAATTACCGCAGCAGTCTTGGCAACAGACTTGTCAATGGATGACTTAGAAGAATTGTTAGGAAAGCTAGATTATAGCATATTTTTAACCCAAAAGAATAGTCCTTTAATTATCAATGGCGACCCAGCAGACGACTTGCAATCTCCGGCTTGGACGCTATTTTTCCTAACAATTAGTCGCCAGATGGGAGAATATTCTTCCTTGCCTTTCAGCAAGTGGCTGGAAGCAACCCTCGCCCAAGGTCATTTGCGAACTTTTGCCGATGTTAAACAGGTAAAAGACCGCGAATTAAAAGTAGTAATATCCAACCTCACTCGCGGTGAAATGTTGGTGCTACCAGACGATTTGCAGCGGCGCGAGTCGGCGGATTCCGATGCTTTGTACCAGCAGTTACGACTCAACAGCGCCGAAGATTTTAGCGTAGCTGAAGCAGTGCGGTTGTCGATGAGTATTCCGCTATTTTTTGAACCAGGAAAACTCGGCAATGACTTAATTGTAGATGGGGGAATTCTGAGCAATTTTCCCCTGTGGATTTATGACATACAATCCGGTTCGACTCCCGTTGCACCCCGCTGGTTTACCTTTGGGTTTCGATTAGTTGATACGGGAATTGAGAATCAAGTTAATATTAACAATCCGGTGTCGATACTGGCGGCAATGTTCAGAACGATGATGAAAGCAAGAGACCGCTATCACCAGCGGGAGATGGATAAAGGCAGAGTTATTAATATTGATGTGACAGAAGCCCAGGTGACGACAACGGACTTTAATCTAGATGCCGATCGCAAAGCTAAACTGTATCGGTTGGGATACTTGTATACTAAGAGATTTTTTCTGAGTTCCAATTTTAGTTGGGAAAAGCACTTAAAGGCCAGGGGATTTGGGGAATAGTTTGGAGGAATTGGGCATCGGGCATCGGCCAAAGAGGGCATTGGGAATAGTTTCTGTTTCTTCCCTCTTCCTTCCGTTATACCAATTTTTTATGAGGCNNCGACCCATTAAATTGGTATTACATCCATTACATCCGCTACATCCGTGGAGCGAATCCGTTGCCGAACTTCCCTCTTCCTTCGATACAGGGTAAGGGATTGAGGATTTTTTGCGATTAGGGGTTGCCAAAAGCTGAATGTGTGTGCTATGCTTAGTTACCGTCATCTGGAGAGGTGGCTGAGTGGTCGAAAGCGGCAGATTGCTAATCTGTTAAGGGTGTTATCACCCTTCGGGGGTTCGAATCCCCCCCTCTCCGTTCTATTCAATCCTTGATGAATCGAGCGTAACGCTACCCGAATCGATCGAGCGTTAATGAATTTAACGTTGCAACGTAATGGTGAGACTGTACTAGCTATCTCAACACGAGTACCAACCCAAGATAGACGCAAAGCTTTTAACTGCGCCGACGAATCCCTGGATTTTGTAACCCAAGTAAACTCGGATTACCCACGCCTTGAGGTAACGCACCTTACCTCTAACAACAGTGTTCCCAAGCAGTTTTTGCGTAATTCCTGTCTAATTAAGCACTTTCATTGCTTCGACAACTTGCCGCGATATAAAAGGCAAAATCTGTTCATTCTTACTATTCTCTTTCCCTTCGGTAAATACCACTAACAAATATGGCCGCAAATTCGGTATTTCAATATATGCCGCATCGTGGCGCACTTGACTTGTCAATCCCGCTTTTGACCACAAATTCGCTTCTAATGGTAATCCGCTACCTAAAAAACCAGTTACTTGATTTTCGGGATCTGCTTCTAATTCTGCTGGTTCTAAACTGCGTTTCATTAAACCCATCATTTCTTGGGATGCTTTGGCAGAAACAGCGACACCACCGATGATACTATGTAGCAAAATCGCTGTGGCATTTGTGGTCAGCATATTTCTATTTTCCATTAATTCTCCCAGCAATGCTCGATCGCGACCATAGGGGCCGTCGCACCAGGTTTTTTGGTTGATGTTAATGTCTTGTAAGTCTAGCCAATTCAATGATTGAAAGTAACGGTTGACGATATTTCGCTGCTGTTTCCAGGTTTCAAAGGGGCCTGATGGCAATTCTGGGCCACTGGTGGTGCCGGTTAGTACATCTACTACTAAACTGGTGGCATCGTTGCTGGAATCTACTATCATGTCTCTGACAGCGCGTTCTAATTCTTTTGATGTTTTAATCATGCCTTTTTCTGCCCATTCCCAGATGGCAACAAGGTAGAATAGTTTGATGATGCTGGCAGGATACACTCGTTCTGTAGCTCTGTTACCAAAACCTCTGGGTTGATATTTCCAAAATTCTTCTGGGCTCAGGGCGCCACCTGTGTTGACTCGCACCGGTGGATCGTAGACTATCCAGGTAAGGGCGATGCGATCGCCTGCTAATTCTGTAAATTCTGCCTTGGCTGCTTCTATAATGCTAGTGCCGAGGGTTTCTAATTGTTCGTCTTTGTGGAAAAATGTCATGGTTAATGGCTGATGGGTGACGACTAAGGCGTGTTTTATTGCCCCGGAGATCCCCCCTAACCCCCCTTAAAAAGGGGAGTAGGNNCCTACTCACACCCTACTCCCTGATTAAGGGGGATGCGAGGGGGTTCTGAATCTGGTCAAGCAAGAAAACACGCTCTAAGGGCTAATGGCTAACGCCTCATGGCAATCAATCGTTAAATGGGAACAATCAACAGCAAACAATTAGCAATTAGCAATGGCCAATTATCAATTATCTGATGTTCTGGAGTATCGAACGCGATCGCACATAAATATTTACGATTCCCCAAAGTGCGATCGCCTCGCAACTCAAGCGGCGGCTGGGCGACACTTGCGAGTAATTCACCCCCCCCAGCCCCCCCNNGATGTTCGAGATGTTGAGTTGCTCGATGTTGCACACACAGTCTATCATCCTGAGATATTTTCGGAAGCGGAAATCATAGAAAAATTGCCAACTGTCATTAATTTTGCTCATCAAGCTATGAAGCAATCCAATTATTATCTTTGGGG
>DPLL01000072.1:0-125 GCA_003542015.1 Microcoleaceae cyanobacterium UBA9251 | reverse complement strand
GGATTAATGCAAGCTGCTTTTGTTTCTACGGGTATCTGGTTGCCGAGGGATGCTTATCAGCAAGAAGCTTTTACTAAACCTATTAGTATAACTTGTTTAGAACCGGGAGATTTAGTTTTTTTTGG
>DPLL01000073.1 GCA_003542015.1 Microcoleaceae cyanobacterium UBA9251 | reverse complement strand
CCTTTAGGGCTGAGTTACTGACCCAAATATTTTAAGTCGATTTCTCCCGCTGCCACAGCTAGTTCCAACATATCTAAGTCTGCTTGTTTAATTGTACTACAGCTTATTGTTTTCCTTTATGACTTTTTATCGCTCGTTTCTAAATAAACCCTTTTTTTGAGTATCCGTCTTAATCGGTCGGGACTTAGTTTAATATAACACTCTTTTTCTAATTTCTGAGCTAATTGAACCGACGTTGTATGTACGTGGTTCTTTTTTGAGACATTCTGCTACAAACTCTATGTCTTCTTGTTTCCACTTGGGTTTTCCCCCTCGACATGGTAATTTCCAAAGCCCTTCCCAGCCTAGCTTTTGCCATGTATGTAAAACCTCTCTCACTGTTTGTGGAGTCCCATTGCAATCAGCAGCTATTTTTTCAACGTACCAGCCATGTGCATTTAACCTAATTACATCCGCCCAGTAAAATGACTTTTTGCAATACATCCACAGCTCTCACTTCTCCTAGAGTTTTGTCTAGCTTTTGAATCAAAAATACCCTGAATCCAAACCCCATATATTGAATTACCTCAATAGACGTGTTCCCTGTATTTACTTATTTTAACCTAGTTAGTTTTCTTCGCGCCGACCCACCTATCAACATTATTCCTGACTCCCTCTTTTTACCGGCTCAGCTTCGCCGAAGGGCTTTCTTCCTTCTTCTTATTGCTCTCGATCTGCTCAAATAATATCTATTTAACGAACCGCGAAGACGCGAAGGGCGCGAAGGAAGAAAAGAAAAGAATAAAAGTAGGGCTGGCACTTCCGGCCCCACTGATTTTTCATTCAAACTTTCTTCCTTTTTGTTTCCAAATTCTCGCCCATTTAATTTGTACAGCCGATCCGTTACATCGGTTAAATTCCGTACACGGCCCGTTCCTAACTTCTTTTTACTGCTTAGCTAATTTCAGCAATTGAGCTGTCACTGCCAAGCTTTCTTCGTAAAGCACGTCGCGCCCCCAACTCTGCAAGTGCTGGCCAAGCAACTGTTCCGTCACTTGATCGAACTGGGGAGTCACCTGCTTAAATCGATCGGTTTGAGCGCCACCATGAGTTTCCATCCGCATACAGCCACCGGTTTCTGAACACAGCACCGTACCGCAGTCAGCATTCTTGTTAGTAGAATTCAAGCGCAAAGCAATCAAATCTCCAGGGACATCACCCGTATCCGCAGTCGGAATCGCAGCCAACTCTGCCTCCACAACCCGTCCATCAGCACCTGCGAACTGAATCCGCTTGATTTTGTAGTCACCATCCTCTTGTTTATAGGCCACAGGATGCCACTGAAGTCGGCTGGCTAGCCAACCCAAATACATCAGCGCTTGAGTGGAATTATCTTGTTCGTAGTCGATTGTCACTCGATCGATTTCCCGAATTGCCGCGCGACGTTCCGGTGGATCGAAAGCCTCAGCCGCCAATTCCTGCCACCCAGCCAACCTGCGCCAATTGAGATCCGCGATCGGAATTCCCTCTTCAATCAGGCTTTGCATCAACAGCAATTCGGCTTCGGGTTCGGCAAAGCAACTGGAATCTATAATTACAGAGCTACTGGTGGCTGCCAATTTTTGGAAAAAATGTCTATCGGCATCGGGCGTTGCCTTCCACCACAATAATTTCGGCAAATCCGCAATCATCAGCGCTGTCACCACACCGCTCACTCGTTCCAGAGCAGCTTCGGTACCCCGCAGCGTAATGTACTCACAGCAGACCAAATTGCCCGTACCACCCTTGTGAACCGGACAATAAGCAGCGACTTGAGCCTGTACGCCCGTATCTTCTCCCAGCATCGGGCACAGAGCAATAATCCGGCAGGGATTAGCAGCGACTATCGCGTCAGCTACAGCGGAACCTCCTGAACCGAAACCCGTTGGACCTAACTTGCTGCCATTGGAATTTTTACGGGCTACTTCTTCCCGCAAAGTGGCGAGCAATTCAGCATTAGGTTTGCCTGTTCTCGGCAAGCCGTAGGCTTTTTGAGCAGCTCTGATGCTAGATGCGGTCATCGGCCCGGTGATGCCATCAATGGGCCCGTCGTAAAAGCCCAGATCGGCTAATAGCTGCTGAGTTTCTTCGGGTTCGTAGACTACAAACGTAAATGTTGTTGCTCTAGTGGCGATCGGAAAATCGCCCTTTGACCCCGATTCTCTGTAACTTTCCCAAATTTTAGCTAATTCGGCTTCTATTTGGTCGATCGAAACATCTTTAGGACTTTGCAACGACACTAGAGGCGGAGCTTTCATCGGTGTCATAGTCATCGGTTTTTTCTCCTTTTTTATTAGTCATTAGTCATTAGTCATTAGTCATTAGTCATTAGTCATTAGTTAGCAGTTCTTAGTTAGCAGTTCTTAGCTAATCGCTAATGACTGGTGCTGACCAATACACTAATGACTAATGACTGCTGACTAATGACTATTACAGTCTGCGCCACTTACGGCCGTCTCGATTAATTAGCAGTTCTGCCTCGGCGGGTTCCCAGGTACCTGCTTCATACTGAGGCACCAGGGCGGGATCGCTCGGTGCTTCCCAGGCCATCAGTGCTGGTGTGACAACCCGCCAAGCTTCTTCTACTTCATCAGAACGGGTGAACAAAGTTTGGTCGCCTAACATACAGTCAATCAAAAGTCGATCGTAAGCGTCCGAGGAAGTCACCCCAAAGGAAGAACCATAACTGAAATCCATATCCACCGTCCGCGTTCTTAAATCAGGTCCTGGCATTTTCGCCTCAAACCTCAGTGAAATCCCCTCATTGGGATGCACCCGCATAGTCAACACGTTGGGAGTAGTTTGTTGAGCGGCAGACTGAAAAATTAACAGTGGCACTTCGCGGAACTGAATCGCTATTTCGCTGACTTTTTTGGGCAATCGCTTGCCGGTGCGTAGGTAAAATGGCACTCCCTGCCAGCGCCAGTTGTCGATCGCAAACTTCATCGCCACAAAAGTAGGCGTCATTGAGTTAGGATTGACTCCTGGTTCGGTGCGGTATCCCGGCACTGGCTTGCCTTTCATCCAGCCGGCGGAATACTGTCCGCGAATTGCAGAATTCTCTAAGTTATGCAAGTCAGCTAAGCGTGTTGCTTGCAAAACTTTCATCTTTTCGGTGCGGATGCTGTCAGCGTCTAGGGAGTTTGGCGGTTCCATCGCTGTCAGACAAAAAATCTGCATCAAATGGTTTTGGAGCATATCCCGTAAAGCCCCAGAGGATTCGTAGTAACCGGCTCGGTCTTCTACCCCTACTGTTTCTGCCACTGTAATTTGTACGTGATCGACAAATTGGCGGTTCCACAGTGGCTCGAAAATGGCATTCGCAAACCGGAACACCATCAGATTTTGAACAGTTTCTTTACCCAAATAGTGGTCGATTCGGTACACTTGCTGTTCTTGACAAACCTGCTGCACTACTCGATTGAGAGCTTTTGCTGAACTTAAATCGCGACCGAAGGGTTTTTCAATTACTAAGCGGTGCTTCAGGGGGTCTGTGAGCATTTTCGCTGCCCCCAGTTGCCGAATTGCTTCGGGAAAGAAGTTGGGGGAAACAGAAAGATAAAATATATGGTTGCCGCGGGTTCTCCTTTGTTGGTCGAGTTCCCCTAGGAAATCTTTGAGTTTTTGATAGCTTTCGGGATTATCAATATCGCCCGGACAGTAGAACAAACCTTGAGCAAAGTCTTGCCAAAATTCTTCATTCCCAATCCCGCCACCAAATTCTTCAATCCCTTCGCGCATTTGCTCTCTGAAGTAATCATGACTCCAAGGGCGACGGGCGACTCCCACGACGGTAGTTTCCGGTGGCAGGCGTCGATCGCGCTTCATCTGATAAATTGCTGGTACGAGTTTGCGCTGGGTGAGATCCCCGGAAGCTCCGAAGATTACCAGAATTTGTGGTTCTGGCACTCGTTCTTTTCGTAAACCTATCCGCAGTGGATTTTCAAGTATCGTTACCATTTATTTTCCTTTTGCTTCTAGTGCTGTTAATCTTGCCAATACAGCTTGATAGTTTGCGGTCATTTCTGCCAATTGCTGCGTCAGAGAGTCGATCTGCCCTTCATATTCTGCTTTGAGTTCCGCCCTCACCTCTTCTCGAATTTGTCTCCTCTCAACCGCCAGACGGACTTCCCAATCTCGATCGCGCTGTAGCAATTCAGCTTTCAACTGCCTGTTTTCGGCTCGAAGTTGCTCCATTTCCAAAGCCACAGCAGCAGCACGCCGATCCCTCTCTCTGTTTTGCGATCGAATTTCCTCTCTAAGTCGTTTGTTGTCCGATCGCAGTTTCTCCAGTTCAGAATCAGTATCTTTAGGCGATCGACCGCTTCCTAGTGAAGGAAATCGCTGTTCAACCAAACGCTGAACGGCTGCACCAGTTGGAATTCCGTTGGGCGATGACTCTACTGCTTCTTGCCAGATTTGGATTTGTAATTCAGGGGGGAGTTGAGCCAAAGGGCGGACTTGACTCTCCTTAGTCGGAAATTTGGAACCAATTGGTTCCAAATTTTCCATAACCCGTGCGGCACCAATAAACCGATTAGCCGTCTGTCTGGCCATACCCCACTTTTCTTGGCAATAAGCCTCAAAAGTCTTGTGGGTTTCACGGTACAGTTTTTGTTCCCGAATCTCGTCAAGGGCTTTTCCGACTTCATAAAAAGTTTGAAGTCCATGTTCCACAATGGATTCCAGTTCTTGAAGCCTCGCCCGTTC
>DPLL01000162.1 GCA_003542015.1 Microcoleaceae cyanobacterium UBA9251 | reverse complement strand
GAGGGGGGGGACAGGAGTCTTCTCTTTCGTCACCCCCTACTCACACCCTACTCCCTTCTTAAGGGGGATTTAGGGGGATCTAGACTTGGCGTAAAACCCAGATTTCTCAAGGGTTTCAGGCGATTGTTGACACAAAGAAGGGTTCCTGGAGTCTCCCTACTTCATAAACTTGGAATACGCTGTATAAAACAAAAGGGCAAGACTTAGACTTTACCCTTCTGCTGTTCACTTGTTCTTGCTTTTTTAACGGGACTGGCCGGATTCGAACCGGCGACCTAGCGCTTCAGATTTGTGTGAGTTTCCCCACTCTCTGGACTATACCTTCACCGTGGGCTTGCAGCCTTTAGGTGGTGGCCGTCTAGTCTCTAGACCTTCCTGATTCACATAATTGCGATCGCATAATCGCCATGAATTCAGGCTTGGCTTGGTATTGCCTTAGAGTCATAGGAACCTATTAACTCTTTAGGTTTCACCGAATTTGACCACATTCACTCCTGGAGTTTCCTGCCAAGGTGCCCGATTCTTCAGGAGGCGCTTGCTCTATCCATCTGAGCCACAGCCCCAATTGCTGAACCGTTACGATTATAGCAGCTTATGTCGATTTGGGATTTTTAATTTTGCAGGACTTAGGCATTTCAACGTAATTCTGTCATTAGTCGCGTAGGCTTTGCATCTCTGAGATTCTTCGCTACGCTCAGAATGACACATAGGCTTTGCATCCAGGACTGTTGAAATTAAGCTGTTGACCCACCGCAAGCTGCAAGTCTCGAAGCGATGCGGGCAAAGTTTTCTGATGCTGTGAGGAAGCCAGCACCGTAACACGCGCGCCGTCGCCATGCGGTTATGGGGAGATGTCCGGGCACAGAATTGTCACTGAAGGAGAGCTCTTCGTAGTATTTCCAATTATTTTTGACTCGCCAGCCGATGCGATCGCAAAATTCTGTATATTGACTCCCTGCACTTTCCCAAATCTGCCGCTGTACACTCAAGCCAAACCGCCCGTTGCTGTGGTGTTGCCATAGTTGGTCGATCGTGCGAAGGTCTGTACAAGGAAAACTGTCAATATCCGCTGCACTCAGCCAACCTTCCTCTTCCCTCAAAGTGATCTGAAGCAAAATTTCCCAAGTATGTTCGTCAGCTTTGCGCCATTTTCTAGTTTCTAACAGCTTTGTCAGTTGCCGGTAGTCCATCCCGACTTCAGACTGTGGGGGAGTTTGGTCAGGCATTTCGCCTATTTTCTCTTCCAGTCGCAGTAGAGTGCTAGCAATAGCTTCTGGGTTTAGTTGTTCGAGGCGGTACAAAACCCATTCTAGCTGAGATTGAAGGTAAGTGCGATCGATCGCACCTTGCTGCAATTGTCCTTGCAACTCATCAAATCGCGCTGACCAATTGAGTTGAGTGCGGGCAAATTCCCACATTTGCTTTGCCCACTGCAATCTAACTTGTTCTTTTTTTAAATAAGCTTTGGCAAGCTTAGAACGCTGCGGGTACGGTGTCAAATCCCAGCCACAAGTTGAGCAAAACTCTGCTTTTTCTTCTATGTATTCAGTAGCACACACCGGACAATTAGGCATAGCGGTTATGAGTTNNGCAACCGCCAAGGTGGTTAAGGCATTGATAACCGTTGAATCCTTTGACCCTTCGACCCTTCGACTACGCTCAGGGCACCGCTCCACTCAGGGAACGATGCTCAAAGCGCCTTGGCGACTGCTATAATTACGCAGAAGGGTGTCTGTCATTCTGAGCGAAGCGAAGAATCTCGCTCGTTTCTTCGCCCTTGATAGGTATTCTATTTTTAATACAATCGATCCTAGATCAAATCCGATCGCCCGCAGCACAAAACTCAACTCTATCCCTCTAACAAGGCAAGCGAATCGTAAACAAACTCCCTTTGCCCAACTCTGATTTTGCCTCAATCGTGCCACGGTGAGCTTCCACTATTTGGCGACACAAATGCAGCCCCAAACCACTACCGGAGCGCTTGTGAGTTCCCGGCCCAAACCTTTCAAATAACTTTGTTTGTTCGGCTAGGGAAATGCCGGCACCGGTATCTTGGATTTCAATTATTACCCAGGCCAGCGGTTGGTTTGTGAAGCTAGTAAAAGCTGGAGAATTAGCCGCTTTTAAGCGAATGTCTATGGAGCCGCTGTCGGTAAATTTAATCGCATTTCCGATTAAATTTGTCAGCAAACGGTGCAACTCCAGGCGATCGCCCGGATACTTGGCAATGGGTGCACTTTCTGCACTTTCTGTCAAGTCTAAATTCAGCGACAAACCTTTAGCATCGGCTAAGGGTGCGAGTTCTTCAGCTACCTCAGTTATGAGTTGCCGCAAGTCAACCGCAGCGAAACTCAGAGATTTTCGGCCTGCTTCGTAGCGGTAGACTTCCAGCAGCATATTTACCATATCGATCAGGTTTTTGTTGCTGCGAACCATCGTACCGAAAGCGTCGCGCATGGGGAGGGAGATTTCTCCCAAAGCTCCTTGCTGCATTAAAGTTAGCATTCGATCGGCGGCTACGAGGGGAGTACGCAAGTCGTGAGCGAGTCGGGAGACAAAATCTTCTCGTTGAAGGGCGATCGAATTTCGCTCGTCTACGCTGTGTTTAAGGCGCAGGAGCGATCGCACTCGGGCGAGCAGTTCGTCCATTTCCACCGGTTTACGGATAAAATCGTCGGCTCCCATGTCCAATCCTTGGGCGACGCTAGCATTGTCGTGAGCCGTGATCAGCAAAATGGGGATGAACGGCAACTCTGTATTTTGCCTCATTCGCTTGGTGACTTCGTAACCGTCCATTCCCGGCATCATTACGTCTAGCAATACCAAATCGGGAACCGACTTGTCAATTTGCTTCAAAGCGGAAAAGCCGTTATCCGCAGTGCTAATTTCGTAACCTTCTTCTTCCAGAATTGTCTGCACTAACAAGACATTATCTGGAGCATCATCGACCACCAAAATGCGATCGACTTTAGTAGCATTCGGAACCGATAAATATTTCATTTAATTCTTGACCTGAAAATCAATACTAACTTTAATAGGCCTGGATGCATTTCAACGTCGTTCTATCATGCTGAGAGTAGCGAAGCATCTCGGAGATGGTTCGCTACTCTCAGGATGACACAGACACTTTTGGTCCAGGACTGTTTAATATGGCATCGCATTTATGGTTTCACATTTCTCCACTTGTTAAATCTGTCATAAGGAATATCTCAAAACCCTTGGCAAATTTTCTACTTTTTGAGACTCGGATCTCATATAATATCGTTTCCGGTTGCATCGGTATTGTTCAAACCATCAACAGTCAAGAGTCAACAGCCAACAGTCAACAGTCAACAGTCAACATCACCTGACGGTGCAACCGGAATTGATATAATCGACTACTTTGTTGTCATAGTATGCACCCCATCCCAGTCGTCCGGTGGAGGCACTTCCAAATAGCTCAAAGCGCGATCGATGTGAACTTCGACAGGTCGATCGCTCGGTCGTATCATCAAAGCAGCCTCAAAAAAACCCAGAGCTTTCTGAAAATTTCGAGAAATATAAGCAGCACGACCGTTTTTGTAAAGTTCCAAAAACCTCTGAGTTTCCCCATCTAGGGGATCGGAACTAATTTGCAGCAACTCGTAAATACCCACAGGCTGATTTTTGCCCTTAACCCGCACCTTGTCCAACTCTCGCACCCAAATGCGATCGCTGCACAAACTATAAGTAAACTCACTCAAAATAATATCGCAGCCGTACTCCTTAGTCAGCTCTTCCAAACGCGAACTCAAATTCACCGCATCCCCAATCACCGTGTAATCCATACGCTTTTGGGAACCAATATTTCCCGAAACCACATCTCCAGAACTAATCCCGATACCGAAGCGAAAAGGAGCTTCAAGAGGGCGAGAATCGTTAAACTCTTTGAGTCGCCGCCTCATGTCCAAAGCCGACTGAACGGCCTTCCAACCATGACTTTCGGGAGGATGAAGCGGCAAGGGCGCGCCGAAGACTGCCATTAAAGCATCGCCGATAAACTTGTCTAAAGTACCTTCGTAGTGGAAAACGGCCTCCACCATCGTCTCAAAATACTGATTCAGCAAAGCTACAACTTCCGATGCTCCCAGATTTTCGGTCAGTGTGGTATAGCCGCGAATGTCAGAAAATAAAATAGTCACTTCTTTGCGTTCGCCCACCATCAGCGCGTCTTCGCCCAAGGCGAGCACTTGGTTTGCGACTTCGGGAGTCATATAGCGGTACATAGTATTTTTCATCCGCTTTTCGTGGCTGATATCTTCGAGTACCACCAAACCGCCCCGCACGCCGCCTTCTGGATTAATCAGCGGGTTGACAGTCAAATTCAAACTGCGTTCAATTCTTTTAATTTGAGGGCCGGAGATGGGGAGGGGACAATAGGGGTGAAATAGCGCAGCATGGGGAAGTGAAAATAAAGATTGGGAATTAATTAATTCTGCCAGTGCGACTTCTTCAGTCCACGCAATGTTTTCGCCCCAAGCGTAATATAAACCGGGGTTTTCCCGATCTGGCACTGCCAAAATATAACTTTCTGCTTCTTCTTCTTCTTCTGCTTCTTCTGCTTCTTTTGGTTGGGAATTTAGGGGTTTTTCCACCAACAGTCCCAAAATTAAACTTTGTTCGGGAACGTAATGTCTGGCAGCATTTTTGAGACTGTCTTCCAGTCGAAATTGCAAATGGTCGATCGGCACTACTTCCCAAACATAGCGATTCACAAGTTTATCTTCCCAAAACTGGGGATTATGTTTGCTTTTAGCTTGATTTACCGGACAGCCCAACAATTCTAGCGCCGCTTCGTTGATCGTCACAACTCGCCCCTTCAAATCCGTGGAAATTACTGCATCAGAAAGACTTTGCAGCATATCTTTCTGATACTGTTTTTCCACCATCACATTCTGAAACAGTTGAGAATTTTGCAGTGCCATTCCCGCTTGGGAATTAAACGCCCGCAGAAACTCTTCATCGGAACTCGTGAAGCTACCTTGATTCTTATTAATGAGCTGAGTCACCCCGATCAACTCACCTTTAGCGTTATGCACCGGCATACACAAGACAGTGCGAGTGCGATATCCTGTTTGCTGGTCAGTAGAGGGGTCAAAGCGGGGATCGTTGTAAGCATCTGTAATATTGAGAGTTTGACCTGTAGAAGCGACGTAACCAGCAATTCCCTTATTAGCAGGAATGCGGATTTCTACGATCGTTTTGCCATCAGCCTTAGCTACTTTTGTCCAGAGTTCGTTGGTTTCCCGATTTAGCAAAAATAGGGTACTGCGATCGGCCTGCATCAAATCGCGAGCTTGATCCATAACCGATCGCAAAGTTGTTTCCAAGTCAAGACTTTGACCCAAAGTCGTAGTGGCTTTCAACAGTGCGGCAACCCCTCGCTGGTTACGGGCCACGACATAGAAAGACTGACAGCTTTCGAGAATAATCCCGATCGAATCAGCAAAAACCCGAAACTGCTGTTCATCTTCCTCGCTAAAAGGAACATTGCCAGCTTTATTTAACAGTCTGACCACCGCTAGGGGTTCACCTTGGCTCTTGCTGCTAAAAATCGGCATACAGAGCATAGTGTTGATGTGGTAGCCCGGAGGTTCATCAACTTCGGAATTAAAATGCTCGTGATCGCGAGCCTCAGCAGCATTTACTAACTCTCCGGTAGTAGCTACATAGCCTAAAATGCCTGCATCCATCGGCAAGCGAATTTCTACATCTATGCCCGTGCTAGCGTTGCTCCTTTTGTGCCAAAGTTGATTTTTGCTAGAATCCACCAAAAAAATTGTCGTCTGGTCTGCTTGCAGAATTTGACCGATTTTAACAGTGAAGGCATCTAACAGTTGATCTAAGAGAGTTTCGAGGGCTTCATTGTTGATCAGATCCATCGCCCGGATAAATTGCTGAAATTCAGCCGTGATAAAGTCCAGCAGGCACACTAATTCAGGAACTGGCAGGCTCTTAACACGGGAGGTCAATGCCCCCATCAAATTGACTTGAGTCAGTGTAGCCAGAACGCTACCAGCATCGGGGAATGTCATGATTAACTGCTTTCTCAGGGGGGGGTAGATTGACCTGCGGCTCGATCGGCGTTAAGTTGTTTATCAAAGAGTGTGGCAGTGCAAACCCCTTTAAGTTGTTTGCTCGGAGCCTGCTTGACAAGTCGCTGAGATTGAATCGCGAGTTCTAGAGTGACGGACGCAACTTCAGTCCGCTTGCTACATATACTTAATCAATCCTTCTGGATTTTACCAAAAAATAATGGGTTTAAAGCCTTGCCCTAAAGGGCATAAGAAGCTATGGTATAAATCATACGTTGTCTGGGCATCGACCGTTAGGTTAGGTGATGTAAGACGGGCTGCGCCTGCGATCGCTGTTTGACCCTAGAATCCTCTAGGCTTTAGCCAGAGGAGTATGTCAAGATCCGTGCTCTACGGCTGCCTGGTGTTACCGTTTTAGCGGACAAGGCGACCGTATCCGGTCAGATGAAGACGCTGTTTGCCACGGGACAGACATTCCTGCGAAGCTACTGATAAGTTTAATGGTAAACGCAACAGGAGTAATCCCTAGGACAACATTTCCTTAGACATTCCCGTCATAAGTCGGACAATTGGTTTAGACTGAGATGATTCACCTACCCAAACCCAATATGTCCACATATGTACCACCAAGAATCGCT
>DPLL01000325.1 GCA_003542015.1 Microcoleaceae cyanobacterium UBA9251 | reverse complement strand
CCCCTTATTAAGGGGAGGGAGTAAGAAATTCACAAATGATTTAGGATTGCTATATAGCAACCGCCAAGTAGCTTTGTTCATTGCTCCCTTCGACTCCGCTCAGGGAGCAATAAACAAAACACCTTAATATTGAAATAGTCATTAGACTTTTTTCTGGTTAATTTGTAGCTTTTAATTAATATTATGAAACTCCAATCTGTCATCATTTTTCCGATTCTTTCCCTGGTGGCGTTCGCCAATAGTGCTTGCAATAAACTAGAAGCTGCGATGCCTCTACCCATCGCCATTTCTCCTGCTGAACCCATCCTCGCTCAAAACCGCCAAACTTCCCCTCAACCGACCATTCGTGGGGATTCGGAACAAGTGGGAATTCAAGTTTATCAAAGGGCACTGCCCGCATTTGTGACGATTAATGCTGGCGGTAGTTCTGGTTCGGGAAGTGTGGTGCGTGCCGACGGTTTAGTGCTCACAAACGAACACGTTGTTCGGGGTGCGAGACAGGGTTTAGTGGCAGTTGTTAACAGTAATGGTAATCGCTATCGGGGGCGAGTGCTAGCAACAGATGTCGCTAACGATCTAGCTTTGATTCAATTGGAAACAAACGATGGCTTTCCGGTGATTCCTCTAGCTGAAATTTCAGGGATTCAAGTAGGTCAGCGGGTGTACGCCATTGGCAGTCCTTTTGGGCTGTCGGGAACTCTCACAACGGGAATTCTCAGTCGCATTGGGCGTAATGGAGATTTGCAAACGGATGCGAACTTAAATCCGGGGAATTCTGGCGGCCCGTTGCTGAATTCTCAAGGTCAATTAATTGGGGTAAATAAGGCGATTTTGAGTCCTGACGGCCGCAGTAATTCGGGGATTGGCTTTGCAACTTCCGCACCCGTGGCGCAACGGTTTATCCAACAGGTAATTGCTAGAAGAAGTTCCCCGGAAACAAATTCGTCCGAGACAGGTTCTCCGAGACGTTTGGGGGTGAATATCGATCGCTCTAATTTGTCCATCGAGTCGGTGGAAAGGGGTTCTGTGGCGGCGGTGGCGGGATTGAGACGGGGCGATCGGCTGGTGGCAGTTAACGGCAGCCGGTTGCGACAAATTGACCAGTTGCTGCGGTTTTTGGACGGCGGCCCCGATACAATGCTGTTGACTGTGGAGCGCGATCGACAGTTACGGGAAGTTCGCATAAATTTTTAGTGCGATCGCAAAAATTTTTGAAATTAATTTAAAACCCGCCGGAGTCTGCTAAGATTAGTGGATGATACGGCGGGCTATTTGCCTGGGAAAAAGTATTTTCTTGAGGCCTTTGCTCGCGGTGAATCTTTATATCTAGCAGTGCGGGAAGCGCGAGAAAGGCTCGAAAGTATAGAAGATGAATTTCCCTGTGCAAGTTGGTTGCCAGTTATTTGTCAGAATCCGACTGAAATTCCGCCTACTTGGGATTCATTACGGGGTATTTCCAGAGGTACATAGGCTGTAGGGTGCGTCAGTCCTCAGATTTTTAGCGATAATTCCTAATTTTAACGCACTGATGCACCCTAGTCGATCTAAAATCTGTAGATATCTGTGGTAAAAAATTTCTATATTTCGGACTGAGAACGCTGCATAATTTTCCCAAACCGCCACGATACAGAAATACAGAGGATTGAATCAATCAGATTTCAGGGGAGGACTATTATGAGTAAGTTAGTAGTATTGACAGTGGCGGAGGGTGACATCGGTGATGGTTTCCCGGTGACGTTACGAATTGGGGAAGAGGGAAAATCTCCCAGTATTGAAGTTTCTGGCAAGTTGCCACCAACTCCCCAAATTATCGAAAATTATCGTCAGTGGCGATTAGCTTATCGTAGTCTTAGTATCGGAAGAATCAAACCCATATCTGGACAAGTAACTAATGTTTCTATTAGTGAATCTTTCCAAAAATTGAGTAGCGATATTAATGGCTGGCTGGCTTCAGAAAGTTTGCGATCGCTGCGAGAAAAGTTACTGCAAAATGTATCCTCAAATGAGGAAGTGCGGCTAATAATTCGTAGTTCTGTACGGGAGTTGCAACGCCTTCCCTGGCATTTGTGGGATTTGTTTGCAGGTTATTCTCATCTGGAAATTGCGATTAGTACACCGGAGTTGGAAGTTCAACCGCAAGCTAAGACACCAACTTTAAAATATCAAATCAGAATCCTGGCTATTTTGGGAGATAGTACGGGAATTAATACCCAGAAAGACCGGGAGTTATTAGAACAATTACCCGATGTAGAGATTACTTTTTTAGTAGAACCTGGACGCAAGGAAATTAACGATCATTTGTGGGAAAAATCTTGGGATATCCTATTTTTTGCAGGTCATAGTCAAACAGAAGGAGAAACGGGTGTAATTTATCTCAGTAAAACCGAAAGCTTAACGATTAACGAGTTAAAATATGGTCTTAAAAAAGCGATTAAAGGGGGATTACAATTAGCTATTTTTAACTCTTGCGATGGGTTGGGTTTGGCGTGGCAACTGGAAGATTTACAGATTCCCCAAGTGATTGTTATGCGGGAACCAGTACCAGATTTAGTTGCCCAGGAATTTTTAAAGTATTTTCTGACTAATTTTGCCTCTCGTTCCGGTTCTTTTTATCAAGCAGTGCGAGAAGCAAGGGAACGACTGCAAGGTTTAGAAAATAACTTTCCCTGTGCGAGTTTATTGCCTGTAATTTGTCAAAATTCTGTTGCGGTTCCGCCGCTTTGGGAAAATTTGGGGAGAAGACCAACAAATCTTTGTCCCTATCGCGGTTTGTTCGCGTTTCGAGAAGAGGATGCGCCGTTTTTCTTTGGGCGGTTTGATTTTACAGAAAAGTTAGTGGAATCTGTGGCTAATCAATCTCTAGTCGCGGTGGTTGGGCCTTCGGGAATTGGTAAATCTTCGGTGGTATTTGCGGGTTTAATTCCTCAGTTGCGGCGAGAAGGAAATTGGCAAGTTGTATATTTACGTCCCAGTAATCGCCCTTTTTCTGCCTTGGCTACTGCGATTTTATCACTGCGAGAATCTGATTTGAACTTAAGCGAAAAGCGGCAGAAAATTCAAGACTTGGCGACATATTTGCGGGATAAAAATGGTGCGTTGCGGGATGAAATCGAGGGAATTTTATGGGATAATTCTGGTAGTTATTTGCTATTGGTGGTGGATCAATGGGAAGAATTGTACACGGTTTGTCAAGATGATGGGGAACGTCGGTGTTTTCTGGATCGATTGCTAGAAGCGACTTCTCTGCCTAATTTTAAGTTGGTGTTGACGCTACGGGCGGATTTTTTGGGAGTGGCACTTGGCGATCGCGTATTTGCAGATGCGTTACAGCATCAGGATTTGAAGCTTGGCCCGATGAATCGTCAGGAATTAGAAAATGCGATCGCGCTTCCCGCAGAAAAGTTGGGAGTAACGATTGAAGATGGCTTGACAAAACGCATTTTAGATGGGGTAGAAAAGCAACCCGGAAATCTGCCTTTATTGGAATTTGCCTTAACTGAATTATGGTCAAATATGAATAATGCCACGCTGACTCATGGGGCTTACGATCGCATTGGCGGAGTAGAGAAAGCGTTAGCGAACCATGCAGAGGCCGTGTTTGTCAAGTATCCAGAGGAACAGGAACGGATGCGGCGAATTTTCATTCAGTTGGTGCATCCGGGGGAAGGAACCGAGGATACGCGCCGGGTGGCAAGTCGCGCTGAGGTGGGGGAAGATAATTGGGATTTGGCGGTGCGTTTGGCTTCTGAACGATTGGTGGTGAGTAGTGGGAAAGAGGCGACGGATTCGGAAACGGTGGAAATCGTCCATGAGGCGCTGATTTGGGGATGGGAACGACTGCAAGAGTGGATTCACGCAAATCGCCGTTTTCGCACTTGGCAAGAACGATTGCGGGTGAGTTTGCGACAATGGCAGGAAAATCAGCGGGATGATGGGGCCTTGTTGCAACGGGTTCCTTTGGCTGAGGCGGAAGGTTGGTTGCAGGATCGCGGGGGAGAATTGAGTCTGGGTGAACGAGAGTTTATTCGGTTGAGTTCTGAATTAAGGGATCGGGAACAGGCGGAAAAAGAGGCAACGGAACAGGCGCAGCAGATATTAGATAAAGCTTATCAAAAGGCAAGGCGGCGGATTGGGATTGGTTCTGTAATTTTAGCAGTTTCTTTGGTGGGGGCTGTCATTGCAGGGGTGATGGCTGGGAATGCTTTACATAGGCAACGAGAGGCACAGATAGTTACTAAATTAGAGAGACAGGGAGTTAATGCTTTACGACAGTTTGAATCGGAACAAATAGAGTCTTTAGTATCAGCTATGGGGATTGGACAGGAATTGAAAACTTTAGTTAAAGATGGTCGTCCTTTGGCAGAATATCCAACAGTTAGCCCGATGTTGGCTTTACAGAAGATTCTCGATAATGTTCGGGAAAAAAATCAGGTTAGAATCAATAAATCGTATGGCACTGATATTAGCTTTAGTTCTGATGGTAAATTATTGATTTTTACTCAGGATGAAAATGGGATTGCAAAGCTATCAAATTTAGCAGGGCAACAATTAGCTACATTTAAAAGTGATCCAAGCTTTGCTTGGAGTTTGGATTTGAGTCCTGATGGTAAACTGCTGGCGACAGGTAGTTTAGATGGCAAAGTCAGACTGTGGAATCTCAAGGGTAAAAAGTTACGAGAATTTAAGGTGAGCAATTATTCGACGAATATAAATGTAGTTAATTTTAGCCCTGATAGCAAGTTAATTGCGACAGCAAGCAGCGATAACTTCGTAGATATCTGGGATCTAAGTGGAAAGAATTTAGCTCGCTTGAAAGCGGATTCTTACGGTGACAAGAGTATAAATTTTAGCCCTGACAACAAACTGCTTGCAATAGGAGAAGATAATGGAGATCTAAAAATTTGGAATTTGGAGAGACGGAGATTACTAACATTTAAGGCTCATAAATGGACAATTAAGAGTGTTAGTTTTAGTCCTGATGGTAGAATCCTTGCTAGTGCTGGACTTGATGGAAGTGCTAAATTATGGAATTTACAGGGGCAGCAATTAACTGAATTAAAACGTGATTTTTTGCCTATTCAGAATGTAACTTTTAGTCCTAATGGTAATTTGCTTGCTATTACTGGGTCTTATGGAACTATAAACTTATGGAATATCAAGGGAGAGCATTTAGATGAATTTAAAGCTGAAAATCGTACTGAATCTGGTGAAAATAGTGCAATTTTTAGTCCAGATGGTAAGCAGCTTGCTAAGTTAGAAAGTGATAATACCATAAGCCTATGGAATATCACAGGACAGGAGTTTGCTGAGATTAACATTAAAGATAAGTTGTTAGCTGAGGCGGAACAGTACCTATTGGCTGAGGCTAAAAAGAATGGTCAAATTGATTTTAAAAAAGATGAATTAGATAGAGCTCGGGGGCAGATAGATGCTGTGGTCAATCTCTTTAGTCTTATGACACTCATCAAGTTGAGTCCAGATAGCAAGCGATTAGCTACTATTACCAAAAACGGTATAAGATTGTGGAATCTTCATGGTCAGCAGTTAGCTGTATTTAACGAAGATGGGAATCCGATAAATAGTACGAATGGAGATAGTATGAGCTTCAGTCCAGATGGCAAGTTACTTGCTACGTCAAATTATGATACCGTAACGCTATGGAATCTCGCAGGAAAGCAATTAACTAAATTTAAGGCTCATAAAGATCGTATCCATAGTATCAGTTTTAGTCCCGATAGCAAACTCCTTGCTACAGGAGGAGAAGATGGCACTATAAAACTATCCAATCTCACCGGAAAGCAGTTGAGAGTATTCAAAGCTCATCAGCAAAGTGTCACAAGTATTAGTTTCAGTCCCGATGGCCAACAATTTGCCACAGCAGGAGGCGATAATACTGCTAAATTATGGAATCTCAACGGAGAGTTCGTAGCGACATTTAAAGATCATCAGGGTAGTATCGACAAAGTTAGTTTTAACCCAAATGGCCAAATTTTAGCTACCTTTGGAAAGGACGGTACAGTAAAAATGTGGGATCTATCTGGAAAACAATTAGTGGGATTTAAGGTTCCAGAGAGTGAAAAATTTTTCGAGTTCAGTCCAGATGGCAAACTACTTGCTACGATAGGCGGTGAAGGAATTGCAAAGCTATGGACTCTCTCAGGACAACAAGTAGCAGAATTTAAGACTAATCAAGGTGTAGCCACAAGTATAAGTTTTAGCCCGGATGGAAAGCAAGTAGCAATAAGTGGTAGTAACGGTAAAGTTTTACTGCGGCCTGTGAGAAACTTAGATCAACTACTTGCACAAGGTTGCGACTGGCTGAAAGATTACTTTGTCACCCATCCAGAAGCACGAAAAAACCTTCAGGTGTGCCAAGTTGGTAAGGAATCAAAACCGCCGCGTTAATACTAAAATTATAGAATGAGGATATCCCATGTCAACAGCACAAATAACAGATTATTTCAACTTTCTCACCCCCGATGACATTCGACTGAAAGGTACAAGAATTGGCATCGAAACCATCCTTTATGAATACATCGATCGCAGTCGCACTCCCGAAGAAATTGCCCAAAGCTACCCCTCCCTAACCTTAGAACAAGTCTATGCCACAATTCTCTATTACCTACAGAACAAAGAAACCATTAGCGATTACATAAAAAATTGGATAGAACACGGTCACAAAATGAGAGAACAACAGCGCCTCAACCCTCCACCCGTATCGGAAAAACTTCGCCAATTGAGAGCCACTAGACAAGTCCAAACATAAAACGATGACTCTAAAATACCTAATAATCCTTTGTACTGGAGCAGCAAAATTATGATTCAAGTAATGATTAGCCCACAATCCTTGCTGGAAACGGGCATTAAGGTTGAGAAAGTTGATCACCTTCGACTCTTCAAATTTAGCGACGAGTTACAATCTCGCCTCGAAGATTTGCTAGAAAAAAACAAGACAGGTTCGCTAACCCTAGAAGAAGAGGCAGAACTCAATGCCATCGGGGAACTTGACCGCATCTTTACCTACCTCAACTCACTCTTGATTGCCGAGCAATGACTATTAATGAATTGACAAGGCAACTCGTGCGGAAACGCGCAGGCTACCTGTGCGAATATTGCCACTCTCCAGAGAAAATCAGCACCTCTCGTTTCACCATCGATCACATCCAGCCGCGCTCTCTAGGTGGCTCTGATAATCCTGATAACCTGGCTCTGGCTTGTAGCCGTTGTAACCAGTGTCGGTATAATTTTATTGTGGGTCGGGATGTGGAAACCTCAGCAATTCTGCCTTTATTTAATCCCCGTCAACAGCAGTGGTCTGATCACTTCATCTGGAATGCAGACGGTGCGAAGATTGTCGGCACAACTCCCATCGGTCGAGCCACTTGTGAGCGTCTTGACCTCAACGACGAACGCTATAGAGGAGAGCGTTCTATCCGAGAAGCCCGTGCGCTATGGGTTCAGGCAGGCTGGCATCCTCCCTCAGAAGATCCCCGGCAGCTTGAGTAAGCGGATTTGTCCGCACAAGCCCAAAAATCAATCGAGTCAATTTACCCCACTGCAAATTCAGTGAATTGACGCACATAAGGAGCTTTAAAAGCTAAAACAATATCTTCTTTGGGAACGCCCGCAGCTACTAACTCATTCCCTATTCCTGCTTCCGTTCTATCCCTCTGAATCCAGATTTTACCATCTTTGATATCGACGTGAATCACACAACCATAAACCCTTTTTTGCCCCTCCCAGCCTAAATGAACTACTTGATAATGCTCCCGTTCAGTGTCAAAAAGTAATTGTACTTCTGTCTCAGTATCCAAGTCATTTCTTGAGTGTTGAGACAGAATTGTTTGGACTAATTCTCTGTGTTCTACTCTTTCCATAAAAGTATTTCCTCTTGAATTATAGGGGGACGAGAAACCGGGTTTTTTTACGAAAATACTTCGTCGCAGTCCACAGATTCAGTCAAAAACCCGGTTTCTTTAGTCGGAGTCCGTAATTCCTGCATTATACATATCGACTCAAACCGATCGCACTCCCCAAAAAATTCCCCCCATCCGCATAAACATCTCCCTCCCCATCGATAAAGCAACAACAGGGACAAACAGCGAATAGCCACAAAACCACCGGCAAAAATTCCAGGCGATCGCTGCATAAAACTCACAACCCTGCACGACTAAACAATAGCAACCCACCCAGAGGTACTTATGACGAACCAAGTCGATCTCAACGAAGTCAGAAACCGCGTACTCAGCAACCAGCAAAGCGGCACAGACTTACCCAACTCAACCGATCGCAGTGTCTTTGTAGACTCCGAAGGTAACATCATCCTCCGGCCCCAACCCGGTACTGAACGCCAACTCTCCCGCGTTCCCCAGAAAACCTTTGCGGCCAATCTCACAGCCGATCGCCAGATTGTAGCTCAAAAACTCCCCAATAACACTCAGGAAATGTTCATCAGTGGCGTTACTGGCTGGGTTTACGGCATTATCAGCGAACTGGGCGACCAATATACAATGTTCGCTTACAGCGACGGCAGTTTATATCAAGTGATGGTGTTGTTCCCAGAAGTTGCCGGTAAATTTAACCAACACGATTCCCACCTATTCCAAGACGGTCGGGTATGCTTCGGCGATGAGGGAGGTTTGCCCACTTTAGAGCAAGCTTATGCCAAATCTGTTCTCTGGGCAACAGGTTTCAGCAGTTACCTCCGTACAGGGCTATTCCCCTTTTCTATCAACAACGTCTAAAAGGGCGATCGCAACCGACCCACTCCGACCAAAGAAACCGGGTTTTTGACCAAATCTGCGGGCTGCGATCGAATATTTCGCAAAAAACCCGGTTTCTCGCCCCCCCATCCAGACCAAAGAAACCGGGTTTTTGACCAAATCTGCGGGCTGCGATCGAATATTTCGCAAAAAACCCGGTTTCTGGGTTTCCAAACTTTACCTACTATCAACTGAAAACCATGATGCTATACATCTCCGAGGAAGTTTTGCGCCAAATCGAACGGGATATCGCCAACCATCCTCCCGAACGCGGCGGGGCGATTCTAGGGCCTGTGGGTCAGCCAATTATCACTCACTTTCTCCTAGACGAACAAGCCCGCACCAGTGGGGCCAGCTATCTCCCATCACCCCAATTAACTCAGCGGGTGCAGCAGCTAGAACTCAATCAAGGACTGGAGTTTAAAGGCGTTATCCACTCCCACCCAGGCGGATTAGACCGTCCTTCGGGCCCCGATGAAACTGCGATGTTAGAAGGGTTGAATCTTAATCCTCACATTCCCTACTTTGTCGCTCCGATTGTGACTTTACAGCGTTACGGGGGGCAGTTGCGCGAGCACGAATTGCCGATCGCACAAGGTAAAATTTCCTGTTATGTTGCTTCCCGCGATCGCAATTATCTGCGAGTAGAAACGTTACCAGTTAAGGAAGTGCGCGATCGCGATTTACCCCGGATGCTGCAAACACTTTCACCGACGGCTACACCCAAACGCATACCGCTACAACCCGACTTACAGCGACTTTGCCGGACTTTTGGCAGCACTCAACCGCCAGAAATCTTTGTGGCTGAGATTGAAGGACAGGCGATACCAGCCGGCCGCGTTATTCTCAACGGTGGTTTGGAATTGCTGTTTCTGTTCAGCGAATCTTATCCCGTTACGCCGCCTCTGCTGATGCTAACACCATTTGGGGGAGATACGGAGGAAGTCAAGTTAGATTGGTCGCTGGAAACGCCACCAGCAGAGCGTTTGTTAACCGCTGTTCAGGGTATGATTACGGGTTCTGGCCCCTACCAGAAGGTGTACGGCCCTTTGGGAAAGTCCTCAATTACAGCCGACGGCGATCGCGCGCGCTTGGCTGGCTGGAGTGGTTGCTATTCGGGCGTTGACCCCAAAATTGCCGCAGCCGAAATCCAGCAAGGATTGTTTGCGCGCAGTCAAGGGATTCTCAGCCAGCATCTCAGCAGCAAACGGGTGTTGATTGCGGGGACGGGTTCTGTCGGTTCCTACTTTGCGGAACAATTGGTTCGCAGCGGTGTTGGTGCTCTCACTCTCATCGATCCTGAAACGGTTGAAGTGGCGAATTTGTGCCGCACTACTTACGATTTTACCGATTTGGGTCGTCTGAAGGTGGAAGCCTTGGCGCGGCGACTGCTGCATATTAACCCGTTGTTGGAATTGACAGTACAGCCTAAAAGTTTGTCTGACTATGAGGTTGCGGCTTTCGATGCTTTGGTACAAGCAGCGGACTTGATTATTGCGACTACCGATGACCCCGCCGCCCAGCGGATTCTCAACCGCTTTGCTTATTTTCACGGCAAACCTGCTTTGTTTGTGGGATTATACAAAGGTGCGGAAGGAGGTGAGGTGATTGTGAGTCTTCGCGATCTCACTCCTTGTTATCTTTGTGCGACGGCTAATCGCCACCAAGCGGAAGCGAATTTGGGGCGGGTGAGTGCGGATGGGGATTATGGGAACAATGGTCGGGTGATGGGTGAAGTGGCGATCGGGGCGGATATTCAACACGTTACCAGTGTGGCGGTGAAAATGGCGCTGTCGTTGCTGTTACCGGAGGATGCTGAGGCGAAGCTTAAAGGTTTCTTGAATCCGGCGATCGATGGAGGGTTAAATTATCTCACGCTGTCGATGGTTCCTAATTATTGGTTTTATCCAGGGGTATTTGAGGATACGCCGGGACAGTATGCTTATCAAAGTGTGTGGTTGACCGCGCAACGGCGGGAAGAATGTCCCGTCTGTGGTAGCGTTCACCATCGAGTTGATCCGCGCCAAGTACCATTACAGGAGTTGCAAGCGGGTGATATTCGCGCTGCTTTAAGTCGTTCTCGTTCTTAAGAATAGCAGCCCAGAAACCGGGTTTCTCATGTGATCTCTCGGTTCAAATCAAAAGTTTGTTAATAAACCCGGTTTCTTTTGGATCACACAGGTGCCCAGAAACCGGGTTTCTCATGTGATCTCTCGATTGAAATCAAACCTTTTGCCAGAAACCCGGTTTCTCCTGTATAATAATTTCTTTGATTCTCATCGAGAAAATATGACTCAAGACTTTTCTGGTCAAAATCTCCGAGGACGCAATTTTAAAGGTCAAGACCTCACGGGTGCAAACTTCTCTTATGCAGATATCCGAGGGGCGAATTTTACTAATGCGATTCTGATAGGAGCGAACTTCAGTCATGCTAAAGCGGGACTGCCAAGCCAATGGAAATTTTTACTACTAGCATTTTCATTAATTGTCGCATTTTTTGCAGGAGTTGCAGCAGCGGTTGGTGGCGCTTTTGTTGGCTCTTTTCTAGCCACTAAATATGAAAAGTTTTTCACCTATCCGGGCATATTTTATTTTATAGCCTGCATCGGTTTTATCAGCCTTCTTGTCTTTAAGGAGGTTAAATCAGTTTTTACTTTATCTATGGGCATAGCTTTTACCTTTGTTTTGGTTTTAACATTTAGTTTTGGTTTGTCCGTAGAAGTAGCTGGGTCTGTAGGTTTTGCTTTAGTTTTAATTTTAATTTTGGCTTTTATCTTTGCTTTAGCATTAGCTTTAACTTTTGCTGAAGCTGTAGCTGAAAAGTTTAATTTTGCTGTGACTTTGACGTTGTTTGGCTCTGCGATCGGGCTTTTACTTGTAACTTTTGCTCCCAAATTTGCAGACGTGAGGGCAGGGGCTGCAATTGGGATGCTATTTGGTACTTATAGTGTTACTTTTATATCCACTTATATTAGCTGGAGATCTAAAGCTGAAGACATGAGATTTTTATGGCTAAAAAATCTAGCCGTCGAATATGCAGCTATCAAAGGTACTTACTTTCAAGGAAGCGATTTAACTCATGCTAATTTTACGAAAGCAACTCTTAAAAATACTGATTTTAGCAACGCAAATTTGACGCGCGCTTGGTTTAATAAGACAGAAAAATTAGATCGCGCCAGAGTAGATAACACTATTTTAGCCAACCCATTGATTCGAGACTTACTCGTCACTCGCAAGGGCGCTGGAAAATCTTACATGGGCGCTAATCTCAAAGGAGCCAATTTGATAGGCGCTGACCTAAATGGTGCTAATCTAAAAGGAGCTAATATCAGTGAGGCTAATTTCCAAGCCGCTAATTTAGAAGCGGCAAATTTAACGCTCACTGAAGCAATTGGCACTGACTTTACCAGCGCTCAGATGACAGGTGCTTCCGTTGAAGCCTGGAATATAGAAAGTAATACTAATTTGGATAATGTCGATTGTCGATTTATTTATCTTTTAGAATATCCAAAACCCGGAACCGATGACCGCGAACGCCGTCCCAGCAGTGGCGAATTTGCACCGGGAGAATTTACCAAACTATTCCAAGAAGTCCTAACTACTGTTGATTTAATTTTCCGCAACGGCGTTGACTGGAAAGCCTTTATCCCCGCCTTCCAAAAAGTGCAAGTTGAGAATGAAGACACCGAACTCACTATCCAAAGTATTGAAAACAAAGGTGATGGAGTTGTTGTTGTCAGAGTCAGCGTTCCTCCCGATACCAACAAAGCAAAGATTCACAGCGAATTCACCCAAAATTATGACCGGGCGCTGAAAGCCATAGAGGAAAAATATCAATCCAAAATTGAAAGTAAAGATGAACAAATTACCCTTTATCGCCAACAGTTAGAAGACTCTCGCCAGCGGGAAATTCGGCAAAATTCCAATATGGAAAAAATCATTGATATTCTAGCTAATACAGCCGTTAATGTTCCCATTAACGAGTCTGAAGTAAAAGCTATAGCCGATCGCCAAACAGCGGTTAATTTAGTTATCCTCACACTGGGAACTGGCGATTTTAATAAAGGATTTCCCTCTGTAACTGCTCAAATTTGGACTGAGGGGGACAGATTGCCAATTCAACCGAATCCTGGTGAATTGCCACCAGCACTAGAGATAGTAGAAGTTTATCATAATTGGCAGTCACAATATAACCGTTTTATGGAAGAAAATAAAAAATTAAGCCGGATGCAGAAAAAGCCAGCAACACTAACAAATGCTTCTGAACTTAACCTTAATCAATTAGCTGAACAACTAGAAGAAAAACTAAATAAATGGCTCAATGCCGAGCAATTTCTGGCAATTGATAGAATCTTGCGAGAGAGATTCAACCGTTCTGACGAAATTCAGGTAATCATCCAATCTGAAAATATTGATGTGCGCCGACTTCCTTGGCATCTGTGGGATTTTCTCAAGCCTTACCGCAAAGCTGAAATTGCTTTGAGTTCACCTTTTTATGACCGAACTTTAAGAACTGCTGTCACTAGAAACAGAATCAGAATTTTATCAATTTTGGGCGATGATAAAGGAATTGATATCGAAAAAGACAGACAGTTACTTACCCAATTCGATCCACAAGCAGCCTTTCTTGTCAAGCGAAACCGCCAAGAATTAGATGCACAATTGTGGTCAGAACAAGGCTGGGATATTCTCTGTTTTTCCGGTCACAGTTCCAGCGAAATGGATGGTAGTAACGGTTGGATTTATATCAATGATACCGATAAATTAACCATTCCTGACTTAAAAAATGCTCTCAGCACAGCCATTGAACGGGGTTTGCAGATAGCGATTTTCAATTCTTGCGATGGTTTAGGATTAGCCAATCAACTCGCATCTTTACACATTCCCCAAATTATTGTTATGCGGGAACCAGTACCCGATCGCGTCGCCCAGGAATTTTTAAAACACTTCCTCACCGCTTTTGCCAGTGGGAAATCATTTTATTTATCGGTACGAGAAGCGCGGGAGAAATTGCAATCCTTAGAACAATATTATCCCTGTGCATCTTGGTTGCCGGTTATTTGTCAAAACCCCGCTGAAGTGCCCCCGACATGGCGATCGCTCCACCCATTGGTGTCAACTTAACGT
>DPLL01000324.1 GCA_003542015.1 Microcoleaceae cyanobacterium UBA9251 | reverse complement strand
GAATGTCCGTAAAATACTAACTGTACGTCGGCTTTTTCTAGCAAAGGCACGACATCTCGAATCATATAATCTTTTTCTTTTGGATATTCGTAACGCACCATTTTAATATTGCCTTGTTCATCGCGATCGACTATTTGCACTGGGTCAGTATAAGCAGGTACAATATTGTCGCCTAGAGAATGTGGCGGGTGATGAAACATCACAACTTTGTATTTTGCCTGTTTGAATTCGGGACTATTTAGTTCTTCTTTCAGCCAATTATATTGAGCGCTGCCCTTGACAATTGGCTCAAAAATATGCTGTCCGTATCCCCATTTTTCGGGATTGTTGAAATCTGCGTCGCGTTCCCGATATCTGCCTCTAGCACCGGGATCTAAGTTGGGCGTGCGCCAGATATTTGTCACGTACAAAGTGACTAAGCGCACGTCGCCAAAAGTGACAGCATAGTAATTTTTGTTACCGGGTAGAGTAAAAATTTCATTGTAGGTATCGCTATTAAAACTCTGGTTTTTTATCCAAGTTTCTCGCACTTCTGAATCATTATTTGGATTCAATTTAGAGGCATTTTGAGTGTATATTTTTTCAGCAGCAGCGCGGGGGAAAGGGTCGTTAAACTGCTCGTCTAGTTTGCTCGATTTGGAAAAGCGCCCCATAATTTCGTGGTTCCCAATGGTGGGAAAAAGCGGCGCGTGTTGAATCAGTTCGCCACCGGTGTAAACTGTTTTGATGCCGTTTTTNNAGACTGGGAAAGAAGGCGCGGCCCCGATTGTCGTCGAACCATTCGGAAGCGCGATCGGCTATATTAATTAAATCACCTGCCATGAAAACGCCATCAACTCTGTCAATTGTTTCAGCTACTTTCTGGATGTTGGCTGCTGTCATCGGCATCAATTGATGATCGGAAGTTAGGAGAATTTTGAGCGGTGTTCCTGCTAGCGGTGTCGGAGAAAGTGTGAAAATTTTGCTGCTGACAGATTCGCCATCTTTTCTTTTGCTGGTGACTGAATAGGGAATGCGATCGCCTGGTATTAATTTGGGAACTTCCGCTTCGTGACGCCAGATATTGCGGAAAATTTGGTTATCAATTATGCCCTGTTTCATTTCATCGGAGATGCGCGAGTCTTTGTCTTCGCGAGTGCGGCTTAGCTTAACAGTAGTTGCAGTGACAATTCGATCCAATTTTTCGCCGTAAGCGACTGTGTTGCGAGTACCGGGAAATTCGGTAAACCAGACAACTCGCACGGAATTTGTTGTTGGGAGTTGTAAAAATGGATCGGTTAGAAGTTGGGGTTTATTGAGATAAGACCCGACAACTAAACCAAGCAGTAGAACAATCAACAGCAAGATAGCAAAAAACCAGGGGTTGCGAGGAGAATTTCTAGGATTTTCTATTGCTTCGGGGAGTGGTGTAAACATAAGTTATTAGTTATTAGTTATTGGTTATGGGTTATTAATTATTAGTTCAGGAGTTACGCTTGGTAACGGTGTGACAAGGCTTTGAGATTCTTCGTTTCNNCAATGCCGTTGGCGTCGGGCATCACTCCCACGATCGCAAAATCCATTTTCGGGTAAAATTCATCTAGAATATAACTGAGATGTTGCATTATTGTCAACAGGCTGATGTAAAAATCTTAACATAATCTCCAATTTAAAATCTCAAATAGATATGACTCACCATCTTCTCAAAGCTAATTGCCAAACTGTACATTTGGGCGGTTTCTCTCCGAATCTTAAACCAGCCTTAATCGTTGATTCGGGCGATCGCATTGATGTCGAAACTTATTCGGGATTTTACGTTGCTGACAAGGCACCGCCGGAATTTCTCACCCCGGAATTTTTAGATATTTGTCAAAATTTGTCGATCGATCGCAAAGTTGGCCCAGGCCCGCACTTGCTAACCGGCCCGATTTATGTTAACAACGCTGAACCGGGAGACGTTTTAGAAATCAAAATAGAGGATGTTTACCCAAGTTTGCCCGTGGGATTCAATGCAATTCGTCCCGGATGGGGGGCTTTACCGCAGTATTTTTCTGAACCTAAATTGCGGTTTATTCCCCTAGATTTAGAAAAAAAGATTGCTGAATTTCCAGCAGGTAGCGGGATTCGGATTCCGCTGCATCCATTCTTTGGCATTCTCGGTGTTGCTAATGCAGAAATCAACCGTTCTTCTATTCCTCCGGGCCGCTACGGTGGCAATATGGATAACCGAGAATTGCAACCGGGAACCCGATTGTTTTTACCTGTTTTTGTGCGCGGCGGTTTATTCTCGATCGGCGATGGACATTCGGCACAGGGAGACGGTGAAATCGATGTTACTGCGATTGAAACTTCGATGAATGGCACGATTCAAATCATCCTCCGCAAGGATTTATTTCTGATGTTTCCTTTTGCAGAAACGCCTACTGATATTGTGACAATGGGATTCGGCAGTACATTAGATGAGGCTTTTGAATTGGCACTAAAACAGACGATTTATTGGTTGGAAAAATTTGTGGGTTTGAGTGCCGAAGATGCTTATGTTTTGTGTTCTTTGGCTGCGAATTTTCGGATTACGCAGGTTGTCAACACTCCTCAAAAAGGAGTTCACGGGATGCTGCCAAAATGTATGTTGCCGGAGGTGAAAATTACCGATCGCCGGATTTGATGTTGTATCATAGCACACAATCGACTAGCAGGTGTCGATCGCGATCGCCAAAAATACACAAATTTGTCACAGCGAGAGCACGATCGCGATCGCAGACGAAATTTAAAGTTAAGATTAACATCAGATCAATGACAAACTACCTCTGGATTCTAGTTTTTGCTCAAACCAGATATGAAAAACCTGACTGATGATGCTTGGAAAAATGATTTAGCCGATCGAACATCTGCAAGTTCAGCAATACCAGATCCGGCTGCATGGGTAAATGAACATCATTTTCTTGCCAATTTAGCACATACTCTAGCTCATCTGCAACAGCATTTTTCCGATCGCAGTTCGGAAACAGGTGACAGTTGTGACTCTAGTGATGCTGAATTGGCGATCGACGCTAAGATTAGAGATATATTGAGAGCTAATTGTAGCGAAGACTACTGGGGATATGTCGAAGGTTTATTGTGATATTGTTGATAGATATTTTGTAGGGACACAGCACTGCTGTGTCCTGTGTTGCAGACAATTGAGAAATCCTATCGATCGCAAAATGCGACCTAGCATACTTTCAGTCTATCCCAAATCTTTGCTAGTAGGAATTACGATCGATCGCAAAAACTCAGCACTTTCTTCTGGCAAACCAGTATTGATAAACATCCCGCTACCCAATTCAAACCCAGCTTGTTTAGAAACTCTGGGAATAATAGCAACATACCAGTGAAAATATTTTGTCCCCTGTTCCGTCGTCGGCACAGAGCGGATATTATAGTTGTAATCGGGATTGTTCAATCCATAATAAAGCTTGGCGAGTACAGTTTTTAAAGTATAAGCAAGGTCAGTAATCTCAGGATCGGTAATGTCATCAAATGAAGAAGAATGTCGGCGCGGAAAAATCCAAATGTGAAACGGTGAAAGCGCAGCGTAAGGGATAAAAGCCACAAAATGTTTACTTTCAAAAATCACTCTTTCACCAGCAGCTAATTCATCTTCCAAAGTACGGCAAAACAAACAGTCTCCCGTATCATCAAAATATCTGATAGCTTCATCGATGCGGCTGCGAACTTGGCTGGGTACAACCGGCGTAGCTGCTATTTGGGAGTGAGGGTGTTCGAGAGAAGTGCCCGCACTTTCCCCATGATTCTTGAAAATGATAATTGTCTCAATGTGGGGATATTTTCTAATTTCTGAATAACGCTGGCGGTATGCTAAAAGTATGTTTGCTACATCTTCAATGCTCAACAAAGCTGTTGTCAAGTCGTGTCGCGGGTGTTCGACAATTACTTCGTGAACTCCGATTCCCGACATCGTGCGGTGAATTCCTGATGATATCCTCATGCGTTCTGTTGTCGGGGAGAGGGCGGGATATTTGTTGCGGATGGCCCTGACTTTCCAGCCGGTGCGATCGCACAAACGGAAAGTTTCCAAGGTTCCGTCTTCCTCATTTCCCACGCAAAACGGGCAATCGGGGCGGTGGGGGGGTAATCCTGCTACCAATTGCTTTGGGTTGGCGAATTGGTCAGGTCTTTTGGCGCGATCGGTGGCGATAATTACCCAATCTCTAGTAATTAGATTTTGTCTAAGTTCAGACATTTTCTTACCTTTTGTTTTAGGGTCTAGCAGTTTCTTATTTTAGATCCAAAATTTGTGCTTTGTCATCGTTTTGTAAATTTTTCATAAACTTTGATTGATTTCGGGTTAAAAAATTAGAAAATCCGGGTGAATAGAATTCGCTTCTACATAAACAAATCGCACTCAAATTTTGCTGTAACATTGAGATTAAATCGGGAAACGCTCTAAATAAGGAAGATTCATCGCATCCAAATTGTGTTAATTTTCAGGAGTATTTGCCCTATTTTTTATTAATTCAAGATGTTAAAATTCACTAATTCAGGTTGAGATTTAAAAAATAACGGAATGAATTCATCGCGCTGTCAGCAACCTTCGCCCAATTCAGGATAACATTAGATGCGATCGCTCCTGTTTATGCCAATTGTAACTGCACATTTTGCAACTTGCAAATCGCTTTCAATACTTGCGCCAACAAGAGCGATCGCTCTCGATCAATCAAACTCAACTCCGGTAAAATCTGATTGCAGGGATTACCCCTCATCAGAAAAATAAACTGATAGTTACCTCCCTTCGTCCTCAATCCCCAAACAGACGATTGCTGCTGCAAACTGTTACAAGCAGTAAAAGTAATCGTGCTGATTCCCGAAGTAACAGAAAGTAATGAAACTGAACAATCTAAAAAAACAATTATAGCATACTTTCCTCAAACTTGGCATAAAGCAATGACTGGCAAAACAATTCCTACCGCTCAAATTTGGGAGGTAATTGATGATGTGTTAACAGCCATTAAAACCTGTTGATATCAGAATTACTCCTCTCTCTCTTCCTCTGCGCTCTCTGCGCTCTCTGCGGTTAAAAAAAAACCAAAAAAAAATGTAAACAATATCAATCCCAAAACAGACGATTACTGATGATATAATCATACCAGATATCACCCCCAACCAGCCATGCAACTTAAAGACCACTTCAACTTCCTAAGACCTGACGATATTCGGCTCCAAGCTTCCCGCATTGGCATCGAAACCATGCTTTATGAATACCTGTTTCGCCCTCGAACTCCCGAAGAAATCGCTAACATTTATACATCGCTCACCCTGGAACAAGTTTATGCAACCCTTTTGTATTACCTACACAACAAAGAAGCAGTAGGTCAGTACATAACCGAATGGTTGGAATGGGGCGAGAGAATGCAAGAAGAACAACGTCGCAATCCTCGTCCCGTGTATGAAAAAATCCGCAAACTGAGATCGGCAAGAGATGCAATGAGCAAAGCTGATGGCAATCCAGTATCTGTTTGATGAAAATTCGGTAATAGGTAATAGGTAATTGGTAATCGATCGCAACATTTACACAAGTATTCAAAGTCTTAATGAAAATAAACATAATTTTGCCCCAACTTATGCAAACAATAGTTAAAAAGACTAACCGAAGTTAAAGTTAAAAACGATGTCACAAGATACCATCGAATCAATACTGCAAGAAAAACGCCTATTCCAGCCGCCCGCTGAATTCTCCCAAAAAGCTCACATCAAAAGCCTAGAAGAGTACCAAGCCCTCTACGACAAAGCCAAAGCAGACCCCCAAGCATTCTGGGCCAAACTCGCCGATCGAGAATTGGACTGGTTCCAAAAATGGGATACCGTACTCGACTGGCAGCCGCCTTTTGCCAAATGGTTTGTCAACGGTAAAATTAACATTTCTTACAATTGTCTCGATCGCCATTTAACAACTTGGCGAAAAAATAAAGCCGCCCTAATTTGGGAAGGCGAACCCGGAGACTCGCGCACTCTCACCTACGCGCAACTCCACCGCGAAGTCTGTCAAATGGCGAATGTGATCAAACAGTTGGGAGTCCAAAAGGGCGATCGCGTCGGTATCTATATGCCGATGATACCCGAAGCTGCGATCGCCATGCTAGCCTGCGCCAGAATCGGTGCAGTACACAGCGTTGTGTTTGGCGGATTTAGTGCCGAAGCATTGCACGATCGCCTCAACGACGGCCAAGCAAAACTCGTCATCACCGCTGATGGTGGCTTCCGCAAAGATACCGCCGTCGGCCTCAAAACACAAGTAGACAAAGCACTAGCAAATAATGCCGTACCAACAGTTGCAAACGTCCTCGTAGTTGAGCGCACCAAACAGAAAATTCACATGGAACCGGGGCGCGATCATTGGTGGCACGATTTGCAAAAAGGTGTATCAGCAAATTGTCCAGCCGAACCGATGGATAGCGAAGATATGCTATTCATTCTTTACACTTCTGGAAGTACCGGAAAACCGAAAGGTGTCGTCCATACAACCGGTGGTTATAACCTTTATAGCCACATGACAACCAAATGGATATTCGACCTCCAAGATACCGATGTTTACTGGTGTACTGCTGATGTCGGCTGGATTACTGGACACAGTTATATTGTCTACGGGCCGCTGTCCAACGGTGCGACAACTTTAATGTATGAAGGTGCTCCTCGCAATTCTAATCCTGGCTGTTTTTGGGATGTAATTGAAAAATACGGTGTCACCGTTTTCTATACTGCACCCACCGCAATCAGAACTTTCATGAAAATGGGAGAACACTTTCCGAAAGCCAGAGATTTGTCATCCTTGCGGTTGTTAGGAACTGTCGGCGAACCGATTAATCCTGAAGCTTGGATGTGGTATTACCGAATAATTGGCAACTCGAATTGTCCAATTGTGGATACTTGGTGGCAAACAGAAACTGGCGGAATTATGATTACCGCTTTACCCGGTGCAATTCCTACAAAACCAGGTTCTGCAACCCTTCCTTTCCCCGGAATTATTGCCGATGTTGTTAACCAAGATGGCGAATCGGTAACTAATGAAAGTGGCGGTTATTTAGTTGTGAAAAATCCTTGGCCGGGCATGATGCGGACGCTTTACAACGATCCAGACCGTTTCCGTCGCACCTATTGGGAATATTTGCGGCCTAAAAATGGCGAATTTGTCTACTTTGCAGGGGACGGCGCGCACAAGGATAAAGACGGTTATTTCTGGGTAATGGGTCGCGTTGACGATGTTATTAATGTGGCCGGACATCGACTCGGTACGATGGAAGTTGAATCAGCTTTGGTATCTCATCCAGCGGTGGCGGAAGCTGCGGTTGTGGGGAAACCGGATGAGATTAAGGGTGAGGAAATTGTGGCTTTTGTGACGCTGGAAAATACGCAGCAGCCTAGCGATGAATTGGCTAAGGAATTGAAGCAGCACGTTGTTAAGGAAATTGGGGCCATCGCCCGTCCGGGAGAGATTCGATTTACTGAGGCTTTACCGAAGACTCGCAGCGGGAAGATTATGCGGCGTTTGCTGCGTTCTTTGGCGGCGGGACAAGAGGTAACAGGGGATACTTCGACTTTGGAAGATCGGGCGGTTTTGGATAAGTTGCGAGGGGGTGCTTAGGGGTATTTTTTAACCCGGAGATCCCCCCTAGCCCCCCTTAAGAAGGGGGGGACAAGATCGTTCTTGCGTCCCCCTTCTTAAGGGGAGAGAATGAGTGTCAAAGTACCCCAACAATCAGGGGAATTTAGGGGGATCAGAATCTGATTTTCATTGTTAATTCACTTATTTACCTCGCCATAGATGAACGGCATCGGGGTTAATTTGCGACCTTACTTG
>DPLL01000323.1 GCA_003542015.1 Microcoleaceae cyanobacterium UBA9251 | reverse complement strand
TCCAAAGCAAATCTGGGGCGGCGTTTCCGACAATTGCTGTTAGGATTTTTGGCAATTGTTGGTCTGGTTGTCCGATGTAAAGTGCTTCTACTTGGATGTTGGGATGTGTTTTGTTGAATTTGTCTGTGAGGGTTTGAAACACATCTCGGTTGGGTGGGGGATTGATGCCGTGCCACAGTGTGAGGTGAATGATACCGCTATTTTTTCCAGTGCGTGCGGTGCTGTTTTGACAGCCGCTTAATATGAGCATATTTAAGGTAAGTAAAAGGCAGAAAGCGCGTTTTACTTGCTTTTTAATTGCTGTGGATAATTTGGATAAAATCATTAGGGATGTTGAAGATTTTTTTAACCGCAGATGAACGCGGATGAACGCGGATAGTTAGAGATTGGTAAAACGGGCTGAATCTAAAAAATCGGCTGGGAGCTGATTTTTTTGTCCTTCTGTGGTATTGTGAAACAAAATCGTGAAGGCTCCTGCTCCTAGTTTATGTTGCGGCCACATCCGATAGCAAGGAATTTCTGTCAGGTGCGATCGATATTTTTCTAAGTGTGGAACTATGACTGGCTGAAATTGGGGGAATTTGCTTAACAGCCATTCACCCACTTGTTCGTTTTCTGCCGTTGAATAGGTACAAGTCATGTAAGCAAGATAGCCTTGGGGTGCTACAATTTTGGCAGAATTGGCTAAGATTCTTTTTTGGCGACTGGCGTTGCTGTTAATGGTGACTGGATGAAAGCAGCCCGGTGCTTTGTCTCCTTTTGCTAGTAATGATTGACCTGTACAAGGAGCGTCTACTATTACTAGATTAGCAGTTTCCGGTATTTTTTCTGCAAGGATTTTTGAATCTAGATTCATTGTAGCCGATCGGCTAATCTGGCAGCGTTTTAAGTTAGATAGTAACATTCCGAGGCGCTTGCCGATGACTTCGTTGCACAAGAGCAATTCTGGGTTTAATGTTTTCCAAGCAAAGATACTTTTTCCTCCTGGGGCGGCGCACATATCTAAGATTAGTGCCAGTGGCTGTGTAATTGTTAATAAACTGGAGGCGGCAAAGATTGAGGAAAAGTCTAGACAATAGTAATGTCCTGCTTGATGTAAGGAATGTTTTCCCGGTTTGGTGTTGAGGACAAGTCTATCTACAAATTCTGGTTGCCAAAGTGCAACTTGTTCGAGATTAAATGGGTTTTCTGTTGGTTTTGGTTGCAGCCACAAGATGGCTGGATTAAATGGTTGGGGATTGGTGACGGCGTGAATAAACTTTTCTTGTTCGGCGCTGTCTGTAAATAAGCTGCGGCTGAGTTTAAGCAGTTGGTTAGACGGTTTTTCCATAGATGATAAGATCGGATCGAATGTCTGAGAATAGTCGCTTTGTCAGGGCTGGTTTATTGATATTCGGGATGTGAATTATAGATGTTGGTGAACCAGCCCCTACAGATATTGTGGTTGATTGCTGTCATGTCGAAGGCGCAACTGGCGGCAAGTCAGAATTATTTTTCGCCTGAGTTATTGCTGACCGATGTTCGCCCCGAATCTTCGGTTTTAAGTACAAGTTTTCAATCAAAGCAGCAACTCCCGCAAACCAAGGTGGCACAATCACAGCCCCGATAATTCCCAATACTTGAACTCCTCCTAAAACAGACAGTAATTGATATAAAGGATGGACTCCTACGGAGGAACCAACTAACAAAGGATCGAGGACGTAAGTTTCCAAATTTTGGATAAATACAAATAGTAGCAATACCCATAAAAGCACCCAGCCACCTTTAGCTAATGCTACAATTAATGCTGGTACTGCTCCCAATACGGGCCCGATGAATGGAATTAGGTTGGTCACGCCTGCGATCGCACCTAAGCCTAATGCAAATTCCGGCATTCCTAAAAAGCTCAAACCAGTGGTAATAAATATGCCTAAAATCCCCGAAACTAACACTCGCCCGCGAATGTAACTCCCCATTCTTTGGCTAATAGGCGTAGCTTGGGCGGCTAATCTTTCGTCCCAAGGTTTGGGGAAAAACTGCACTAAACTTTTAATTAAAGTTTCGCTGTCTGCTACCATGTAACCTGAGATAAATAAAGCTAAAACTAAACTGAAGAAACCTCCTAAAATTCCCCTAGTTAGACTATACGATCGCAAAACCAGTTGTTGGCTCGATCGAATTACCCAATTAGTCAAAGATTGAGTATTCACAAATTCGCTTAGCAACTCCGGCGGGTTGTCTGTCAACCGGCTGATCAAACCTGTCGCCACATTTCGCAAACTTTCGACATAAACTGGCATCTGCCGCAGCAATAACTCTATTTGTTCGATGACCGTCGGGCCAATTAATACTACAGTGCCACTAAATCCCCCGATGAGAGTTAAATAAACCACAATCACGGCCAGCCAGCGGGGAACTCGCCTGGTTTCGGCCCAATTGACTATTGGTACGATGGAAGCAGCTAGCACAACTGATATCATCAGAATTACTAGCAGGCTCCGCAATTGCCACAGCAGGACGAGCAGCAAGGAAGATGCTACAATGACCAGCAAGTTAGGTAAAGAAATAGTAATCCGTTGTTCTGACATGATTAAATAATAAATGTAGTCTTAGAGGGCGAGTTTATCTCTCTCTTGATTTACCCCAAATATTTAGGGTGAAACCATTGGTCTCAACTTAAGCCTAAAATACTTGATAAATATCGCTTCTACCTAAGTGTAGAACCCCCTAAATCCCCCTTAATAAGGGGGACTTTGAGAAAAATCTTGTTCCCCCCTTATTAAGGGGGAGTAGGGGGGATCGAGCCCTAATTGTCAAATAGCAGACTGGTAATACGTTTGACGTTCAGTTGAAACTAATGGGGTAAAACCGGTCCCTACCTATATTATAATAGAACGTAAGATTTACACAAAAACTTGCACAAGTCAAAAAAATCTATGCAACCAAAACATTCAACCCAAGATTTGTCTGCCATTTCGTCTATAAAATCACCAACGCTGTTTTACGAATGGAAAAATTATCGCTGTGCTTATGATTTTTACAACCCAAATGCTGCCACAGCCGATAATAGCATACCCTTAGTTTTAATTCATCCTATCGGAGTAGGATTGTCAAGAGTATTTTGGCAGAGATTTTGCGATAGTTGGCACAAAGCAGGTAACAGCAATCCGATTTACAATCCTGATCTTTTGGGTTGTGGCGAATGCGAAATGCCGGCTGTAGCCTGCTATCCTGATGATTGGGCTGCACAGTTGCAGTTTTTCTTGGAAACTGTTGTGAAAAAACCTGCGATCGTCCTGGTGCAAGGTGCTTTATTATCAGTAGCCTTGGCTTTAGCAAAAATTGAGCAGGAAAGCGGATCGAATTTAATTCAGGGGCTAGTGTTGGCGGGGCCTCCTGCTTGGGCGGTGCTCAACAAACATTCGACTGAAAGACAGCAAAGAATTGTCTGGAATTTGTTAAATTCTCCCTTGGGAAATGCTTTTTACCGCTACGCCAGACGTGCTGAATTTTTGCGTTCTTTTTCAATCAAAAAACTGTTTGGCGATGCGGCGCAAGTTGACGGCGAATGGTTGGATGCTTTGCAGGCTGGGGCGGCAAATCCTGACAGCCGTCATGCGGTTTTCTCGTTTTTATCTGGGTTTTGGCGACAGGATTATAGTAACACGATTCAAAAGTGCGATCGCCCCGCACTCGTTATCATGGGAGAAAAAGCCTCAAGTATCAGTCAAGAGGGTAAGGAAGAAAAACCGGAGGAAAGATTAGCACAATATTTAGCCAATTTTCCAAATGCGGAAGGTTTATTAATGCCTGGGCGCAATGTTTTACCCTACGAATCAACCGCAGAATTTGTCGCGGCTGTTGCGGAGTTTGTGAATAAGTTAAATAAACAGGACTTACGCATTGTAAGGTAATTCTGTCATGGGGAGTTTGTGAATAAGTTAAATAAACAGGACTTACGCATTGTAAGGTAATTCTGTCATTCTGAGTGAAACGAAGAATCTCATGCTGTAGCGGAGTTTGTGAATAAGTTAAATAAAAATTAAATCTATTCCTGAAGTGGTCGTCTAATAATCACTGACACAGTTAATAGACCTCATCATGTGTGCCGATGTCGAGTAAAACAATGACTTCACTATTTGTTTCCGTATCCTCTTCAATCGAGAAAACGATACGACAATCATAGCCGCAAGAGCAGGACTGAAGACCGTCGAGTTTGCCGCCTAGTTTGTGGGTACTTAGGTTGGGAAAAAATACATCTGCTTCCATTTGTTGAAGAGATTCTTCAATACGTTGCTGGATCTCAGGATTTCGTTTGACAAACTTGCGAAATGCTCGTTTGAATTTGGGAGTCAGAACCAGTTGTCTCATGCTTCGGGATCGTCCAAAGACTGGCGTAATGTTGCAATAACATCCTCGGCTGACTGGTGTCGAAATTTGCCTGTACGGAAATCAGCTAAGGTTTTTTGGGCATCAGCAGCTATTTCGGCGCGGATACTCTCGCGGTGACGGTTTTGCAGGATTTTTATCAGCATTTCCTGCTGTTCGTAGGACAGTTGCAAAGCAGTTTCTAGCACTTGGTCGAGGGTATTCATAGAGTTAGGGTATTAGCTCTAAGGTTGAACAAATTGCGAAGTTGAGTAAATTGTATCGCTTATTCCAAGACTAGGCTACACTAAAAAAAATGTACTAAACTCGGTTTTGTCATGAGCGACAACATCATTACAATCGAACCAGGTAAACGCGGTGGAAAGCCTTGCATCAGGCGAATGCGAATTACCGTGTATGATGTGTTGGGTTGGCTGGCTGCGGGAATGTCTCATGCACAGATTCTAGACGACTTTCCAGAGTTGACGGAGGAAGACATTAGAGCGTGTTTAGAATTCGGCGGTTGAAACCGCTTCTACACACACAAAGTCTGCCTCCGCAGACTAAGATCAAGTTTTAACCGCGATGCCAGATAGTGATACCATCCTTTTGATCGATCAGAGTAATACCTTTATCCTTAAGTTCATTGCGAATGCGATCGCCCTCAGCAAAATTCTTCGCTTTCCGAGCATCCTTCCGCTGCTGAATCATCGCCTCAATCTCCCCATCCGTCAAACCACCAACCGAGATTTCTGTCTCAGCTTCCGGCGAAACTTCCAAACCCAAAACTCCGGCCAAATTCACCAAAGTCACCCATTTTTGCTGTAGCAATTCCGCAGCAGTTTCAGTTTTCCCTTGATGCACCAAAACATTACCTTCCTTGCCCAATTCTTTCGCTAATTCAAACAGCAAAGTCAAAGCACCAGGAGTATTAAAATCATCATCCATAGCTGCTTGAAATTGCTGCACCAATGTGCTATTTTGTCCAGTTAATTTATCTATTTTATCAACATCCCAACCCAATTTAGATCCATGTTGACTGCCAAAAAGTAAGCCTTCCTTAAGAGTATGCCAGCCATTTTGAGCTCCGGCGATCGCCTCTTCGGTAAAATCAATTTGACTGCGGTATTGCGCGATTAATACAAATAGCCTCACCGCCATCGGTTCCACCGCTTTCGCATTGTCGCTGTGATTCTTACTCCCCCCCTGCGTAGGGGCGGTGCCCCCGTGCCCGCCCTCCTCGGTTGCGAGGGTGTTAACCGGCAAAGCCGCCAGCGGAATCTGATGCAAATACAGATGCGGAATCACAATCAATTCCTGAATCCCATCCAAACAATTACCAATCAACTCATCAACCTTCAACCGCCGCGACAACTGAGACAAAAACTCACCCATACCCTGCCGCCAAACTTTCTTATCCGCCAAATAAGGCGACAACCAATTCTCAAAAATCCACTGCTGAAAACTTGCCCAACCTTCTCCCAGACAAGTGTGAATCTGCGGCGCTTTATCCTTGTAAATCACAAAAACATGAGTGTCATTTTGAGTAGTATAAAAACAGAGAATCGCCGTCTGGGAATTATCAATCAGTTGCTGCATCGCCGCAAACTGCATCGGAACTACTTGAACTTGTCCCGCTAAAACCGGATCTAAACGGCGAATGTTTTCCCAGATTTGCTGTTTCTCCCCTTCCAACTCTTGAATCTTCTTCGTGTAAGCAGAAGTATCCGCCCGACTCCGCGACTGACTCCCCACACCAACTAATCCCTTATCCCCCTCAGATGGATTGCGGAGTTGTTCGACTTCTGCGTCAATTTCCTGCTGCTTCGCTTTAAATTCATCCAAATACTTTTGCACTGCGGGCGGAATTTCGCCGCTAGCATACAAGTCATTGCTGTGCATTAAATCGACTAACCGCTGAGCACGGGTTCTGTCGCAATATTCTATGGCTTTTTCCAGTTGGTTGTTGTTGACAGCAGCTTGAATTGCTTTTTCGTAAACACCGATGGATTCTGCTATCATCTGTTGGCGGATATTATCGGAAGTTGCCCAACTTCTGCTTTTTTCTACTGCTTGGATTGCTTTGTCGAATCCTTCCAGGGCGATATCCCAGAAGCCAGCAGTGAAAGCGGTATTGCCGAGGTTTCTACCTGATTGCAAGCAGTCTAAAGGGAAAGCAATAGGAGTGCGAATTTCTAAGGCTAAGCGGTAACAGGCGATCGCAAGTTCTATATTCGCCGCCCTGACTCCCTCTATTCTGTTTTTATAGGCATTCCCCAAATTATTTTGAGTCGCTGCCCATTTTTCGGGATAATTCTCAGGGGTATAGACTTTTAAAGCTGACCGATAACAGGCGATCGCAAGTTCAATATTCGCCGCCCTGACTCCCTCTATTCTGTCACTATAGGCATTCCCCAAATTATTTTGAGTCATTGCCCACTTTTCGGGATAATTCTCAGGAATATAGACTTTTAAAGCTGACCGAAAACAGGCGATCGCAAGTTCAATATTCGCCGCCCTGACTCCCTCTATTCTGTCACTATAGGCATTCCCCAAATTATTTTGAGTCCCTGCCCAATTTTCGGGATAATTCTCAGGGGTATACACTATTAAAGCTGACCGATAACAGGCGATCCCAAGTTCTATATTCGCTGCCCTGACTCCTTCTATTCTGTCACTATAGGCAGCCCCCAAGTTATTTTGAGTCATTGCCCATTGTTCGAGATAATCATTGCGGGTATAGACTTCTAAGGCTGCGGTATAACCGGCGATCGCAAGTTCAATATTCTCCGCCCTGACTCCTGCTATTCTGTAACTATAGGAATTCGCCAAATTGTTTTGATTGTTTGCCCATTGTTCGGGATAATCATCGCGCTTATAGACTTCTAATGCTGCGGTATAACAAGCAATACCTATTTCTAAATTCCATGTCCGCCGCCCCAGGGGAAACTGCTGAATTAAGTTGCCAAACTCGCCAATAGCTGCTGCGATGGATGCAGATTCTTCTGAGGCAAGTTCTATGAATGTGGATGTATCCCAAGCTTGCAATATTTGAGCAAAATTCAAATCCAATTTATCGAGGTTTTCTTGTAAAATTGGATAGACAAATTGACGATTTCCGTTACTTTCCGTCGTTGCTTGCAACACCTTCCCCAAGAAAGAGAAATACTCTTCAGGAGTTGCCGTATTGCTAACATAATTTGCTAATAGAGCCGCCAGATTCTGCAACCAACCTGCATTGGATTCGTCCTCTGCTGCCATATTCGCCGCCACTGCTTCCATGACTTGCACAAAATAGGCATCAACTAACTCTCGATGGGCTTCGAGAATATCACCCTCTTCACCGCTAGGGCACTCAAGCAGGGCTTGAATCAGTTGGAGATAGGCGGCGAGGCGTTGTTCGTCCATTGGAGTTTACCTTTGATTGTGTGTATATATATGTATCGGCAATTTGGGGGGAAATTATGCAAAATTCCCGAAAAATGTTTTCAGCAATTACCCACCTTGTCTCAGAAACCGGGTTTCTTGGG
>DPLL01000322.1 GCA_003542015.1 Microcoleaceae cyanobacterium UBA9251 | reverse complement strand
TAGGGGGGATCATACCAGAATCATGCCAAAACTAAACGACTCAAACTTCCACCTACCATACAATCCAAAACTCATCCCCATCGCCAAACAACTGCGGAAAAATCCAACTCCATCGGAAAAAAAACTGTGGCAGAATTTTCTAAGAAATTTCCCCTTTAGAGTTTTGAGACAGCGACCCATCGACAATTTTATCGTAGACTTTTATTGTGCGGCATTACTGTTAGTAATTGAGATTGATGGCGAGAGTCATTTTACGGAACACGGGAAACTATATGATGCAGAAAGAACCGGGATTTTAGAGGGGTATGGATTGAAAGTTGTCAGGTTTACGAATGTTGANNGGTTTGTGGGGAGTTGTTGGGTTTGATCCCCCCTAACCCCCCTTAAGAAGGGGGGGACATGAGGGGAGGATCGATCGCCCTTAGTTGAGAAAGAGAAAGAAAAGCCGATCGCGATTTGCTGTTTAGTTTTCGCTGGAATGGCGATCGCAACAACATCGCAAGCATAATGTAGTTGCACCCTGGTCTACCAAAACATGATCTAGGGTGATGGAACGTATTTGCTCAGTTGAAATGAATCCTCGTGCAGCAGCAGACTGGTCGGCACGATTGGTAACGGTCAGCGTTGTTAAAACTTTACCGATTGATTTGTCGGAAGTTGCGTACATTGCGATCGAGCATCCGAGTTACGGGATCTTAAATTATGGCAGGTTCAATTGACCGCTTGGGGGTTCAGAAACCGGGTTTTTGCAGAAGATATCGGTTGAGAGGCAAAGGTTATCTAAAAAACCCGGTTTCTTTTGTTCTACTGTATCGTAGCAAATCGGCAAGCGATCGTTCTTTGGGGAATAGTGGCTATCTGCAATCCCAAGCATCGCACTTTTTGACTTATTCCACTCATGGCGATCGCCCTTGACTATGGCAGATAGAAAAAGGCGATCCTCTAAGCCAACATTTTCAATACACCTCATCATGACTGCCAATGTCGAGCAAGAGAATTTCTTCATCTCCCGACTCTGGATTCTCAACAAAATCAAATACAATCCGACAGTCATATTCCACAGTACAAGCCCAAGAGCCAGCTAATTGACCTTTGAGTTTGTGTGTTTGCAGTGATGGATCGAAAGAGTTTTCTGCCAAAAGTCTCAAGACATCTTCAACTTTGGGTTGTAGCTCTGGGTGTTTACGGATGAGGGCTTTGTAGGCACGTTTAAAATATGAAGTAAAAGTGATAGTTTTCAACGGTTTAGCTCCGCGATCGCTTCATCAACTGTACCTCTAAAGATGTTTCCAGATTGATAGTCCTGTTTTCCTTGTGCAATGTTAGCGGCAATTTCGGTGCGACGGCGATCGCTAAGTCTGCGGTGCATAATGACAAGCAGAGCGGTTTGTTCGTCTATAGACAAGGTTTCGATCGCGTCTAAAATGCTGTCAAATGTTAAAGTTTGCATGGTTAGTTAGATTTGGAGGCTTAGATAGCTTTGTCTCATTTTACTGAAGTTTAATTGAATTTGCCCAGAGCGATCGCATTCCTAGCTGATTTAAAAATCCCTCTCTCCATACCAAAAAGATTGATCGCCCTTTCCATATCCCCAAAAAGAGATCGCCCTTTTTGACTTATTCCAAAAGGTCGATCGCCCTTAGTTGAGAAAGAGCAAGAAAGGGCGATCGCCTAGTTTTATGCGAAACGCGGCCTAATCTTCAGAAAACTTTACAAATCGCAGATTTGAGTCTGGAAAAGTTGACTCAGGAAGGGCGATCGCCAAAACGTTCTCTAACAACTCAAAAATTGTTTGCTTCGCAGCTAACAAAAGCGCGCAGTTTTGCGGGTTGAGACTCAGGGAATCCAACCACGGCAGGCTGGTTTCGCTAATAGCTTCCAGGTGGCGGCAAACCAGATGAGGGGCTATTTCGGCGGCGCTTTGTTGGAGGATTTTGGGAACCGCTTGCAGAAGGTTGGCTAGGGTGGCGGCATCGGGAGATTCCCAGACATAATCTGCTAATGACATGAGTTTAGGTGCGTTTTCCGTAGGGGCAAACCCCCCGTGGTTGCCCTCATTAGTTTCTAGCTGAATGATGCCTTGCTGCTGTGCTTGTTGCAGCAGGGTACAGCAGCGAAGATATGCAGATTGAACGCGATAGAGGCTATCTTGCGGGGTGGGTTTTCCTGCTGTGCTGATGTTAATGGGGGCAACTTCTGTGAGGGGAACTCGGAGGGAGTACCAGCGCAGTGCATCCATACTCACGGCTTTGAGCAATTCTGCGGGGGCGATGTCGGGGATGGGATGGATTTGCTGGGTGGGTTTGTGGAAGGCGTAGAGTTCGATCGGTTGAACGATGATGAATTGAAATTGCTCTTTGGTGTAGCCCAAGCATTGCATGGCGGCGGTGAGTTGGATGTCGTAGCCGGTGTAGGTGGTGGGACGGATGAGGATGATTTTGTCATAGCCTTGTTGGAATATTTGATGGTAGCGGGTGATGTCTTCTAGGAGTTGGGTGAATTCGCCGTC
>DPLL01000167.1 GCA_003542015.1 Microcoleaceae cyanobacterium UBA9251 | reverse complement strand
GTCAACAGTCAACAATCAACAATTTCAAAACATATGAAATGGTGGCAAAATCTTAAAAATAATCCTCTAGCCCGGTTGGGAGCCGTACTACTATTAATTTTTTACACAGTAGCAATTTTAGCTGATTTTGTAGCACCTTACGACCCCTACGACTCTCAATTAAACGGTTCCTTGCTACCGCCAACTCAGATTCATTTGACAGCCCCTGACGGCAGATTTATCTGGCCACACGTTTATCCAACCACTCAGGGCCCAGTGGATGCAAATACAGGCGATCGCGAAGTAATTGTAGACTCGCGAAAACCTTCCTCTCTAGTTTTATTTGTCAAAGGTTCCCCCTATAAATTTTGTGGAGTAGTGCCTTTAGATAGACACCTGTTTGGTACTATAGGAGAAGGCAAAATTAACATTTTAGGCACGGACGAACAAGCTCGCGACCAATTTACCCGCTTAGTACACGGTAGCCGCATTAGCCTCAGCATCGGTTTAGTAGGAATAGCAATTTCTTTTCCTTTAGGGCTATTAATAGGAGGAATTTCCGGTTATTTTGGTGGTTGGATTGATAGTATTTTGATGCGATTCGTCGAAGTATTGATGACCATTCCCGGTCTCTATTTATTAGTAGCACTAGCAGCAGTTCTGCCTCCTGGATTGACAAGCGCTCAGCGATTTATGTTGATCGTGATGATTACTTCATTCATCAGTTGGACTGGTTTAGCGCGGGTAATTCGCGGTCAAGTGCTCTCGATTAAACAACTAGAATTTGTCCAAGCGGCACGGGCTATGGGTGCGAATCCACTTTATATTATTGTCCGCCACGTACTACCCCAGACTGCAACTTACGTGATTATTTCCGCTACTTTATCGGTTCCTAGTTTTATTGTGGCGGAGTCAGTTTTGAGTTTGATTGGTTTGGGAATTCAACAGCCAGATCCTTCTTGGGGAAATTTGCTTTCGCTGTCTACTAATGCTTCAATTTTAGTGTTGCAACCTTGGTTGGTTTGGCCCCCCGCGATTTTGATTATTTCAACAGTTTTGGCGTTTAATTTATTGGGTGATGGGTTGCGGGATGCTCTCGATCCGAGAAGCGCTCAAAGGAATTAACGGGACTTAGACATTTTCTAGCCCCTTTAGGGGCTGAAAACCCATCGGAGTAAGTCAAAGAGGTCGATCGCCCAAAAATGCCTGAAACCCTTAAATATACTAGATATCTCCCAAAAAGATAGTCAAGAACAGGCATCCTGCCTGTTCCACAACAATTATGGCTACAATTATTTTAAAGTATAAACCTGCAATTGGCTGTAAACTGTTTTTCAGTAATCTAATTATTCAAGTCCGATCGTGAAACTAGAACTTGCCTTAGCTCAATATACTGATGCTCTCACTAACCTAAAATTGGCAAAGTCTGAACCCTCAGAAATAGAAATTCTCCATATTTTAGTTACTCGCGATGCGATCAAAGAAGCACTCAACGAGAAAACCCAGCTTTCTGTGGAAAGTTTGGCTAAACTACTCGAATTGGACAACTTCCTGAAACAACAAGCCGATGCGATCGCCAGAGGAGCAAAATTAGCAGAATGGCGAGCTACCTTTCACCCCTCCCCAGAAGCTTGGTGGTGGTTCCTCGAACCAACCTCCGACGAGGAAGTTTCCCACTCACATCCCTTCGATTCGTTGTTTAACGGGCTGACAATCGCTGGATTGACGGGGGTAGCGACCTATATGGCAACCTTCGTTCAACTCTTTTCCACGGGAGGAATCAGCTTCGCTGAGAGCTTTGGTCTGCTCGGACAAGGAGGGTTACTTCTCACGGTAATCCACACTTTGCAGAACACAGGACAAGAAAAGATTAAAAACCTGCTCAAAAAACTCAATATTTCTCCCCAATTTCACAGTCAAGCAACCTTGGGAATTACCGCAATGTTATTGTTGGCTTCTGTGGGAGTCTATAACTCTTTGCCTGAGATTGGGAAATGGAACTATCGAGAAGGAACAAATCTCTACGAAAAAGGTTTACTGGAAAAAGCCAAAGGAAAATACGATCAAGCGGCAAAAATAGATCCATATAATTCAGATATTCCAATTGCCTTGGGACAAATCTACGAATCTTTGGGAGAGCTAGATCAAGCTAGCACGGAGTATAAAAGAGCTTTAGAGCAAGGGAATCTCCGCGCTTTTAATAACTTAGGTCGCGTTGCTATTAGCAAAAAGGATACGATTACTGCTGAATCTTTACTGCGAATGGGATTACAACGGGTTCATAAAGAAGATTTTCAACTCAAGTATGAACTGTATCTAAACTTGGGCTGGGTACTGCTCCAACAAAAACAGTACCAAGCTGCTGAAAAAGAGCTTAAACAAGCAGTTGCTTTCGACGAAGCAATTAAAGAAAAACAGCTCGGTGGAGGCATGGCTTATTGCTTGCTAGAAGATGTTTTGGAAGAGAAAAAAGATATAAAAGAGCAATTGCGCTGGAGAAAAATGTGTTTGACTTATGCTCGTCCCGAAACTATCGATCAATATAAATGGTTTATTGAAACTGGAAAACAAAATATCGCTGATGCTGTGGATACGACGGGGGTGGTGAATGGAGAATCTAAGCCAAGTACACAGCCGTGATGAGTAAAAAATAAAAAATAAAAATAAGGTTTTTTTTACTTTGAGTTTACCTACTTGGTTTGAAGTCCCCCTTTTTAAGCGGAATTTCCCTTGTAAGGTGCGGAGAGTGTTATTTTTGCATGGAATTCAGTTGCTGTGTACCTGACACACCCTACTTTTGCGGATTAACAGGTAAACGGATCGTAAAAGTAGAACCAACACCCTCCTGACTTTGTAAGGAAATATTGCCGCCCATCATTTGGCAAAAACGCTGACTAATTGCCAGTCCTAAACCGGTGCCGCCATACTTGCGCGTGGTAGAAGCATCTGCTTGGATAAACGGTTGAAAAATCCGCTGCAATTGGTCTGGATTCATCCCAATTCCTGTATCAATACAATGAAAAACTAAAAATTCTTTACTGGGAATTGAGGCATGAGAGTTTACTTCAGATTGAGAACTTTTTTCTGGTTTCCCTTCATGACTGTCGCCCGATATCTGTTCTCGATTTGCGGTGAGAGTAATTGTGCCATTCTTAGTAAATTTGGCAGCATTGCTCAGCAAATTTAATAAAATCTGCCGCACTTTAGTAATGTCGGCGTGCATAGTGCCGATATTGCTAATTTGACGCAAGTCTAGAGTGTTGCCGTTTTTCTCAATTAGTGGCGCGGCGGTGGAGGCGACTTCTTCTATCAAAGCTGCGATGTCGAAGGTTTCTAAATAAAGATCCATTCTGCCGGCTTCTATCTTAGAAATGTCGAGAATGTCATTGATTAGTGACAGCAAGTGTCTTCCCGAAGTGCGAATTCTGTCCAAATCCGGGATGATTTCTGTGTAACCGTATTCCTCGCTTTCTTCTTGGAGAATTTCGCTATAGCCGATGATGGCGTTGAGGGGAGTTCGCAGTTCGTGGCTCATGTTTGCCAGAAAGATGCTTTTGGCTGTGGAAGCGGCTTCGGCTGCTTCTACGGCGAGTTTTAAGGCTGATTCAAAGACTTTTCGATCGCTAATATCCTCGATACTGCCTTCATAGTACAGCGTGTTCCCGTCCTCATCTCGCACCGCACGGGCGCTTTCGGAAATCCAAATGACGTAGCCGTCAGCGCGGTAAACCTCGGATTCAAACCCTGAGACTTCGCCGGATTTATTGATCGCTCGCATAAACTCCTCCTGGCGCTGGGGGTTAACGTAAGCCTGCTGTCGGAGCTTTGTGAGATTGGATGTTAACTCTTCGGGGGTGGAATAGCCGTAGATGCGGGCTAAAGCTGGATTAACGCTCAAAAAGTGACCTTCGGGTGTGGTTTGAAAAATGCCTTCGACTGCGTTTTCAAAGATGCTGCGGTATTTTTGTTCTGCTTGACGTAGAGCTATTTCTGTGCGTTCGCGCTCGCTGGCTTCGATGGCTAAGGAGACTAAATCTGCGAGGGAAGCAGCGAAATTTTGTTCTTCTAATGTCCAGTTGCTCGTACCTGCTATCTGTTCGATACAGATGACTCCCACTGTTTGTCCGCCAAGTCGTATTGGCGCGTCTAAGGTAGAAGTAGTGCCACTCTGTGCAAAGTAAGTTTTGGTAAGTTCTTTAGTTCTCATATCTGATAGAGCGTCGTCGGCTGCGATCGTCCGGTGTTCTTCTAAAGCTCTAAAATAAGCTGGATAGTCTGCTGCTGCGATTTCGACTCCTTGGGAATGTCGGCCAGTGCTGCGGTGAAATTGGTCGAGACATTCCAGTTTCGATCGACTTTCATCATACAGCCACGCGCCGGCTCTTTCTGTCTGTAGGGTATAAGCTGCGGCTTCGTTGATTTCCCTCAACGCCACTTTTAAATCGCCTCGATACAGTGCTTTATTTCTGGCGAGTTCTACCAAAACAGTATTTTGCTTGAGCAATTGTTTTTGTCTTTCCAGGCGCGCCGATTCGGCTCGCTTGTACTCGGTAATATCGCGGGCTACCCAAATTACGGACTCTTCTGAAAGTGGCGAAATGCTGGCGGCAAAACAAATTTCGCGATCGCGAATGGGTAAAGTATACTCGATACTGACTGTTTGCTTGGTATCTAAAGCTGATTGGATGTAGTGCAGAAATCGATCGGCTGTGGCTGGCGGAAACATCTCGGAGAGGGTTTTACCAATTAATTCTTCAGGTGGTTTATACAGTAGGGAAAGATTTGTTGGTGCTACTTTTAAGTAGCGGCCACTAGCATCCAAAACTATAATTAATTCGCTCATCGCTGCAAACAAAGCTCGCAGTTCTGCTTCGGCTGCTTTGAGTGAGGCTGTCCGAGCTGCAACTCGGTTTTCTAAATTGGAGTTTGTTTGCTCTAAAGCGACAAAGGACGATCGCAATTGTCTTGCCATCTGGTTGAAAGATTGGGCGAGAACGCCTAGTTCGTTGACACCTTGGACTTCGATTTCTTCGTCTAATTCTGCGGAGGTAAAGTCCGATGACTCTGACATTTTTGTTAATGCTTTGGAAGCTTCCAACAATCGGGTAATCGGTTGGGAAACCCAGCGAGAGGTGATAATTCCCAGTCCGATCGCCAATATGAACGCAAAAAAACACATTAAAATAGTTGTGCGAGTATTGGCGTTAATTTGCTCCATAAAGTCGGCTTCGGGAATTGCCACTACGATCAGCCAATCGAGACCGCGGCCGTCTCGCAAGGGAGCAACAGTAATGAATTGACGCTTGCCATCTAGATCGAAGGTAAACTGTCCTTGGCTGTCAATTTGTGCAAAACTGCCAAATCTGTTTTGTAAATACGTGGCGGCCGATCGAATTAACTGATTTTTGCTGTCAGTGGCCAACAGCCGTTTTTGTCCGTCTTTGTCGGAGGTAACAAAGGGCAATTCCTCGGTGGAACTGGCAACTATTTCGCCGCTACGTTCGATCGCAAAAACTTGTCCAGACTGACTGATTTTGATCCGTTTGAGAAAATCGCTGATTTGGGAAAGAGTGAGGTCAATAGCCAGTACACCTTGCAGGCTGCCGGTTTTGTTGTAGATGGGCGTCACTGGTGTAATGCCGAGAACTGGCGGGGCTGCGAAGACGTAGATGGGAGACCAAGTGGGTTTTCCTGACTGTTTGGCCGTTGTGTACCAAGGTCTGGTACGGGGGTCATAGGGTACGGTTTTGATTAACTCAGTGCGATTTCCTTGGCTGTCTAGGCGATAAATTTGGCGATCGGGAGCGGTTGATTCGTCTCTGATGTATACTAAATTTTCGGTTTCTCTCTTGAGTAATAGAAATCTGCCCTGTTCGTCGCCGTAGTAGATAGTTGTCATGCGATCGCTCAGTTTGGTTTGGTTCCACAAATAGCGTTCTAAGTTAGGGAAGTCTTCGGGGTCTAAGTTTCCAGAGGCGATCGCAGCAGTATTCATTTGCAGAAACAGGTGAGACACATCCCCAAAACTTTGGAAATTTTCTTTAGTCCTCGCTGCGACTTCCAAACTCAACCTAGTAGCGAGGTCATTGACGGCTTTTTGACCGTTGCGAAAAGACAACCATCCCGTAACACCCACCGCTACAGAGATTTGCACAACCAGCGGCACTAACAACACCAGACGCAGCGACATTTTTGGCGAACTTTTCATCAGGCGATCACTCAGACTTTTGAATAACATCAGTTTTTGACACCAACCCGGTTTGCGTATTGTGCGATCGCGCTTCAACCGCTATTGTAAAGACTTCCGGGTACGGCAATGCCGATGCCCCTACAATGATGCCACGAATTGCCTATGGGTGGCGATCGCCCTGATGGCTCGCGGCCAAAAACTCACACCCGGTTAGAAAAAATGTAACTGTATGCCCGTGCTCCCAACCCTGGTTGTCATCACTAATTCCTAATTATTCAATTCTTTAATCTAAAATTTAAAATCTAAAACCTAAAATGGTATCACTTCCTCCGGGTGCGGCTTATCCACCTTACCCCTGCTTAATAAAAATCTGATTTTAATTTTTCTACAGTGCTACAACAAATGTAAATTAGGTGACAATCCCTTGTTGGAAAATTTGCTGTTAATAAGATAAGCGGGCAAAATCCCGATCGATCTCAAAGATGGTAATTGAAGCATCAGCAGTTCATCGAGGGCAGCAAAGTAAAGCGTTTTTGGCTTTTTTGGACGATCGACTCCTGGGAGTGATCGGGGCTTCGAGCACTCAAGCACTGAATTAGGGCTGCGTGACCTTGAGGGGTTTTATATTTTTGAGTTAGTTAATAAAGAATTGTGAAATAATCAAGGCATAACCAATCACTGCACCCGACCTCATGCTAAAGTTTTGGTGGGACTTGAGGGCGATAGACGATGAGTGATTGCGAATATTAGCTGGCTTCGCTCCTGAGTTAGGGCTGGAAAAAAAAATTAAGCTTCTGAGAGTTTATTGCCAAAAATCCTAATCAGCAGTCACCCTAATTTTTTGTGTTTCTTATAAAAGGATAAAACTGATAATGATGAGCAATTTTAACCAGTTTTTGATTAAATCTCAAAGATGTATGCGTGTTGGTTTAAGCAAAATCAGGATACAAATACAAACTTCTATCAGCAAAATTTTTGGCAAGGATAACTTATATTTTTGTCCCTGTTGTGGTCATTTTTTGACTAATTTTATTGACTGGAGTGATAGCTATCGCAATGTTATTTGTCCTTATTGTGATTCGCAGCCAAGACACCGCTCTCTGACATTACTGCTTAAAGAAAAATCCAACTTAGACTTAAATAAACCACTTAAAATGCTACACATCGCACCTGAAAGTAGCTTGAAAAAATTTTTTAGTTCCCAACTAAATATTGAATATATAACCGCCGATCTTAATAATTCATCCGTAGATGTCCAACTCGATATCACCAATATTCCCTATGATGATAATACCTTTGACGTAATTATCTGTAACCATGTTTTAGAACACATCTTGGATGATCGACAAGCAATGAGAGAACTTTTACGAGTTCTAAAACCCAATGGATGGGCTTCTTTACAAGTACCAATTGCCTCGGAGCGAGAAAAAACTTTTGAGGACGCTACGATTACATCACCGGAAGATCGCTTACGCAATTTTGGACAAGAAGATCATGTTAGATGGTACGGACGTGATTATGCAGATCGTCTAACAGAAGTAGGATTTAGTATAACCATAGAAAATATGGCTGAATCATTAAGTTCGGAAAAAGTTGAACAATATGGCTTAAGAAGTGAAGAAGACTTATATTTTGGTAGGAAAGCACAGTAATAAGTATATTTTTTGTCTATAAGAGAATCTTGCTGCCTAATGTAATAAATAGGTTTTGTGGCAGAAAAGGCTGCAACCATAATATCGAGAAATATAGCCTTTATCAGGTAGATTGTGACACGCTTGCCTTAGTTCTATCTGATGTTAAAATTTTCTACAGTGGCATGACAAATGTAAAGTATGTGACAATCGGCTGTTAAAAAATTTGCTATTAATAAGATCAGGCGCCAAAATCCCGATCAACTACAAAGAGGATAATTGAAGCATCTGCATTTCATCAACGCCAGCAAAGTATAGCCTTTCTCAGAAAGATGAGGTACCCGACGTGCATAGGGCATAGGCCTCCGTGGGCCTAGGGCATAGGCCTCCGTGGGCCTAGGGCATACCTCACTTTTTTGAGAACCGCTATAAAGCGTTTTTGGCTTTTTTGGACGATCGACATTTTGGCAAAATAATACTTTGGGAGGATGACATGAACTATACATTTGAAATCCTGGGCGTAGCTCCAACTTTATGCTTTTTCAATCAACAGCAGGAATTGCTGCAAAAGCAGCAGTCGGCGGGTGTAGAATACTTGGGAAACCGCAAATGCACTCTAGATTCCTTTGTGCAATCCGTGGAGACAGTTTCGCCCAACCGCGGCTGGGATGTCGATGGAGTCGTTAATACCGTGATCGGTTACTGGATGAACAACTCAGACAGTATTCAGTATTGGAAGCAAAGGTTACAGGATGCCGGCAGCGAGAACTTGTTAGTCGCCAGAGTCGGCGACATCAAATCTTTGCAAGCCGCATTTGAATCGCTGCTGGGGCCATAAAAAAATCGGGAATTGGTAATTGGCGATCGACAATAGTTAGAATCAACTATCTCTTGCCAATTTCCTATTCCCAAATCCTATGTCTCGCTCCAAAGCCCTACAATCTTATATAGTTGTCCGGTTGCTCCTAGCACCGCTGATGCTGTGGACAATCACCACAGCAGTATTTTTGCTGCTGCGGGCCACTCCGGGCGACCCCATAGATGCCATTCTCGGTTCGCGAGCACCAGCCGCAGTCAAAGCAGCAATGCGAACCCAACTCGGCCTCGACACCCCCCTATGGCAGCAATATCTCAAGTACATGAAAGACTTATTCAGTCTGGACTTGGGAACCTCCATCACCACTCGCGGACAAACCGTATGGCAAATAATCGGCGACTATTTCCCCGCTACGGTGGAATTAGCAGTTTGTAGCATGGCCATAGCCTTAATTGTCGGCATCAGCATCGGTTCCCTAGCAGCATCCCGCCCCAACACTATTTTCGATGTTGTAGGCCGTTTATTTGGCATTATCACTTACTCCCTGCCGGCTTTTTGGGCTGGGATGGTATTGCAATTAATTTTCGCAGTCCAGTTAGGCTGGTTTCCCTTGGGAACACGCTTTCCGGTGACATTAACAGCACCCCAAGGCTATACAGGACTGTACACAATAGATAGTATTCTGAGCGCTAACCCTGGTCAATTTCTCATTTCTTTGCATTATTTAGCACTTCCGAGTTTGACCCTAGGCATTCTTTTAAGCGGCATTTTCGAGCGCATTGTGAGAGTGAATCTCAAGCAAACTTTGCAAGCAGATTATGTAGAGGCTGCTAGAGCTAGAGGCATTCCCGAATTGCAAATTTTATGGGCTCACGCTCTGAAAAATGCGCTAATTCCGGTGATTACAGTCTTAGGATTAACTTTTGCTGCACTGTTGGGTGGCGCTATTTTAACAGAAGTTACTTTTTCTTGGCCGGGGTTGGCAAATCGACTTTATGAAGCGATTAGTTTGCGGGATTATCCAACAGTCCAAGGAATTGTGGTATTTTTTGCTGGAATAGTCGTGATTGCTAGCATTGTAATTGACATTTTGAATGCTTACATTGACCCGCGAATTCGTTACTAAATCAGATAGCAATCCTAAATCATTCATGCAGATATGTAGGGGCGGTGCCAAGAGTGCCCGCCCTCCGAGGGATTGGGCAACCACGGGGAGTAGGGGTCGGATTGCCCCTACAAGAATTATGCAAATGATTTAGGATCGCTATATCAATTCCGGTGGTGCCGGAATGTTGACAGTTGACTGTAGACCGTTGACTGTTAAAAAATATTTTTGAGTCCCACCGAAATTGATATAATAGGACTTACGCATTAACAACGTAACTATGTCATTCGCCAGCATTGCGAAGCATCTCCCAACCTTGTAAAACCGCCATTTAGTGCGTAAGTCCTAATACAGTCAACAGTTAACAGTCAACAGTTAACAGTCAACAGTTAACAGTCAATATTTGAGGAAACGCTGATGAGATTGTTACCGACAATAGCCACTTTATCCGCTGTCTTGACTCCACTGATGGCAGAAGCAGCTTTTAGCCTTCCCATGCCCAGAACAGCAGACTTTCCTGTTACCTCAAACCCCCAAGTAAACGTACCCGTTTGCTACATCGAAACCACAAGCGGCACAACTTTTGATTTAGGCAGTTTGTGTGGCAGTAATAGTGCACCCGCAGCTACGAATAACCGTGATTCCAGTACCGTCAACCCCAACCCAGGCGTGGCGACTCCCAAACCCAATGTCATCACCAGAGATGCTGTCGGCACTCCGACAACTACTCCTGCGGGTACGAATCCCAATAATCGAAATAATCCCAATAATCCCAATCCGGGAACTTCACCAAACACCAATCCCAATAATCCCAATCCGGGAACTTCGCCAACTACCAATCCCAATAATCTCAATCCGGGAACTTCGCCAACTACCAATCCCAATAACAATCAGTCTCCCAACAGTGGAACTGGCACCGGCACTTTTTGAACTGCCATAATCAGCTAAGCTAAGAAATAGAAGTTGCCGATCGCACTTGAGGACACTTACTGAAACCATAGACAATTCTGGACAATCCCTGAAGTCTAAGTAAGTCCAGGCTCAGGATCAGACCACCGTTATCGGGAAGCGTTAAAGTTCCTACCTTGGGATGCTTGCCAGTCCCAAGCACTAGAACCGAACAGTTAAACAAGCAAGGGTTTATTCAAAGCTAGTGCTGTTTGGATAGTACCGACTGATAACTTAGCCGAGGCACACATTACTGAAAAGGATAGACACAACCATGTCTAATTATGTTTTTGTTCTTGATACCCTCAAAAGACCTTTAACTCCCTGTAAGCCATCAATAGCACGAAAGTTGTTAAATGCTGGCAAGGCTGCTGTGTTTCGATGGTATCCATTTACGATCATTTTAAAAAAGGAGGTTGAGGCCAATCATGAACCACTGGAAATGAAACCAGATCCCGGTTCTCAAGTGACAGGAATTGCACTAAAATAAGGCAACAAAAATATTTTTGGTGCCTGGTTGATTCATCGAGGATACGCGATTAAATCTAGTCTTGAGGACTGTGGAGATAGGCATCTTGCCTGTCGTGCTATTCGACGTTCTCGACGAAATAGAAAAACTCGGTATCGTCAAGCTAGATTTCTTAATCGCACTCGTTCAAGGGGCTCCTTAGCTCCCTCCCTACAACATCGAGTAGAAACGACTCTCACTTGGGTTCTTCGCCTTCGGAAATTGGCACCGCTCGGTTCGATTTCTCAAGAATTAGTGAGATTTGATCTACAACAGATGGAAAACCCAGAAATCTCAGGGATTGAATATCAACAAGGGGAATTACAAGGTTACGAGATTCGAGAATATCTGCTGAATCAATGGGAGCGAAAATGTGCTTATTGTCGGGCAGAAAATATCCCATTACAAGTGGAACACATTAAACCCAAAGCTAAAGGTGGAACTAATCGCATCTCCAATCTTTGTCTTTCTTGTGAAAAATGCAACCAGAAAAAGGGGACTCAAGATATTGGGCAATTCTTAGCGAAAAATCCAGAAGTTCTTCAACGAATTTTGTCTCAAGCTAAAAGACCTCTTAAGGATGCGGCGGCGGTTAATTCAACTCGATGGGCGCTGTTTAATTGACTCCAAGAAACAGGTTTACCTGTCTCAACGGGTTCTGGTGGATTAACTAAATTTAATCGCACTCGATTGAATTTACCAAAATCACATTGGCTAGATGCTGCGTGGGTGGGAAAAGTTGATTCTTTAGAGATTCTGACAACTCAACCATTACGTATCACCGCGAAAGGATGGGGTTGTCGGCAAATGGTTCAAAATGACAAATACGGTTTTCCTCGAAAGAATTATCGGGCTAAACAAAAAGTGAAAGAATGGAAAACGGGTGATATCGTTTCTGTAATCAGAGGAAAATGGGCACCAATAACAGGAAAACGTATCAAAACGGTTCGATTTCAGGGTAATTTTGATGTCCGATTAGATCGCTCAACAGTGATCAGTGTATCTCGAAATCACCTCAAGGCTATTCATCGCCTGGATGGATACGATTATACCTTTGTCGAATTGTGTCTATATTTGTCTATGAAAAATGATGGAGACATCTAGTGTCAAACTTAGTTCAACGCTTAAACATTACCGCTCATCCGCAACTGGAAAAATCCCTCGGCTATCGAGGAGATAGCCCCTGGGTAGCTTGGCGGTGGGAACCGGAAATCGAGCAACTTATTTGCAGCGACGGCAAAACAGTCGAGACTGGCAATAATATGGCTTGGTTGGTGTTTTTACAGCATGACCTAGTTCAGCCTGTCCTACAAGAATACAATCTCGGCGAGGGCGATCGCCATTCGCTGCTTTTGGACAGGAAAACTAGAAACCTTTACATTGGCGAAGGGACAGCAATCCAAAGTCTGCTAGAACAGCCGGAAAGTTTATGCTTATTGACTTGTCTCAATGGTAACACAAAAGGCGATCGCAACTTTGCCGAAACTTGGCAAAAAAAGCTAGCTAAAACCACAAAAACCAACGCTTTTCGCCACCTAACAAATCTAATTCCCCTCAGTATTGCGGCAACTTTAATCAGTGCGTTGGGAGTAGGAACAGGGCTTTGGGTAGTGCCGGCGGTGCAGCAGAAACTAGCCCAAAAAACAGCTCCAATTTCCCCTATGAGTTTTGAAGCTAGCTGCTATATTGGTCAGTCATACAAATTTTCATCTCATGTCGGTTCCTTAAATGGAAATAAAGAACTGCACTTAATAGCCGTTTACGAAGCTACTTCGCCACAGGAAAACGGAAATCGAGCAAAAAGTGCGATCGAAGTAAAAGTAGAACGCCAAAACAAACCGATAATTCTCGCACTTTCAGCCTACGAACCAATCAACTGGAATGTGACTGTAGAACCAGGTGCAGTCATCGAAAAAATCCTGGTTAACGGATACCACAACCAAACTATTTCAGGAGTTACTGGAATTCCGGTTGAAGAACACAGCTACGAGGAAACCGGAGACTACCTCGGCAACTTTATCTACAAATGGGATGCGACTACTGAAAGTACAAATACTCCCTCACTCGTCACTAAATTAGAACAGATAAATCACACAAAATTGAGTTCTTTTCAAGGATGTTACCGAGGTACAAGCTTTACGATTAAGTAAAGATTAAAGGTTAACACTATAAGTGGAGACAGACACCGACAGGTGAAAACGATCGCCTAAAACCGCAAAACCCGTCCAGGCGTTTTTTTTTGATTGAGAGTTAAATTTATTGAACTTTGTATGATATAATGTCCCGTGGTATAAATAATGTATTATTTAATGCCTGTAGGGGCGGGTGCACCAAAAGCTCAAAAAAGTACAGACAGGTTAAATAAACCCGTCCCCACCCACAATCAAATTAACTCTTTGTGGAACAGGCATCTTGCCTGTTATTGAGAATGATAGAAGATGTAAGTTTCACCCGAATTAAGATGAAATACTGGTACGAAACCCTAGCTGTAGCGCAGAGAATTTTAATTGAACTGTTCCGGCGAAAACGCAGCTTAATCCTCTGGAGTATTTTCCCAGTTTCTATCTTGCTAATCAACGGAGTAATATTACAAGAACGCGCCAACCTGACAACAGCAAAAGCCTTTGAAAGTGCAGCACCTGCAAGTTTAGTAGGAGCCGCCTTATTTTTTAGCTGTCTCGGCGGGAGCGTCGCAACAGTAGTAGCAGAGCGAGAACAGCACACTCTCAAACGCCTATTTATTTCCCCCCTAAGTGGCACTTCCTACTTTTTAGGAATTTTCCTGGCTCACAGTTGCATCGGCATAGGTCAGGTACTTTTAGTATATACGATCGCAGCTTGTTTCGGAGCACAATTCCAAGGTTCGATTCTATTAGGAAGTGCGATTATTCTACTCAGTATTATATCCTACGTCGGTGTCGGCTTCATTCTCGGAACCCAATTCGCGAGGCGCACAGAAGATGTCAACTCCCTAGTAGCAGCATTCGGAGTTCCTTTGTTAATTTTAGGAGGCGCATTTTTGCCAACAGCACTGTTTCCCAAAAGCCTCTTGGAACTGGCAAAATATAATCCAATTTATCACATGAACGAATCGCTAATCCAAGTTTGGGCCAACGGCAAAAACTTCGATGACATTTCCGAACACTTCTGGTTCTTATTCATATTTTCTCTAACCATGATAGCAGGTGGATGGCTCTCTTACCGCAGAATGCTGAGAGTAGAAAGAAGACTTTAGAACTCTCTCTTCTCCCCCTCTGCGCCCTCTGCGCCCTCTGCGGTTAAAAAAATCCAAAACAACCGTAAATGCTCATATACAAAAAACTACGGAGAATTCAAGCAGTGCTGCAAATAGAAAAGCTAAATAAATCCTATGGTAATCGTTCAGTGCTTCGAGATTTAACACTGCACATACAACCAGGAGAAATCTACGGTTTGCTCGGACAAAACGGTGCCGGGAAAACTACAACAATCAATATATTATGCAACTTGCTCAATGCAGACAGTGGCAATGTCACCCTCAATGGCGAACCAGTTTCAGACTCAACAAAACCCTTAATCGGTGTAGCACCCCAAGAAAATTTGCTTTACAAAAGCCTGAGTTGCGAAGAAAACCTCAACTTTTTTGCTCAAATTTATGGATTAGATAGCAAACAGCGTTACCATCAAGTAGAGCAATGTTTAAAAGCAGTAAATTTAACAGATAGAGCTAACAGCCCCGTAGAAACTTTGAGCGGGGGAATGCAGCGCCGATTGAATATTGCGGTGGCTTTAGTGCACCAACCTAAATTAGTAATTTTAGATGAACCAACAACAGGCTTAGATATAGAAGCCCGCTATGAAATTTGGGAGTTAATTCAGCAATTGCAATCTCAAGGAATTACGATTTTGCTAACAACTCACTTGTTGGATGAAGCTGAGCGTCTTTGTCAGAGAATCGGCATTTTAAAAAATGGCAGTATTGTAGCTGAGGGCAGTTTAGAAGAATTGCAAAAACTGATTCCGGCTCAAGAGATTATTGTTGTCAAAACCCAGGAAGAAGCTGAAGTCATCGCCCGCGCTCAAGAATACAATTTCATTCCCCGTCGTTACGGTAGCGATTTAGCTTTTTGGCTACCGGAACCTTTGGAATTAAAAGAGATTATTTTGTGTTTTGATGGAATTTCTATTGACTCAATTGCGCGGTATCCGGTGCGGCTAGAACATATTTATGTCGAGGTGACGAAACAAACTATATCTTAACATTTCTCGACGCCCGCGCACCATCTCAGAAACCG
>DPLL01000465.1 GCA_003542015.1 Microcoleaceae cyanobacterium UBA9251 | reverse complement strand
CCCATCCCCCATTCCCCATCCCCAATGTTAATAATGATCAGTAATATTGTCGCAATTTACCGCAAAGAACTACAAAGCTATTTTGCTTCGCCATTAGCCTATGCGATCGCAGCAGTCTTTTGGCTAATCACCGGCTACTTTTTAATCGCCATTCTCCTCGCCCCCGACGGATTAATTCCCCAAATCGCCCAGCGAGATCAAATGGGAATTACCGAACCACCCATCGATGTTCCCTACGAATTTCTGCAACTATTCCTGCGAATTATGGGCTCCCTTTCATTATTCGTATTACCCGCACTCTCAATGGGACTCTACGCAGAAGAACGCAAGCGCGGAACCCTAGAACTATTAGCCACATCGCCCTTAACCAACTGGGCAGTTGCTACCGGAAAACTCCTCGGCGTTTTAACATTTTACACCACAATGTTACTGCCCCTACTCTTCTGCGAGGCGATCGTCCTCAGTTCCTCAAACCCTCCCGTAACCTCCGCCGTTCTTCTACTAGGACACGGCGGCTTAATCTTACTAGCAGCCGGAGTATTGTCCCTAGGAATGTTTATTTCCTCCCTCACAGACAGCACAATTTTATCAGCCATCCTTACCTTCGCTCTAGTATTATTTCTCTGGGTGATTGATGCAGCCGCCGTCGGTATCGGCGGCCCCTTCGGAGCAGCATTAGGACAACTTTCTTTGCTAACACATTACACCAATCTTGTCAAGGGAGTTTTCGACACCAGCAGTTTAATTATGTTTGCCAGTTACATTATTTTAGGAGTATTTCTCACAGCCCAATCCATCGACGCCTTGCGCTATCAACGTTCTTAAAAAAACATCAGGGGAATGGGGAATGGGGAATGGGGAATGGGGAATCGGGCATTGCTAATTGCGAATAAATAACTAATGACTACTGACTACTGACTACTGACTACTAACTACTGACTACTAACTACTGAAAAGTACATCAAACAATGAAATTCATCAATCCCAAAATCGACTTAGCGTTCAAAAAGATCTTCGCTTCCAGCGACAGCAAAGACATTCTGATTAATTTTTTAAACGCCATTCTCTATGAAGCACAGCCCGTCATCGAAGACTTAGAAATAATTCACCCCCAAACAGAAAACCCAACTGGCGGAGTCCAAGACACCTACCTAGAGATAAAAGCTAAAATTAACGGCGAACAAATAGCTTTGATCGAACTTCAAATGATCAACGTGTCCTCCTTCGGAAAAAGACTTTTGTACAACGCCGAAACAACCTATAGCCTGGAATTAACACCAGAAGAACGCTACGAAAAACTCAAACAAGTAATATCTTTAAAGATTGCCGATTTTGAAATGTTTGGGAATCAGAAAGAAGTCATTTCGCGGTTTATTTTTAAGGAAAAAGAGCAACATTTTGATTATCCAGATACTAAAATAGAATTAGTATTTGTCGAAATGCCAAAATTTAGCAAACAATTAGCCGAATTAGAAACAACCGCCGACCAATGGATTTACTTTCTCAAAAACACTAGCACTTTGCAGACAGTCCCCGAAAAATTGAGCGCATTTCCCGAAATTCAGAAAGCCTTTCAACTGGCTAACGAGTCCAACTTCACTCAGCAAGAATTAAATGAATTACAGCATCACGAATTGTGGCTTCACGACCAGCAGAGTGCCATAGATATCGCCAGAGAGGATGCGACAAAAACAGCTCAATTATCGTTAATAATGCGTCAAATGGTGCGACGTTTAGGTACAATAGAGCCGGAAATAGAAAACCGCATCCGTCAATTATCCGTACAGCAATTAGAAAAGCTAGGAGACACCGTGCTAGATTTCAAAAATATGTCAGATATCACAGCATGGTTGCAGATAAATCTGGTATAAAATAACCTTCTCTAACCTCATTTTTGTCACCCAATATTTACCTTATGAAAATTAGCAAAAGCAATTGGAAATACATTTTTTGGCTGGGTCCCCTCCTCATCGCCGCAGGGGTGACAGCAAGACTTGTATCCGCAGCATGGGAACCTCTGACAGTCGGTCTAGTTATTGCTGGAATAGTGACGATCGCACTTTGGGTATTGTACATCTCTTACGAACAAAGTTTTTGGGGGCGACGTTCCACTCAAGCCAGCACAAACGCCCTGATTTCCACCCTAGCTGTCTTAGTGATTCTCGGAGTAATTAACTTCCTAGCCTTTCGCTATCCCACCCGCATCGACTTAACCGAAAGCAAAAAATTTACCCTCGCCCCCCAGACTCAGCAAATATTGCGAAACCTGCAACAGCCAGTCAAAGTTTGGGTATTTGACCCCACCCAAAACCCCGAAATTAAAGAATTGTTGGAAAGCTACAAACGTGAGGGAGGCGAGAAGTTCAAATTTGAATTTGTTGACCCGCTAGCCCAACCGGGAAAAGCCAGGGAATTTAGCATTACTAGCATCGGAGAAATTTACCTACAATCAGGCGACAAAAAACAGGTGCTTCAAAAAGGCGGCACTGCTTTTGGTAGTGACCCAAATCAAGGGCTTTCGGAAATAAAACTTACCAATGGCTTAGAAGAAATTCTCAGTACGCGCAATCCCACTGTTTACTTTCTCCAAGGAAAAGGAGAACGCCCGCTACAAGAAGGTCAAGGCGGAATTCAGCAAGCTGAAAAATTCCTAAAGGACAAATATTATACCACACAAACGCTGAATTTTTCAGAAAGCAAAGAAGTGCCCGAAAATGCAGATGCTTTGATTATTGCTGGGCCGGAAAAACCCTTTTCAGATGCAGAAATTAAAGCAATTAAAGCTTATCTCGATCGCGGCGGCAGTGTATTTTTAATGGTAGACCCAGCAGTTAATCTGGGATTGGATAAACTACTACAAGAATGGGGCGTAAAATTAGACAGTCGTTTGGCTATCGATGCTTCGGGTACTGGTCAAAGATTCGGCCTGGGCCCCACGGTTCCCACTGTCAGACTTTACGGCCAACATCCGATTACTCAAAGTTTTGGTAGTGGCGTTTCATTTTATCCCTTTGCTCGTCCTTTGGAAACCACGAAAGTAGAAGGGATAGAAGAAAAACCGCTGATTTGGACAAGTCAGGAAAGTTGGGCCGAAAGCGATTTGACGACTAAAAAGTTGGAGTTCGATCCCAAGACCGATCGACCAGGCCCGTTATTATTAGGTGTAGCTTTAGTGCGATCGAGCACTGGGAGTATCCCATCAACTCCTTCCCCCTCCCCAACATCTTCACCTGCTACGCCTTCACCCTCACCAACAACAACACCCTCCCCAACAACTTCACCATCCCCAACAACAACACCCTCCCCAACAACTTCACCCTCACCAACAACACCCTCACCAACAACACCCTCACCAACAACACCCTCACCAACAACACCCTCACCAACAACACCTCCGACTCCAACAACTTCACCCTCACCAACAACAACTCCGACTCCATCGCCGACAACATCTCCCACAGCTTCCCCCATTAGCTATGAGGTGATTGTTTCCCAAGAAGCTACGCCTCCAATCTCCCCAGAAACTGCGCCAACACCGACAGATTCCCCGACAGTTTCCCCAGAAACTGCGCCAACACCGACAACATCTCCGAAATCATCCCCCAGTCCAACTTCAACTCCTGCTGTCCCTTCAGCGTCAGGGAAATCATCGCGAATGGTAATCATTGGAACCTCTCAATTTGTTACTAATGGTTGGTTTGACCAACAACTGAATAGCGACGTGTTTCTCAACTCTGTCAGTTGGTTGAGTAAGCCAGACCAGCAAAGCTTTTCTATCAGCCCGAAAAAAGCTACCAACCGTCGCATTAATATGACTGTTGTTCAAGTAGGATTGCTGGTTTTAGCTTGGCTAATTTGGCCTTTACTCGGACTGGTAATTGGCGGCGCTATCTGGTGGAAGAGAAGATAATGAAGAGTCATTAGTCATTAGTCATCAGTCATTGGTCATTAGTCATTAGTCATTAGTCATTAGTCATTAGTCATTGGTCATTAGTCATTGGTCATTAGTTATTTACTAACAATTAGCAATTACCAATTACCAAGGCCCGATGCCCTATGCCCAATGCCCTATGCCCAATGCCCAATGCCCTATGCCCTATGCCCAATTCCCCATTCCCAATTCCCCATTCCCAGTTATTATGAAATTGCAGAAGAATACATTAGTATTGATAGCGGTCGCACTGAGCTTAACTGGGTTGGTTTCATTGTTCGAGATACAAGTAGCTCCCAAGCAAGAGGCGGCTAAGGATGAAAAACAGAGAATTTTTACTTTCAAGTCCGATCGCATACAATTCTTTACAGTAAAAACTCCCGAAAACATCTTGACATTCGAGCGAGTTTATGCTATAAAAGGAGGGGAATCTAGTTGGAAAATGAAAGTCCCAGTACCAGCAGCAGCAAATCAGGCATCAGTAGATTTTTTGTTAGACAGGTTGGCGACGGGAAAGAGCGATCGCACAATTAATATCACCCCCGCTCAAATGGCAGAATTCGGTCTCGACAAACCCCAAGCTACCGTAACAGTCAAGCTGGACAATCATGAAACTCACCGCCTAGTTTTAGGCAAAACAGACTTTAGCGGCCGCTTCTTGTACGCTCAAGCCAACCCAGCCGAATCGCCCCCTCAAAATTCGTCCCAAAATTTGCCCGTGATTCTGGTACCTTTCGACTTTAAAAATGCCGTCCAGCGACCTTTGTCAGAGTGGAAAAAAGCAGAAGAACCCAAAACAGACAAAAAGCCAAAACCCTCTCCCGCCCCAAGTCCCAGTAACCCATAGATGACCATAAATAAAATTGGGTATGGGACGCTGGGCTTTGGAGTTCGATCGGGCTGAGTTCTCAGGTAAAATGTAAAGAACAAAAACTTTAGCTTACACTTTGGAGTAAGTTCTAAAGAAATTTAAGTAAATTTTTGTGAACTGTAGCAAACCCCCAGGAACGGGCGAATATGTTTCAGACAGCACTCAACCAAGGTACTACAGCAGCGGATACAGCGATTGACGTTGAACTCCGCAAGGTCTTCAAGGTATTCAACGGCGAAACCGCAGTTCGCGGAGTTGACCTAGAAATCCATCAGGGAGAATTTTTTAGCATTCTGGGGCCCAGTGGCTGCGGCAAGACTACGACGCTGCGGTTAATCGCTGGCTTCGAGACTCCCTCGGCGGGCGAATTGATGATTCGTGGTCAGTCGATGACCAATACTCCTGCTTACCGCCGTCCGGTAAATACTGTGTTTCAAAGCTATGCTTTGTTCGGGCACATGAATGTTTGGGACAATATCGCTTTTGGATTGCGGATTAAGAAGTTGGGGAAAGCTGAGATTGAAGAACGAGTACGGGAAGTTTTACAACTGGTGAAAATGGAATCCTTCGCCAACAGATTTCCGGGCCAGATGTCGGGCGGCCAACAGCAGCGGGTGGCTTTGGCCAGAGCTCTGGTGAATCGACCGGCGGTACTGCTGCTGGATGAACCGCTGGGGGCTCTGGATTTGAAGTTGCGGAAGCAAATGCAGTTGGAACTGTCGAATTTGCATCAAGAATTGGGGCTGACTTTTGTGATGGTGACTCACGATCAAGAAGAGGCGATGAGTCTTTCTGACCGGATTGCGGTGATGAATGAGGGCAGAATTGAGCAAATTGGCTCTCCTGAAGAAATTTATGAGTGTCCGCAGACGGCTTTTGTGGCGGATTTTATTGGGGATACGAATTTGTTTGCTGGTAATGTGGAGTCGATCGACCGATCGACCGTAACAGTTCGTACCGCAGCCGGACTAAAAATAGTCGTCCAGCAATCGGATATGTGGAACGGGATAACGGGCGACTCTGTAGTAGTCAGTGTCCGGCCGGAAAAAGTATATTTGAATCTTTACCAGCCGGAAGTGTCGGTCAACTGTTTTGAAGGGAGGCTCAAAAATATCATGTACATGGGCACCCACGTTCATTACGTGGTTGAGTTGACCACAGGCGATCAAATGACGGTGCGGCAAGCGAATACCGGCGGCTCTTTCCCAGACCCGCACACGCCGATTTATGCTTACTGGGGAACTACTGATTGTCTCGTTTTGAGCGATCGGGGATAATTGGGAAACGAAGGAAGTTCGGCAACGGATTTTGTAACGGATGCAACGGATGTAACGGATGTAATGGAAGACCGAAGTTGGAAGAAGCAAGAAGAAATAAAAATAATTCAACCTTTTTCAATNNAAAATCTAAAATCTAAAATCGAACTGTGCCTCCGACAAATCTACCAATTTCCAGGATTTCCAGGGCTAATTCTACACGCCGTCAGTTCCTAAAAAATTCGGCGGCGACAATCTCCGGCTTAGCCCTTTCTAGTTGCGGCTGGCGACTTGCAGATGTACAATCTGCTCCTCCAGTCAAAGGTAATGCCGACCAACTTTTCATCTATACTTGGGCTGGCTATACAGACAAAGCTTTGCTCGATCGCTTTGCCGAAAAAACGGGCATCCGCGTGATTGCAGACGTATTTGACTCCAATGAGGCGATGCTGGCTAGAGTTCAAGCCGGCGGTGGCCGGGCCTACAGCATCATTTACCCCTCTGACTACATGGTGATTCAGATGAAGGAACTGGGGCTGTTGAGCCAATTAGACCACTCAATTTTGGGAGGGATCGATCGACTCAAAAAACAGTTCCAAGATCCTGTATATGACCCAGGAAACCGCTACAGCGTACCTTTGAGTTGGGGAACCACAGGCCTGATTTACAACAGCGAACAGCTCAAAGAAGCTCCTGTCGATTGGGACTATTTGTGGAAACACAAACAGGAATTGAAAAGGCGAATGACCCTCGCCAATGATGTTAGAGAAGTGATGGGTGCTGCGTTGCGGATGCTGGGCTATTCTCTCAATTCTACGAACCCAGAGCAAGTCAAAAAAGCTTACGAAAAGTTGGTGGAGTTAAAACCGGCGATCGCATCTTTTACCACTGATGCTTGGCGGCCTCAAATGCTGACGGGAGATTTGAAGATAGCCATGTGTTACTCTTCTGATGCTAATGAGGTCATTCCAGATAACGACAAATTGCGCTATGTTGTACCAAAAAGCGGTTCTTCTCTGTGGACTGACACTTTAGTAATTCCTAAAGCTGCTCCCAATCCCGAAGCGGCTTATAAATGGATCAACTTTATGCTGCAAGCGGATGTCGCTGCTTCTTTAGTAGAAAGGCTCAGTTTCTCAACTCCTTCGGAAGATGCTTTTAGTTTGCTGACGCCGGAAGTGCGGGCCAACGAAATTCTTTTCCCTTCGGAGGCTACTTTGAAAAATTGCGAAGGTGTTGCTCCCGTAGGAAAATTTATAGATGTGTACGATCGCTACTGGACTAAATTAACCAGTGGTTAACCTTATTTTCCCCATAAATTTCACGTACATTTCGATTTACCGTGGAGTGGGGGCCGGTTACTGAGCGTAGTCGAAGTATAGGAGATTGTTTATTTTAAGCATAAATTGTTGGTGAACCCGCCCTACTAATCAACAATCAACAATCAGCAATCAACAATCAACAATCAAAACTCAAAACTATTATTTATGACTGTTTCCACCAAAGCTCCCCCTCCAATTCCTCCCCATTCTCCATCGAAGCCTGAAACTGTTTCTCCCTGGTCATCCTGGGCTGGCCCCCTGGCATTACTCGGCCCTTCTGGCTTATGGCTGGCTCTATTATTAGTCATACCAACTATAGTCATTTTCCAACTGAGTTTGGTCCCGAATATCAAACCCGGGGATTTGGTGATTCCTTCGGGAATTGACAACTACTTGCGAGTATTTGAGCCTCTGAATTTGCAGGTGATTGGGCGATCGGTCTTTTTTGCAACCGGGACTACCATACTGTGTTTGCTGCTGGGATTTCCCGTAGCTTACTGGATCGCCCTCAATGTCTCGAAAAAGTGGCGTAATTTAACTTTGTTGGGCTTTGTTTTGCCACTGTGGACTTCTTCGCTGTTGCGATCCTATGCTTGGATTACAATTCTGCGTCCTACGGGGGTTCTCAACTCCGTGCTGGCACTTGTAGGCATCCCCCCGGTGGAATTGCTCAATCAAAGTTCAGCAGTTTTAATTGGCATGGCTTACAGTTATTTGCCTTANNGTACCCCAGACGATGCCGGGAATTGCTGCGGGTTCTTTGCTAGTATTTATTAGCTGTTTGGGCGATTTTGTCGATCCAGAGTTGCTGGGCGGCGCTTCGAGCATGACGGCGGCTCGTTTGATTTACAATCAATTTTTGGGGGCGACTCAGAATTGGGGGCTGGGCTCGGCTTTGAGTATGGTGTTGATTTTTGCAGTGAGTATTGGAATTGCACTTTTGCTCAAATATGGCGATCGTAATGCAATCTAAAGAAGTCATTAGTCAGTAGTTATTAGNNTATGGCGATCGTAATGCAATCTAGGAAGGAAGAAGTTCGGCAACGGATTATGTAACGGATGTAACGGATTTAACGGATTTAACCGATGTTGAAGGAAAAGGAAAAAATTCCCAATTACCAATCCCAATTACCAATTCCCCATTATCAAGATATGGAAAATACTACCGAGAATCCACAGGAGGAAATACAAGCCGATATGTACTTAAAGCCTAAATTTAAGGTTTCTTGGCAGGTTGTATTTGCCGTTTTGATGTTTTTTTATATGTACCTGCCCATTCTGGTACTGACATTTTACAGCTTTAATAAATCACGTTTTAGCGCAGGCTGGGAAGGATTTACTTTAGATTGGTACGTTAAATTATTTAGCGATAGCCGCATTTTAATTGCGCTGAGAAATAGTTTGACAGTTGCTATCTGTGCAGTTGCTATCTCCGCTGTACTCGGTACTTTGATGGCAGTGGGTTTGGCCCGCTACCGCTTCCCTGGCAAGAGTTTGTATCAGGGAGTTGCCTACTTGCCGATTATTATTCCAGATATTGCCAGTGCGGTTGCGACTCTGGTATTTTTAGCAGCCCTGGCTATTCCTCTCAGTTTGTGGACAATTGTAGCGGCTCACATTGTGTTTTGTTTGGCTTATATTGCCCTAGCTGTTTCTACTAGATTAGCAGACCTTAACCCGTCTTTAGAAGAAGCTGCTTTGGATTTGGGAGCGACGCCAGTTGAGGCTTTTGTTCAGGTTTTATTACCTCAATTATTACCTGGCATTGTTTCTGGTTGTCTCCTGTCTTTTGTCCTCAGCATGGACGATTTTTTGATTGCCAGTTTTACCGCAGGTAGCGGGACTACAACTTTGCCGATGGAAATTTTTAGCCGGATTCGGACTGGGGTGAAACCTGATATTAATGCTCTGAGCGTGCTGTTAATGGTAGGTTCGGGAGGATTGGCGTTTTTAGCGGAGTATTTGCGCGGCCGCAGCGACCAAAAACGGGCTAATTAGTCATTAGTCATTAGTCATTAGTCATTAGTCATTAGTCATTGGTTATTTGTTATTGGTGAGGGTATACCAAGAACCGATAACAAGTAACCAGCAACCAATGCCCTAGGCCCCATGCCCTAGGCCCCATGCCCCATGTCGCTATTGTTCTACAAGTTTCACTTTGGTGGCCAAACCGAGTGCTTGCAACACTTGAATTGTGATCCAAGTTGTGTCAATTTCCCACCATGTCATACCGTGACGGGCAGAGTATTGATAAGCGTGGTGGTTGTTGTGCCAGCCTTCGCCATAAGTTAATACAGCAACCCACCAACAGTTAGTAGAACTATCCTTTGTCTCGTAGGTGCGGTAGCCAAATTTATGAGTGGCGCTGTTAACAAACCATGTGCAGTGGTATACCACAACTAAGCGTACAAAAATTACCCAAACTACAAAAGGCCAACCTGCTGCTAAGTAAAGCAAGACACCAAAGGCGATTTGAATTGGTAGAAAGTAATTTTGCAAAAACTGATAAAATGGGTCGCTTGAAATGTCTTTTGTGCAGCGGGGAATTTCATCGTGGGCGGGGCCTTTATAAAACATCCAGCCCATGTGACTCCACCAAAAACCCTGCTGGGCATTGTGAGGGTCGAGTGCGCTTTCGTCGGAGTGGCTGTGGTGTAAGCGGTGCAATCCAACCCAATGAATTACTCCTCCTTGACAAGCTAGAGCGCCGCAGAAAACTAGGAAATATTCTAGCCATTTGGGTGTCTGAAAGCTGCGGTGGGTGAGCAGGCGGTGCCATCCGAGGGTGATTCCTAAGCCGCCTGTTATCCAGTGCATAAATACGGTTAAACCAACTGCTGTCCAGTTGAAGTTCGCAGGAAGTAGGGCGAACAAAGCGCCGATGTGAACTCCGGCTAAAGCAATAATGTGTGCCCAATTGTATTGGAGTTTGTCTTGTGTTGCTATTGTCATGCGGTTTTAGATTTGAGGTTTTAAATTGAGTAAAATTCATATAAACTAGGTTAGATAGAGGTAAATAAACCCAAGCTAATCAAACATGAATTATGAAAGGCTATACCTGAAAAGCTATAGATGAGGAATCCAGAGTATGTATTGTTGAGAATTTTTGAAATTTACAAAATTAATCAGGTGAAAAACCTAATTGTTTGGATTCAATATCTATGCAATATCTATGATAGTACATTCTGCTCCTGATTGGTGGGAGCTGGCTGCGGATTTTTGCTGGATTTTATTCAGGCTAACCAATGTTGAAGAAATTAGATCGAAAATTGGTTATTAGCCGTCAGTGTAAAACTAATGACTAATAACCTGTTACTTGCGATCGCCTATTACTTTTCTGCGATGTCTGCTAATTTGACTTTTGTTGCCAAACCGAGTGTTTGCAGCAGTTGAATTGTCATCCAGGTTAAGTCGATTTCCCACCATTGGAGACCGTGGCGAGCGGAGTATTGAAAGGCGTGGTGGTTGTTGTGCCAGCCTTCGCCATAAGTCAGGACTGCTACCCACCAGCAGTTGGTGGAGCGATCGCCCGACTCATAGGTGCGATACCCGAATTTGTGGGTAGCGCTGTTCACCAGCCAAGTGCAATGGAAAACCACTACAATCCGCATAAACACGCCCCAAACCACGAAGGACCAGCCGCCTAATAAATAGAGCAAGACACCGAAGACTATTTGGATGGGGATAAAATATGCTTGGAGAAACTTGTATACTGGATCGTCGCCAATGTCTTTTGTAAAGCGCGGGATTTCAACTCTGATCGGCAGATCCGAGAGCATCCAGCCCATGTGGCTCCACCAAAAGCCTTGATTGGAATCGTGGGGATCTGTTTCGGTGTCGGAATGTATGTGGTGTAATCGGTGCATTCCTACCCAGTCGATGGGCCCACCTTCGCAGGAAAGAGTACCGCAAATAACTAGGAAATATTCTAGCCATTTGGGTGTTTGAAAACTGCGGTGGGTAACGAGACGGTGATATCCGAGTGTAATTCCTAATCCGCCTGTTACCCAGTGGAGGAATACTGCTAGCCCGACCGCAGACCAGCTAAAATTAGCGGGCAGGAGAGCAAATAATGCGCCGATATGGAGAAAGGCCATAAAGCCTACGACAGGCCAATCAGGAGAAGTTTTTTTGGAAGTTGCGATCGTCATGAAGATATTATGTTTACAAACTAAGGGCCGCATCTACGCGATAATGAGCAGCGCCCACGCAAATGGTGAGCGAGGTATAGATGAATAGCGTTTCACGGCTACAGGAAGCAGAACAGGCACTCATTCAGATTTTTTCTGGTATTGACGCGACAGTCAAGCAAAATCTCCAACGAGTCCTCAAAGCTTTTCGCAGCCACCGGGTTGGAGTCCACCATTTTGCAGGGGTTTCGGGTTACGGCCACGATGATTTGGGTCGGGAGACTTTGGACAGGGTGTTTGCCGAAGTGGTAGGGGCAGAGGCGGCGGCTGTGCGGGTACAGTTTGTTTCGGGTACTCACGCGATCGCCTGTGCTCTTTTTGGCATCCTGCGTCCTGGTGACGAAATGTTGGCAGTGGCTGGTTCTCCCTACGATACTTTAGAAGAAGTGATTGGCTTGCGGGGGCAAGGTCAAGGTTCACTAATGGAATTTGGCATACTTTACCGTGAGTTGCCTCTAACTCGCGAAGGAAGTGTGGATTGGCTGGCACTGAGTTCTGCTATTTCAGAAAAAACTCGCCTGGTTTTTATCCAGCGCTCTTGCGGTTATGCTTGGCGGTCTAGTTTGTCTATTTCTGAGATTAAAAAAATCGTCGCGATAGTCAAACATCAGAATCCTAACACAATTTGCTTTGTTGATAATTGTTACGGGGAGTTTGTTGAGGATTGTGAACCTACTGCGGTTGGTGCGGATCTGATGGCTGGTTCTTTGATTAAAAATCCGGGGGGTACGATCGTCCCTGCTGGCGGTTACGTCGCCGGGAGGGCTGATTTGGTGGAAGCGGCAACTTGTCGCTTGACGGCCCCAGGAATTGGCAGCAGTGGCGGCGCGACTTTTGATTTGAATCGGTTGCTGTTTCAGGGTTTGTTTTTGGCTCCTGGGTTTGTGGGCGAGGCGATCAAGGGTAATCATTTGACGGCTTATGTTTTTTATAAGTTGGGTTATCGGGTGAATCCGACTCCTTTGGCGAAAAGACGGGATGTGATTCAGGCGATCGAATTTGGTTGTCCTGATAAGTTAATTGCTTTTTGTAGGGCTGTTCAGCAAAATTCGCCGGTGGGTTCTTATTTAGACCCGGTTCCTGGCCCGATGCACGGGTACGAGAGTCAGTTGGTGATGGCTGGGGGTACTTTTATTGATGGGAGTACGAGTGAGTTTTCGGCTGATGGGCCGCTGCGGGCCCCCTATGTGGCTTTTTGTCAAGGGGGGACTCATTGGACTCATGTATCGATCGCTCTTGAGGCTGCGATCGATGCTGTGGGGCCGGCTAAGTAAGTGGTAGGGGCCGTGCGGTACGGGGTTCCCTGGGTTTGCATGGTTCCAAATGGGGATTTTTTGACCGCAGATGTAGGCAGATTGACGCTGATGAACGCAGATTAGATGTCTGCGTGGTCGGCTAAAATTAATATCGCTGTATTTGCGAGTTGACTCGGCATTTTTGAGTGCTTCAATATCACTGTTCATAATCAAATTCACAGGGCGCGTAATCTTGTCAATTTCCCAATCCCCCACCAAGGAATCGCACAAAATCTGCCAATAATTAATCCCTCGTTTCCGTAGTGATCAAGTACGTTTTTTTCAAAGTTTTCTGGAGCTATTGGATCGTCGTAATATGAGTAATCGCCGACGATAATCTTGGGGGATTTAATCAAGTTTTTGATGAAGCATACGCTTGCTGAGGTCTGCCATCGGATCAGGTCGGTTTGGATCGGGCCCAATTTCTGTCATCACTTTCAATCCTTAAAAATTCCTAGTAAAAACTTTAGTC
>DPLL01000466.1 GCA_003542015.1 Microcoleaceae cyanobacterium UBA9251 | reverse complement strand
TTTAGGGGGATCGAGACTCGACTACAAGCGAGATATATCGTGGATTTCAGGCTTAACAACCATCACCAAAAATTGGCAAACCAACTAATTTCCAGATAATGCTAGGCGTACTTGCAGTCCAGAAAAACGCATTTCCCAAAGCCGCCTGACCTGCTACAGTCATATTCATCTTCATAGTGCCTTGAAACAACCACCGATCGAGCGGCATAGTCAGCGTCCACATCAAAGCAATCCAAGCAGCACCCAACCAAAAAATCACCCATTTGATGTTACTATTGAGCTTGGGAAAGATTTTTTCTGTAAATGAAGTATTGAGATTAACATCGGCACCGGAAATATAAATTCCTCCTGTTTGTACAGTAGCTTGTTTTAGCGGCTCGAAACTTTTACCTCCGAAGGTAATGCCATTAATTTTAACTTGTTTAGCGACAGCTTCGCTGACACTTTGCGGGGAAAGTTCAATTCCCGCATCGCTAACAATCACAATTTCGCGACAGCTATTTGGCACGGTTTTAAAAGCGTTTAATGCCTGCCGAATAGGAACATCCAGGCTGTCTTGGGGTGGTTCTGGTTGGATAGATTTAGGCAGGTTTGGGTCTTGCAAAGCTCGACCTAATTCGGCTTCTACCTTTTTGGTATCTGAACTAAAGTTACTGGTTAATGCTGGAGCTTTTCCGCCACCAATCCCAAATACTTGAATTGTATTTGGGTTGCTTCCTAATTTAGAATTAACCTCTAAATAGGCTTTGACTGCTGCCACTTCTTGCTGCATAATTGTACCCGGAGCATTGAAGGCTTGCGGCTGGTAGGTGCTGCTGCTCAAATCGAGGGCGATCGCCACTGCAATATTTGGTCTACCAAACCCGAATATGCCAAACAGTGCGGCAGCAATTAAACAGAAGCACAGCACAATTAATGGTCTCTGAAATAAAGGATTTTGCCACAGCGGGCGTTGAGTTCTAATCACCGATCGACCTATAGTAGTTTTAACTTAATTGGCCAACTATTTAACAGCATCGAACTGATATTTAGACCCCGGAGGGCCGTCTTTACCTTCGACAGTTGTCACTAAGGGAATCTCTTTGAACAGGTCAAATTCCTTGGCAGTTCCCGATATCAGAGTTCCTTGGGTAAGAAACTTGACTGTTCCCTCGCGGGTAGGATTGCTGCTGATTGCTGCTGTTAAAGCTTGGGTGGCATCGAAAGCAGTTGCAGTTCGCCAACTGACTCGTCCTTTCCACATCTCGGAGGCTTGTTTGGAAAAAGGATCGTCTTTTTCCCACCTCCAAGGAACGGCTAGCACTAAATCTTTAATTGCATCTCCTCCTTTGATTAAAGTAGTAGGATTATAAAGTTCACTGCCTCCCATTAATGCTAAAGGTGGGGATGTATCTTTGTTGGCTTGTGCGATGGCGATCGCCTGTTCTACTTGGTCTTTGCTCATCGCCATAAATACCACATTTGCTCCCGCTTTGCTCACATCAGCGACAGCAGATTTGGCATCAAAAGTTGCACCAGCTTTGATGTCAACTTCTTTGACAATTTTGCCGCTAGCTTTTGGCACTTCCAGGACTAATAGTTCCTTGAGTTGCTTGCTGTAAATGCTGTCGGAATTGTAGAAAATTGCGATCGCGGCGGGGGAGTGATTTTTATTAGCATAATTTGCGACTGTTTCCCCAAGTTTTTGGAGGTAAGTTTTCAGCATTTCATCGGTTTTTTCCAGCAACTTGGTTAGTTTCAAGGTCGCTTTGTTGGAAGAGTCGATAGAAACACTGGAACTGACAGGCGAAATGGCTGCTAATCCTGCGGTTTCATAGGTTTTGATGGCATCTTGAGAACTGCTGTCAATGCCGTGTCCCAAAACTCCCAATACGTTGGGAGAGTTCACCAAGTCTTGGGCGATCGACTGAGTTTTGCCAACTTCGTCATTAACAATTACAATTTCTAATAACCGACCGGGAACCGTTGGACTTTTGTTAAATTGCTCTTGATATAAAGCTGCTCCTCGAAGCACTTCTTTGGCTGCATCAGCACTGGCACCGATGGGAACTACTACGGCTATTGTCAGGGGATTTCCTGTCTTTTGAGCCGTCGCATTGTTGAGGTAAATTTTAGTTTCTGGGTCGTTGGGGTCGGTTTTCGCTGCTTGTTGATATTTGGCGATCGCATCATCCCAATTTTTGCCTACAAATGCAGCAGCCCCAGCTTGTTTTTCAGCATCAGCTTTGCCGCCTGTTAGCAGAATTTTTTCCCCTTGACTAATCAGCGCGGCGTTGACTGCTTTAGAACTGAGGAATTCCCCTGATGGAGCAGCAGTTGCGGGAGTAGTAGATGTGACTTCACTCGTTTTCTGGGAAGAATCTTGTGGTTTGCCTGAAAACGCTTTGTACAAGCCAAATCCGCCACTACCGACGACTAATACTCCTGCTACAGCCATCAGAATTTTTTTGATTGGCAATTCACCTCCTGAACCCCCATTTCCAGCAGGAACCATAGCCTCTTTCGGCAAGCCGCACATCATGCAGATTGACCCGTCGTTGTCACAGGGTGGGTGGGGGCCAGTACCGTTATATTGGTCTGGACTATTTTTGGGTTCGCCGTCGCAGCTCCAACTCATTTTTTGCTACCTTTTTTTACCCTTTTGGGTATTGTACAGCTTGACATCTGTCTTGAGAAAGGTTAGCGCGCACAAATACGAAATCTTTAAAATATGCCACAGGGAATCGCCCCTCCCCGTGAGTTATTCCCCAAGACACTGGTGTGCCCGGTCAACAGCGCCCATTAGGGTGAGGATGTGGTGGTGGGTTGTTTCCCGGCGGATGGCTGGATTGGGGAACCGGAGGAGTTTGAGAAGACTTTGGAGGCGGCGGTCGAGTTGGCGAGAAATGAAGATGCGATCGCCACTTTGGGAGACAAGGCGAGTGATGCTTCCACTGGTTACGGCTATCAGGAGAGGACGCAGAAGATTAAACAGGCGATCGAGGTGTTGGGAGAAGATGAGAAATTGAAGGATTTATTGTAATAAATATCCCAAAAATCTCTAGACAATAATTGATAAAATAGGGTGTCTTCCCTCAAGCTCGTAAAGAGGTTGAGGGAAGCGATCGTCAAACCCATAATTTAATTTTCTGAGAAACTAGACTGAGGTTTGGTTCCCGATGTATAATAACTTAAATTATGGAATCGATCGGTTCAGTACAGAGCGCTATAGAGAGAATAAGCCAATGAACATCTACTTTCAATCCCCTGCTGTCACTCTCTACCAAGGTGACTGCTTAGATGTATTGAACTCACTGCCTAATAATTGTGTCAATCTAATTCTGACAGACCCCCCCTATCATTCTACTAAAAAAGATAACATTACTGGTGACAAAAGATTTAAAAACGATCGAGATTACCTTCACTGGTTAGACACTATAGCCCAGCAATGGCAGCGGGTATTAGCTCCCAATGGCTCTCTCTACTGTTTTGCCTCTAATAAAATGGCAGCCCAAATAGAAGTAATGTTAAGTGAAAGATTTAATATACTAGCTTCAATTACTTGGACAAAACCCAATGAACCAGGCTATGATGGATGGAAGCAAAAGGCAAAAAAAGAAAGTTTAAGGAGTTGGTATCTTCATTCAGAACGGATTATTTTTGCTGAATCAGCCTCAGCAGAAAATATCAAACAATCCGCTTTTGGTAGCCTGCTCAGAAGAACCCGCGAAGCTACAGGAATCTCAACTATTAAGCTAACAGAAGCTATTGGTGAGTATGGGAGCGTTAATCACGGTGGTGCAGTATCGAATTGGGAGACAGGCAGAAATATCCCTAGTCCCGAACAATATCAAAAACTGAAATCAGTGTTATCTAAATTTAGCCCTCAAGTCCCATATATACCTGATTATCAAGAAATAATCAGACCTTTTTCTGTAACTGCTGATATACCCTACACTGATGTTTGGGATTTCCCAACAGTTAGACCTTACCGGGGTAAACACCCAGCAGAAAAGCCATTAGATATGATGACTCATATTATTGAAGCCAGTTCTTATTCTGGTGATATGGTGCTGGATTGCTTTGCTGGTTCAGGTGTTGTTGGACAAGCAGCAAAAATGTTAGGTCGTAGAGCTATTCTGATTGAGATTGAAGAAGATTTGTGTCACAAAATAACTTTACGGTGTTCTGATATATCACAGTCGCCAAAGCCTAAAACATCAGAATTTGACTGGAAAAAAGAACTTTTGTTTCAAAAATTATTAGATCATGTGTCTTCGGAAAAATAATTAATTCATTCGTCCGTTATTTGTGAGGACTTCTTCCATCCATTGTAATGTGCGTTCAACTCCCCAGTCTCTAGCCATGCTTCCGAGACGAGGAAATGCTCAACCATAATTCTGCTACCCAAAATGCGATCGCCCCCTTCGCCCCCTTCCCACCCTTCGCCCCCAAGTTATTCCCCAAAACACCGGTCAGCCCGGTCAACAGCGCTATCCTAGTAGTTATATTCCTCAAACCCGATCGACCCGGAGGCCCCGTGTTCAGCCTAGTTCAAACCACTTCTCGCCAAGGAGAAATTCTAGAGGTCGTCTTCCGCAACGGTTGGGACTACATGAAAAGCCTTCTCACCGGCAGCAAAACCGACGCACCCAGTCTCCCAACCCCAGCAGTTCTCCGCAACATCCTCGTCGAATTAGGTCCCGTTTACATCAAATTGGGGCAATTACTCAGCACCCGTCCCGACCTTTTACCCGCCGCCTACATCGACACCCTCTCCTCTCTACAAGCGGATGTGCCGCCCATACCGTGGTCAGAAGTAGAAGCAATCATCCGCAAGGAACTCAAACAGTCGATCGAAGAAACCTTCTCCAAACTTAATCCTCAAGCAGTCGCCGCCGGCTCGATCGCCCAAACCCACAAAGCCACACTAAAAGACGGCCGCGAAGTCGCCCTCAAAGTTCAGCGTCCAGGTATTGATATCATCATCGAACAAGATATCGCCGTCCTCAAAGGTTTAGCAGAACTCGTCAGCCTCACAGACTTCGGTCAACAATACGATATCATCGCCCTAGCAGAAGAATTTGGCACAGCATTAAGAGCAGAACTCGACTTCATTCAAGAAGCCACATACACCGACGAATTGCGACGCGATTTATCAACAAGCCGCTGGTTCGATGCCAAACAAATCGTAGTCCCAGAAATTCACTGGAACCTGACTACAAAAAAACTCATGGTAATGGAATGGCTCAACGGCATACCCATTCTATTAGGAGATTTGCAAGGCACTGCTTACCAAGGAAATATAGAAGCAGAACGTCAAGCAGTCAGCACACTTCTTTGTCGAGTTTTCTTTCAGCAGTTTTTCATCACCGGCTTCTTTCACGCCGACCCCCATCCAGGCAATATATTTTATCTCAATGACGGCCGCTTAGCCCTATTAGACTGTGGTCTAGTCGGCCGCCTCGATCCGCGCACTCAGCAAAATTTGACAGAATTACTATTAGCAATTGTCGATTTAGACGCTCAGCGGTGCAGTCAGTTAACCGTACAAATGGCAGAATCTGCCCAGCCAGACAGTCTATCTCAGCTAGAAAATGATTACTCGCGACTACTCCGCAAATATTACAATTTGAGCTTGTCACAAATCAATTTTTCGGAAGTGTTTTACGAGATTCTGCAAGTAGCCCGCGAGAATCAAATTAGACTGCCGAGCAATTTGGGTCTATTTACCAAAACGATGGCTAATTTAGAAGGAGTAGCCCGCGCTTTCAACCCCAGACTGAACATTTTAGATCAGATTAAACCTTTAATGACTGATTTGTTTCGGCGTCAGTTATTGGGAGATGATCCGCTGCAAGCTTTGTTGAGAACAGCCCTAGATATTAAAAGTCTGTCTTTGCAATCTCCCCGGCAATTAGAAGTGCTTTTAGACAGAGTTACTTCCGAAACTTTGAAGTGGAATTTAACTCTCAAAGACCTCGATCCGCTGCGCCGCAGTTTGGATGATTCTGCGAACCGACTTTCTTTTAGTATTGTAGTTGGTTCCCTGATTGTGGGGGCGGCAATTGTTTCTGCTAATGCTCAAACTGCTCAGTTATCTTTTTTGAGCAATAGTTTGTTTGCAGCGGCGAGTTTTTTGGGTTTGTGGTTAATTATTAGTATTCTCAGGTCAGGGCGTTTGCGGGGATGAATGGCACAAGATCAGTATATGTTCAATCCTGGACGCATTTGAACGTAATTCTGTCATTCTGAGTGAAACGAAGAATCTCAAAGCTTTGCAACAGCGTCTAGAGTGCGTAAATCCTGTGTGTTGTGGAACAGGCCGGAAAGCCTGTTCCTAAGAATGCTGCAAGATGTAACATATATAGCAATCCTTGCAGGAGNNATGATTTAGGATTGCTATAGCAAAGTGCAACAAGCGAACAAAGATAGCCTATGTCACAGCATAATTCTTCTCTCCCAAAGTCGGCAATTAGAGACAACCGTCATCGCGGAACTGTGGGCAATTTTTTGAAAGCCAAGGTCGAGGAAAACTCAACCCTATCCATTGTTTCTGCTTACTTTACAATTTATGCCTTTGATGCTTTGAAGGAACAACTTCTAGGTATTAAAAGCTTGAAATTTCTGTTTGGCGAACCGCGCTTCATCAAGTCCCTTGACCCCAGTAAAACTGATAAAAAGGCGTTCCAAATTGAGGATCAGGGCTTGCAGCTACAAAATCGGTTGCAGCAAAAACGGGTTGCGAAAGAATGTGCAGAATGGATTGAAAAAAAAGTGCAGATACGGTCGGTCAAGCAATCTAATTTACTGCACGGCAAAATGTATCACATTGCTCATAATGGAAGCGAAAATGCTATTATGGGCAGTTCTAATTTTACCATGCGGGGACTGGGATTAGGCAGGAAAAAAAACAATATTGAACTCAATTTAGAAGTAGATAGTAAACGCGATAGCCACGACCTTAAAGCCTGGTTTGATGAACTCTGGAATGATGCCGAACTAATCGAAGATGTCACACAAGATGTGCTGCTGTACCTAGAGCAACTTTACCAGAATAATACTCCTGAGTTTATCTACTACAAAACTCTGTTTCATATCTTCGAGACTTTTCTAGATGACCTAGAAAAAAGCGATATTCTCAGCGAACAGTTACACTTTTTTAATACAGAAATTTGGAAATCCCTATTTGAATTTCAGAAAGTCGGAGTTAAGGCAGCTATCAATAAAATCCGACGATATAACGGGTGTATTATTGCTGACAGCGTTGGTTTAGGTAAAACATTTGAAGCTCTAGCGGTGATTAAATATTTTGAACTTCGCAATAAAGGAACAGTTTTGGTTCTTTGTCCCAAAAAACTCCGCGAAAATTGGACTGTATATCTAGCACAGAACAATAGCGAACTGAATCCTTTTCTTAAAGACGGCTTTAACTATACAGTCCTGTCTCACACCGACTTGAGTCGTGACTCTGGTTACTCTGGGGACATTAATTTAGCAACGATTAAGTGGGGAAACTATGACTTGGTAGTTATTGACGAATCCCACAATTTCCGCAACAACATCAAGAGTAAACGGGACGAATCTGGCAATCTAATTAGAAAGAGCCGTTACGAAAGGTTGATGGATGATATTATCAAGAGCGGTGTCAAAACTCAGGTGCTACTCTTATCAGCAACTCCGGTTAACAATGATTTAAAGGATTTGCGGAATCAACTTTATTTTATAACAGAAGATCGCGATGCTGCGTTTGGCGAATCGCTGGGAATTGCCAGTCTGAGCGATACACTAGCTGATGCTCAGGGGAAATTTACCAAGTGGGCCAAGAAAAGTCGCGATCGCAAAACTAGCGAACTCCTGGAAGAACTAAGTTCTGCTTTCTTCAAACTGCTTGACCAATTGACGATCGCCCGATCGCGCAAACACATTCAAAAATACTATAAAGATGCGATCGCCCAATTAGGCGGCTTTCCAGAACGGCTCAAACCCATCTCCATATTTCCTGAGATTGACCGAGAGGGTGAGTTCATGTCCTACGAACAGCTTAACAGCGAAATTTCTAAATATCAACTCTCCCTATTCAACCCTTCAAAATATGTCCTGTCGCCATACCGTTCAGTGTATGAAAATAAAACAGGGCGAAATTTCAGACAGAGCGATCGCGAACGCTGTTTGATCGGTATGATGAAAGTCAATTTCCTGAAACGCTTAGAAAGCTCCATCCATTCCTTTGGGCTGACAATGGATCGCACGATTAACAAAATTGAATATCTAGAGACCAAAATTAAAAACTTTCAGCAATTTCAGCAATCTCGCGGCGCTAACCAGACCGTTATTTTCAGCGATTTAATGATTGAAGACTTCGACGATGAAGAGTTGCAAGATGCCATGCAAGTAGGTCAAAAGCTGATATTTCAAATGGCGCACCTCGATGTCAAAACGTGGTTAAAAGACCTGAAACGCGACAAGGAACAGCTTAAAAATCTTTACAATTCTGCCCAAAGCATTTCTGTTGAACGGGATGCCAAGTTGGCTGAGTTAAAANNATTAGACTTGAAAATTAACTTAGCTTTGGTGACTGGTGGTTCGGCGAAAAATAAGACTACCTTTGGCAAAAATGAGTTCAATCATGTCCTGACAAATTTTTCGCCTTTCGCCAAGAAACGCGCCCAAATTCCATCTATGCCGCAAGACGGCGAGATTGACCTATTAATTGCCACCGATTGTATTTCAGAAGGACAAAATTTACAAGATTGCGATTATCTGATTAATTACGACATACACTGGAACCCAGTCCGAATTATCCAGCGGTTCGGTAGGTGCGATCGCATTGGCAGCCCCAACCACACCGTACAATTAATTAATTTTTGGCCGACAGAGGACTTGGATCAGTATATCAATCTGAAAAATCGAGTAGAAGCACGGATGACTTTAGCGGATATTGCTGGTACATTTGAAGATAATCTGCTGGAGGTAAAGGAGATTCAAGAATTGATTGAGAGTGATTTGAAATACCGCGACAAGCAGTTGCTGCGATTGAGAGATGAGGTGCTGGATATCGAAGATTTCACCGAAAGTGTGGCCTTAACCGAATTCACTCTCGATGATTTCCGAATGGAACTGGCAAAATACATTGAGAGCAACCGCAAACTACTCCAAGATGCTCCTTTAGGACTCTATGCAGTAGTTCCAACTAACTCGGAGTACCCGATCATTGCTCCGGGCGTAATTTTTTGCCTCAAACAGAAAGGCGATTCTCTTGATAATAAAACCGTCAATCCGCTGCAACCATATTTTGTAGTTTATGTGCGGGAAAATAAGGAAGTGCGATTAACTTTTGCTCAACCCAAACAAATACTTGAAATATACCAGTTGCTGTGTGCGGGATGTACTGTTCCCTATGAACAGTTGTGCAACTTGTTCGATCGAGAAACTAATAACGGATTTGATATGAGTTTGTATAACGACTTGCTGAAGCGGGCGGTTGATTCAATTGCAGATATTTACAAGAAGCGGCTCATCGGCAATCTGCTGTCTAGTCGCAGTGCTGTGTTGGTTGAACAAGCGCATCAGGTTAAAGCAACAACGGATTTTGAACTGATTACCTGGCTGGTGATTAAATGAGCGTCAGCGAACAACAAGCAAAAGCATCTATTAATGAAGCTTTAAGTAGTTTTGCCAAGGGAAAACTAGCGGATAACGCCCGTAATTTGTTCTTTACTCTTGGCTACCGAAGTGATAAAAATCTTCCGTTTTATCCTAATAATTCGGAGAATTTTATTGCAGAATTTGACAGAGATCAAAAGCTAAATCACAAAAAAGCGATCTTAAATGAATGGCTGACTGTTGATTTTTTATTTGAGTTCAGTTGGGATGAAATTGCGGGTGATGACAAGCTAAAATTCTCCTTGAATACTAAAGCTAAGGGCGAAAATACGTTTTTGATTTACTGCTACTTATTTTTCGCAATAGAATTGTGGCGTAGCACCTACACTAGCGAACAGCTTGACGGCATTGTCCGCGAGATTAATAAACTCTTTCTAAAGCCCGCAATAGTTATTTTTAAACATGGAGAAACTCTGACTTTATCTATTATAAACCGCCGCGCCAATAAACACAATGAATCTGAAGATGTATTAGAAAAAGTCAAACATATTAAAGATATCCCATTCGCCACTCCTACAAATTCAAATTTAAAAATTATCTTCGATATTTCCTTAGCACAGTTGTATAAAAATCACGGGTTTAGCAATTTTGATGAATTTCATAAAGCTTGGCATAAAACCATTCCTGACAGCATCAAAGTTAAGGAAGACCCTATACTGTCAGATTCGCTTCGGGTTTACCTGCAAGAAATCGGTCGAATTCCCATGCTCAAAGCTTACGAAGAAATTGAATTAGCTCGTAAAATTGCTGAGTTAGAATTAGAAGGCAGCCGAAAAGCTAAAGACAAAATGGTAGAGTCTAACTTGCGGCTGGTAGTCTCAATTGCTAAAAAATATCAAAATCGAGGGCTGGATTTATTAGACTTGATTCAGGAGGGAAATCTCGGTTTAATCAAGGCTGTAGAAAAGTTTGATTGCACGATGGGAACCAGGTTTTCCACCTACGCGACTTTGTTGATTCGTCAAGGAATTACGCGGGCAATTCACAACCATTCCCGCACCATCCGGCTACCAGTTCACTTGTGGCGCACAATTTCCGAGGTTAAGAAAACAACCAAACAGCTTTCTCAAGAAATCGGCCGCAAGCCTACGGAAGAAGAAATCGCTACTAAAATGGAGATGACAATTGCAAAATTGCGATTTGTTATTAAATCTGCTAAATCTATCATTTCCTTAGATACTAAAATGGGTGATGATGAAGACTATACATTGGTAGAGTTGCTTGAATTCGATGGAGAAACACCAGAAGAAAAAGTATATAAAAATTTGTTTGCCGAAGATTTAGAAAGCGTTTTAGATACTCTGGGCCCTCGACAACGTGACGTTATTCGGATGCGATTCGGCTTGGATGACGGCCGCGAGAAAAGTCTACAGGAAATCGGCAATATATTTGATGTTACCCGCGAGCGGATTCGGCAAATTGAGGCTAAGGCTTTACTAAGATTGCGCCATCCCAACCGCAACAGCATTTTAAAAGAATGTATTCGCCCGACAGCAATTTACGAAACTCAGACAAAAAGACCGATCGCCCAACCAATGCAGCCAAGACAGTCCAACATTTCAGAAAACTTGTCTCGCAGCCATTGCGACACTTTATTACAGGAGCCTGTTAGTGATAAAATAGTTGAAACAGCTAATATGACCGAAGCATTAATTTCTTTTAACAATTTCATAGAAGAATCAAATATAGAACAAACAAAGTTGGCTCAGACTCACCTGTCGAGTGCCGATGAAAATGAAAACAATCTCACTTATGCAAATTTGAACGAGCCTCATTTCCAGATTCCAGAACTGAAAATAAATGACTTGAAGGGAGCGAACAAACCGATGGAACATAATTCCGCAGACTTACTCAAACAACTCACCGCACTGGAGCAGGTTTTTGGCCAACTAGAGAAACGGCTGTCAGAGGCGAGTCGAAAATTGCTAAACCCTGGTATACCTATATCTCAAAATCTGATTCAAGAACTTGACGAGTCCCGGAAAAACTTTATTCAGCTTCGCGACAAGGTGCTAGAAGTGGCTGAATATTTGGCAGTATCGACAACGCTGAAAGTTGATGAAATTGGTTCTTTAGCAGATATCAAGTCTGTACTTGAGCGTGTGGATTGGGCCGAGAAGCAAAAAAGTGCGATCGCCCTTGTCCGCGACTCTGCTTTGAGGGTTCTGGAACGAATTTTAGCGATCGCCCATCGAGTAGAGAGCAATTTTCAGTCATTGCTGGAATGTCAGGAAAAAGCCCGCGAACTTCAACGCGCCATCTCCGAATCCCAGGAGTCTGACTTGCATCCCGACACCCAACTCTTGGCTGACGGTAATCATCCATTCTGCAAACTGCTAACACTAATTGCCGAATTGGAAGCAGCAGATGACGAGCGTTTGGATTCCTTACATGATGCCGTATCTGAATCATTTGGAAGAACTCTGGCGATGGCAGCAGTCAGAGGAAAACTGATTATTCAGTCGGAAACAATACCAGATTTGCCTGCTGTTTATACTAACAATAACTTAGACGAAACTTCCTTAGTTGATGAGCCGGAATCTGAAACTGTGCTTATTGTCGAACAACCACCCGCAGCAGAGTTGAAATCGGTATTGAAAGATGAGGCGATCGCGCAGCCAACCGCTGAAAATATCCCATATATTCTACCAATAGAACCGCCAACCGCAATTCAGATCGATCGGCAAGACTCTGAAAATAAGCAAGGAAAAGAAGTTGAAAATCAGGCTGATTATACCAGAATTTTCAGTGTATTGGAGCAAGGTGATATCCTGACGGCTAATGAATATAATAATATGCTGCAACAGGGGCGATCGCTTGCTGAACCAGAGGAAAAGAGAGATGCTTTTAAAGACTTCTTTGGGCATAAGTATGCTGCGATCGAAAAAGTGCTTGAGGAGTGCGATCGCGATCGACAAAAAAAGCAAGACCTAATTCCCAATATTTCCAAAGGAAAAAGTATCGCCAAAATCCAAATACCGCAGGGGGCTCAAGCCAAAAAAGCCGCTGAAATGCTCGACGCTTGGTTTAAAGCCAAGGGAAAGCATCAAGTAATCACAGAGAAAGATGCTCATCAAATTCTCAGCAACCTCGGTTTTAACATAAAATTTCTTAGATTCAAAAAATCAGGACAATATACCTGGATTGACGTTAATGCCGAGCCGATATTTGACCAAAATCGCTGTCCTGTGTCTGCCTATGGTTCAGCCGCGAAGGGTCATTACCGCATTCTTTGCGTATGGGATAGACCGAACGAACAGGATCTCCTCAATGCGGTTGGAGAAACTGCTCTTGGAGGGCCGGTATTCGTCTTTCATTTTGGGCGAATGACCGTAAAGAAACGCCGAGATTTGGCTGATTTGTGTCGGCAGCGTCGGAGCACTTTCATTGTTATAGATGATGTGCTGATGCTCTACCTTTGCGGAGAACAAAAAACACGCTTACCTGTATTGTTTGACTGTACCTTACCCTTTACTTTCCTGGAACCTTATAAAACCGCAGCAGGAGAGGTTCCGCCTGAAATGTTTTACGGTCGAGTACGAGAACGGGAATCTATAATCGATCCTGAAGGTTCTTGTTTAATTTATGGAGGCCGGCAGTTAGGTAAAACGGTTTTGCTTAAGTATGTACACCGGACTTTTCATGCAACCGAGGTGGGAAGGAACGCCCTATTTTTGGATGTCAAAGAAATTGGACGCAAGCAACTGTTAGATAAGATTTGGCATCTACTAAACGAAGAATTGGATAAATTGCAAATTCCCGATACCAACCGGCCCAATTCCGTCCGCGAAAGCAGCTTGCAGCGGATTAAAAGTTGGCTGGAATTCGACACGCAGCGGCGCTTTTTGCTGTTGTTGGATGAGGCAGATAATTTCCTGGAAGCTGATGGTAAGGAGGATTTCCCGCGCTGTGATGAACTCAGAAAATTAATGACGGAAACTAACCGACGTTTTAAGGTGGTCTTTGCCGGATTGCACAACGTTCTGAGAACCACTAGACAAGCAAACCATCCCCTAGCTCACTTTGGCACGCCGATCTGCATTGGGCCTTTGCTGAATAATGGTGAAATGCGAGCCGCAACAGCTTTGGTAGAACGTCCGCTGGCCAGTCTTGGCTATCGTTTTGAATCGCTAGATTTAATTCCGCGCATTCTGTGGCAGACTAACTATTATCCGAGCTTGATTCAACTCTATTGCCAGCAGTTACTCAAGCACATCACTAACCCAGATTTCCCTACTTTCGATCCTAAAATTAGTCCGCCTTACGCGATTACTTCTCGCCATGTAGAAGAAGCTTATCAAAGTCAAGACCTTCGCAATAATATTCGCGATCGCTTTAAGTTGACACTGCGACTCGATAAGCGCTACGAAGTAATTGCCTACTCGATTGCTGATGGCTCTCAGGAAAATGAAACAGGTATGGAGGATGGGTTTTCTGTATCTTGGATTCGCGAGCAAGTCTTGTATTGGTGGTCTGAGGGATTCGCGGGAAGGTCATCAGAAGATGAAATTCTTGCTTTACTAGAAGAAATGCTCGGATTAGGAGTTTTACGAGAAACCGATGCAGGTTACTTCACTCTAAGAAGTTCTAATTTAGCCTTGCTTATGGGTACGCAGCGAGAGATTGAAAGAGAACTTCTGACACACCGCGATCCTCCGCCTGAATATGAACCTGCGACTTTTCGTTCTCCTCTTCTAGTCAAAAATAAAGCTGATTCCCGGCGCAGTCCTTTAACTGTTCAACAGGAATCAGAGCTGCTGCGCCGGGAGTATGGTGTCTCTATTATATTTGGATGCCAAGCCGCAGGAATTGACGATTTGAGAGTTTTTATGGAAGCAGCATTTAGTAAGAAGGGTTGCAAAATTCACTATTTAGAAAACCTCTCAGACAGATCGGATTTCAGCCAGCGTTTGACAGAAATTAGTAACCGTCGCAAGAAAGATACCACGACGCTCGTTGTTGTATCAGCAACCACTTCTTGGAGTAATGATTGGGTTGATGAGGCAATTAAGAAAATCAAAAGATTGAAGAAGGAAGACTCGTTTATCCAGCTTGCTTTCGTCGCCGATCCTCAGAAGGCTTGGCAGTTAGTTATTCCTAATTCGATAGGTTTAGATTCCTTTAAGGAACTGAGATTTTTCAGCCTCAAACCTTGGCACGATGCGGCGCTGCGACATTGGTTGGAAGATGCTAATTTGCCCAGCGAACTAGAAGTGAGAAAAAAAATTGCGGCAGTTACAGGAAATTGGTCAAACCTGCTGCAAAAATTCTATCAATTTTCTCAAGCTAATCCGCATTGCTGGCAAGATTCCTTTGGGGAACTGACGAAGCAATTTAATAAATCTGACAAATTAATTAATTCAATGGGTTTTGACGGTTGCGAACCTCAAAGAAAACTGGTGATGAGAACTTTAGCCCAATGGGGAGAAGCAGCAGCGGTTGAGGAATTAATTGAGGTTCTGGATGATGTATCGCCTGAAGTTGTCAAGCAGACTCTCAGATGGGCGGAACTCCTCAGTCTTGTCTCGCATTTAGGAAATCAGAAGCAAGATGGTAAGGATTACTGGCAGATTGACCCTGTAGTTGGCCGTCTGCTGGAATCTATGGCGGAGTAATACGCACTTTCTGCTGTGCGATGTACTCAAGCAGATATCTGACTTAAGATAGGCGATCGCCCGCAACAGCTAAGTCTCAGCTAGAAACTGTGCGATCGACTATTTCTTCAGGAAAAACTGATGAGTAGCGGTTACGCCAGTCGTACTATAAAGCAGCGATGACAGCAAATCCCGTAAGTGCGATCGGTCAACAATCCAACCAAAGAAAGCCGCCAGTGCATTCAAGCAATTGCATAAACGCAGTCATTAGTTATGAGTCAGCAGTCATTAGTTATGAGTCAGCAGCTAAAAACTAATAACTGTGGCATAAAGCTGGCGGACAAATAACATCAGCTAACAGCTAGCAACTAATCACCAATAACTAATGACCAATCACCAATAACTAATGACTAATCACTAACTTAGCTGTCGTACATCCGGGCTTCAGCCGCGTCGGGATTCTCCTCGCAATACTCATCAAAAGCAGTTTTTTCAAGCTTCTGCGATCGCTGGTGAGAAGCCTCAGCCTGCATTTCTTCTACAATATCCCAAGCTACCGCGCACTCTCTAGAGGTAACTCCTTTTTCGGCACAAATAGTTCTGGCCTCTGCGATCGCCTTTTCTATTTCTTCCTCAAATACAAGACTCTTCGGCTTCTCAAGAAAATCGCTTTTTGTCAAGATATCCGTTACCGAAATAATGCCGACCAGCTTGTCCTTAATCACCGGAGCCCGGCGGATGTGGGTATTCGCGAACAATCTAGCCACGTATTCCACACCCAAGTCAGGATTCACCGTAATGCACGGTTTGGTCATAATCTCGAAGACGCGGACTTTTTTCGGGTCTACTCCGTAGGCTGCTACTTTATAGACAATATCCGTTTCAGTCACAATGCCATAGGCATCTTGTTCGTGGCGGCGTTCCACAATCAACGCGCGCAAACACAGGTCGTTCATCATCGCCACCGCTTCAGCTACCGTTGCTGAACCGCGAATGGTGACCACATCTGTGGTCATAATATCTTGGGCTTTCATCATCATAAAAAAGTTCGGTAAGT
>DPLL01000460.1:1084-7806 GCA_003542015.1 Microcoleaceae cyanobacterium UBA9251 | reverse complement strand
CGCGGCCGGAATCGGCCGGGGCGATCGCACTTTTGCTGAGTTTGTAACCCACCTCCGACGGTGTTCCCAAATCTGCGAGAGTTTTATCTCCCGTGACTGGACTGATGACTACGCTAACATTCTCGGTTTGCTGAATCAAATCGCGAAACACCACATCCGGGCCATTAGCAACAGCAATCGGTAGCCAGCCGTTGGGATAGAGAAATTGATAGCCATCACCAGTATCAACATGGCTCTTGAGTCCGACAACGTTAGATACACAACTGGTCAAGGTGAGGCCCAAAACCACCAGAAGCATGGTCACAATTCGTTTGATCATTATTTTTGCGATCGGATTACAGTTAAATATTTGTCTCTAATTATCCCACCAAACCTTGCCCCTAAAAACAGTTAAGCTATGGATTGTAGTTTGCGTAACGCTTACAACCCATAGCCGTCCAGTTGAATTTTGAAGAAAATCATTAAATGTTGGTTAGCCAGCTAATCAGTCCATGCTTGGTGGAAACTTCCAAAGCCAACAGAGAGACAAAACCAATCATGGCGAGGCGGCCGTTTAAGCGTTCGGCGTAGGGAGTGAAGCCGGTGCGCTGTTCGTCATCGACGTAGACTGTAGGCTCGATCGCAAAATTGTTCATTTTACCTTGGTCGTCCAGCATTAAGCCTTTGTTAGTCATGTTTTTTTCCTAAATTGCTTTTCTTGTACTGTAAATAAATGTAACAGACTAATGAAGATATGTAAAGTAATGTGAGAAAGTTTTTTTTTGGGCCCAGATCAGACTCATGACAGTAGACTCTGGGCCCCCGACGGGGGAGGATAGAGTCAGCGAGGTTCAAGAGTCGAAGGCATCTAGCAAATCCAGTCTGGGTTTGACGAAAATTTGGGAAGCGAGGAAAACATTATGCGGGCCAGTCTGGAAATGCGGTGGTTTTGTAACGGTACGTTGCCAAAGGCGATCGGGCAATGGTTTGGAAGCGAAAGTCTGGGCGGGTATCTGTCGCCTCCTGAAGAACGGGAAGATTTATATTTACTGATACCTAGCTGCGACTACTTGGGAGTGAAACTGCGACAAAAAAATTTACAAGTAAAGTGGCGGCAGGGAGAATTGGGGACGATGCACTTCGGCAACCGCTGGGAAGGGAAAGCCGAGAAGTGGCTGAAGTGGATTTGTGCCGACACGATGGGGCCGCTGCCGACGGATCTGATCGCGACAGGAAAGTGGGTGAAAGTCAAGAAAAAGCGAGCACAGCGTCTTTACCAAGTTTCTGCCCCCGGTGTGCTGATATCTGTCCCTGTAGAAGCGCCCATACCCCAAGGCTGCATTGTGGAAATTACTCAATTGAATATTGATGGCAATGCGTCGTGGACTTTGGGATTTGAAGCCTTTGGTAGCGAAAGTTTTTTGACAGAAAGTCTGCAAACAGTAGCTAATTGGACTAGCAAGAGTTATCAAGCGCAAAAGTTGAAAGTTGAGGATTCTTCTAATTATCCAATTTGGCTGGCAACTAAGGGCGACTGAGATTTGTAAATAGGACTTACGCACTAACAACCTAATTCTGTCATTCTGAGAGAAGCGAAGAATCTCAACCCTTGCCACACCCTTAAAATGCGTAAGTCCTGTGATTATTTTGGGGTAGGGAAACGGCATTGCCGTCTCCGACCTTGGATTCAAACCCAGAGTCCCCTAGGGCGTTTTTTCTTTCCCCGGAAATTGTCCATTAATATCTCTTAATCTGCGTTAATCTGCGTTAATCCGCCACCATCTGCGGTTAAAATTCCAAAGTAATTAACTGAGCAATTTCTTCGGTTTTAAAACCTAATGCCATTGGTTTTTGTGCGGCGGGAATCACTTGTACATCATAGAGTTCTGTGACTATTCCTTCAAACCGCAACCAGTGAACGATCGCCCCTGTATTAAGATCAATTACCATCATACCACAACGCGGTTCTGCATCTTTTGCTGCTAATAATTCATCTAATTCTAAACCGCCAAAAGTCTTGTCATCTCCCCTCGGTTTGGAAAGTCCAACTATTGCCCAATTTTGCCAAAAAGCCAGTCCTCGTAAATAGCCAGGACAAAAGGCGATCGCGTTAAATTTCCCTGTGTCTAAATCCACATATCCCAATTCTCCCCGCCCCGAATTCAGCAACCATAATTTGTCTTGATACCAGCGAGGCGAGTGCGGCATTGACAATCCTGTGACAATGATATCATTAGATTCAATATCAATAACTATACCGCCGTTTTTTCGGCGATCGCGCCAGCCATCTACCACATCCGACTGACTCACGGCTGTGACATATTTCGCTTCCCCATCCACCATTGCTAAACCGTTGAGATGACAGCGGTCTTCGTTGATATATTGTGAGATAAAGGGCGGTTTCCAGAGAGGTTTGCAACTGTGGCGATCGCTCAAAGTAGCGATACAATTAAACAACGTACTAATAAAAATGATTTGGTTATTTTTATCTACAGCGATATCGTGAATGTCGATATCACCTGTAGTATAGCCTATTCTTGGTATGTATAGTTTATCGTAACCTTGGTATAATTTCCCGGATTCTAAGACATTATCTAATTGCCAAAGTTGATATTTTGAGCTTAGATAAAGGCGTTCCGGCGTGCAGTAAAGTCCCATTGCGCGATCGAAGATTCGCCAATATCCAGAAATAGTATTAGTTTCGGGATTGCTACCAATTAACATTAATCTGCTAGTTTGATAAGTCGTACAAGCGATACTGATTTGTTGAGAAGTTAACCAAGATGGCAAATCGCGATCGCCAATCAAATCCTGTGGCGAATCCGCACCAGCAATCCCTTTCCCATTCTGATTTTCATCCATACTTTTATCCTTTAAACCCCTTGATTTTTCCACTTTTACGTCTCCCAAATTCCTGACTAAATTGCTTTTCAAATCAGGTTTTAAATCATTTTTTAACCTGCCCTCTGCTTCTTTTTCGATTCCTTCTGCCTTGTCTATCTGTATCGCTTCCGGCGACTCACCCGATTGATATCGTTCCCAAACCTTAAGATATCCCAATTCCAAATATCGCACGGTTTGAGGTGTATTAAACAGAGGCAATTGGCGGCGATTTTCATTGAGTTCATCTTTCAATTTTTGCAATTCTTGAGGATGAGTTGCTAAATGTACCGCCAACTTTTCATACTCTTCTAAACTATTAACGATTAACTGTGGTAAATTAACCGCATTTAATAAACTTGCTCCCACCCGCGAGGCAAAAGTTTCACCGGGGCAGGTAATAAAGGGGATTCCCATCCACAAAGCATCACTACCTGTCGTGTGAGCATTGTAATATAAAGTATCCAGGAATAAGTCTATCCAAATGTGGCGTGATAGGTGTTCTTCCTGTAGTAATCTCGGCGCAAAAATTAGGCGATCGCCCTTAATTCCCCGTAATTTAGCCTCATATTTCAGGTTCCTAGTTGCTTCGGCATTGCTGTCTAATAACCATAGTACACTATTAGGGACTTTCTCTAAAATTCCCATCCACACGCTAAACATCACTGGCTCAATTTTCCGACTGTGATTGAAGCAGGCGAAGACAAATACATCTTCTGGTAAGCCACATTTAGCTTTGGGATTTTTTTGTTTAATTTGCGCGTCTTCTGCGGGACAAACTCTCAGATAATTATTAATCTGATAGCTATTGGGTAGACAAATAAATTTTTCACTAAAAAACTCGGCGAGGCGGGAAGGTGTTACTATATTATCTATGATAATATAATCAATAAATTCGGCTCCCATTGTGCTTGCATAAGTTAGGTAGTTAATTTGAATAGCAGCAGGACGCATTGCTAAGATTTCTGGGTTAGAATATTGGGTATATCCTCCCATGTCGATGAGAATGTGAATGCCATCATTGTATATTTTTTCGGCTGCTGCGGAGGTAGTCATTCCTCGCAAGTCAGTAAATTGATCGCAGTCTGCTTCTACTTTTTTACGCTCAAAACTGCCGTCATTTGGGCCTAGAGAGTAGACGAATATTTCAAATTGAGCGCGATCGTGCAAGGCGAATAATTCACCGATTAAATGCGTTAAAGCGTGGCTGTAGAAATCTCCAGATATGTAACCTATTCGCAGAGTTAGGGGAGGTATAGCGGGGGGAATGTGAGGGGGAAAGTAATTTTGAGGGACTTTACTACTGACAAATTTAGAGAAGTACCGATTAATCGCGAGATGTTTGTCAGCCCCAAATGGCGAGTACATGATAAAGTCAAAAACTGAGAAGTCTTTTAAAGTATTTTGTTCTATTAAACCTATGCCGATTTGCCACAGTTTTTCGCTTTCGGCTGCTAAATTCTCCCACTCGCAAATCCCCTGGTGAATTTTCACCAAAGCTGTCATTGCACTGATATTATTCGAGTCTAGCTGTAAGACTTTTTGATAATTGGCAGCAGCTTCACTATATTGATCGCATCGGTATTGAATGTTGGCTAAGTTTCCCAAGTATGGAATCAAGTCTGGTTGAATTGCTAAAGCTTTTTGATAGGAAATTTTTGCTGCTTCTAGGTTTTCTTGTTTTGTGAGCAAGCCTCCTAGACTATTGTAGGCGATCGCATAATTGGGATTGTAGGTAACAGCTTGTTGGTAAGCCGCGATCGCCTCTTCATCTTCCCCTATATTTTCCAGCGATACGCCTAAATTATACCAACACTGAGAGTAGCGCTGTTCGCAATTTAAAGCTTGGCGATAAAGCGCGATCGCCTCTCTCCATTCTTGCTTAACTAACTTAGCATTTCCCAATTGAAAATAAGCAGGTGCATAATTAGGTTGCAGCGCAATAACCTGTAGATATTCCCTACTAGCTGCTTCCCAGTCGCCTTGTTTTTGCATAGCCCACGCTCTATCATAGAGGCTTTCCACAGAAATTTCCTGAGACATTTTATTAATCCTTTTCAACCATTCTTCCCATTCTAATGCCCGAACTTTCCAAGTGCAATTTTTATTAAAATAATCTACCTGTCGCCGTAAAAAATGTTCGGTTTCTTGACTGTTAGCACCTGTTAGCCATTCTAGCACATTCAGAACAGTCGCGATAAATTCTTGGGCATAAGCTTCTCTTTCGGAAATAGAATCAAAGGGATTGCTCAAATTTGAAGAATTGGAATGCGACAGCGATATTAAACGCGCAAAACCTGCCGTTGTTTCGGGCAAAGATCCCCAGTTGCTAGTCACGACAAAACAACCGCTAGCTAGAGCTTCCATCACGGAGATACAAGAAGTTTCTGCAAAGGTATTTGGGTAGGCTAATATATTAATCGATCGCAATTCCCTAGCCAGTTCTGGCTGAGTTAGCGAACCGACATACTCAACTCCTGCTGTTTCTGCACAGCGCTGATAGAGGGGTTCCCATTCGTCTCGATTTTCAGCTACTTGATAGACTTTTAAACTAGAAAATACTTTTAATCTCACACCTGGAAATCTTCGCCTAATTTTCGGGAAGATATCTAAGAGTAAATCTAAACCGCGAAAGGGAGTGCTGGTATAAGTTAAAACGGGAGGTTGTAATTTTTGGGTTAAAATATTTTCGCCTTCATCAAACAATCTTTCAAAAGCAGGCGCGATCGCATTTTTCATCACTCCTATTTGCAGATTTTTCAGATTGAATTGTTGTAAATATAACTGTTTTTGCCACTCGCTGACAAAAATTATGCTATCGTACATCAATTCTAAACATTGTAAAGGCTTTGCTGCGGGCTGATCGCAAGCGTGTTGCATCCAGAGAATTAACTTAGTTTTCTCTCCCAGTAGCGGCTTTAACTGCGTTCCCGTTTCTGGGTGATTCAGGACAATAGCAGCATCGAGAGTTGTTAACAATTCCTGAGAAAGATTAGTCAAAGAACAGCAATTAACTCCCCGATACACTCCGGGTTTAGAAGTATGATTGCACAAATATACTTCATGTCCCATAGCTGCTAGTGCTACTGCTAAATAGCACAAAGCTGACTGAGATCCGCCTAGAGGTTGGCGGTAAGGAGTTTCTGTATCATAATCCCACGCGATCGCATCAAAAAAGCCAATTTTCATAGTAAACCAATCAAAATTACATCTGCATCATCGTTTTATCTCATTCATGTTAAATTAGAGCAATTAGTTTCTAGCCAACTGGACAAATCAGCTACACTAGAAAAGTCAAAAATAGCCTCAGCCAAAGCCGATAACTGCTCTGATGATAGCTGTGATAAACGAGCTTCTATTGATTGATTTAGTTCACCTAATTGCCGTTGCAATAGGCGTTTAATCAGATTTATTTGACCTCTTTGTTCACCTCTTTGTTCACCAATTTGTATACCTTCAGCCCGTCCCTCAGCCAGCCCCTCAGCCTTACTCAACTCAAGAGCGCCTACTCGTTCCCGTTCAAACTGTTCCCGCTTCTCCAAATCATCCACCTCCTCTAAACTTAAATTCACTCTATCCGCAATGGTAAAAGCCTTCTCAATTTCCGGTACAATTGACATAGATGCTGGCACCACCTCTAAATCCGGTGCTTTGCGTAAAAAATAAAGCCATTTATCCGTAATATTCGTCAACTCTTCCAGCGTTTTATTAAACTTAGGCAACTCCACAAACACTAATTTTAACGGACTATGCTGATAATTCAGCAGTAACTCATCTTCCTTAAGCGTAAATTGGGAAATCACTTTATTGTGTTCATTAAACATAATAAAATCCGTCACCGCTACACCTATTGCTGCTCTCAA
>DPLL01000460.1:683-1078 GCA_003542015.1 Microcoleaceae cyanobacterium UBA9251 | reverse complement strand
TTATAAAGAATCCTTTTGCCAAAAGCTGGTACATTCAATGCCTGCATTTCAATTAAGACATTTTCGCCGTTATTCAAGAGAGCTTTCACATCAAAATAAGTAGTTTTCAAACCAGAAATTCTCCCAGGAGCGTAGGGGTCGATAATTTCCAAATAAGTGATGAAAGTCTCACCTTGATAGACAATTGCATTCAGGAANNCCCCGGCCATATAATTCCAATGCTTTGTATAGTTAATTTAAATACGCCCGCAGAAATATAAAGATTTGCTAAATAGCAAACAGAAGTATTGACACTGAAATGGAAATTTTATAAACTTTTATAAACTCAAATTCTAGGGTGTCATCTACCACAAGATAGAAATACCCATCGGCAGCATCCCATTTTTGCAAATATA
>DPLL01000460.1:0-647 GCA_003542015.1 Microcoleaceae cyanobacterium UBA9251 | reverse complement strand
CCACCTACATCCTCGAAAGCCAGCCCGATGCTATAGAGCAAATCACCACAATCATAGCTCAACATACAGGCATCGAAGCCCTACACATCATCTCCCACGGCAGCCCAGGCAGTTTAACACTCGGCACAGAAGCACTCAATAGCAATAACCTAGAAAATTTCAGCCCCCAAATCAAACAGTGGGGAAAAGCCCTAACTGAAAACGCCGACATCCTATTATATGGATGCGAAGTAGCCAAAGGAGAAACCGGCAAAAACTTCCTCAAACGACTCAGTGAAATCACAGGTGCTAACATCGCCGCCTCAGCGAACCTCACCGGTAGCGCCGAATTAGGGGGAGACTGGAACCTAGAAGTCCAAACAGGTCCGATAGCAGCAACAATCCCCTTCAGCGCCAACAGCCTTAAAACCTACGGCGGCGTACTAGGCCTCGCCCCCAAAGTTGATTTCACAACTGGTGCTGTCCCCTTCTCCGTCAGCATCGGCGACTTCAACGGCGACGGTAAACCAGACTTAGCAACGGCGAACCGGTACAACAACAGGGCCTCCATCCTGCTCAACACCACCACCACGGGAGCCACCACCCCCACTTTCGCCACCAAAGTTGACTTTGCAACTAGCTCTGGCCCCTTCTCCGTCAGCATCGGC
>DPLL01000462.1 GCA_003542015.1 Microcoleaceae cyanobacterium UBA9251 | reverse complement strand
GCCTCATAAAAAATTGGTATTAATTCTTGACTTAATCCTAATCATATCACAAAATATGCGGAGGATGTGTTTAATCTAGAAAGAACACGGTGACTTTAGTCACACGGATCGCTGATAGTCTGGGCCCTTCAGGGACTGAGTTTTACGCTGACCGAGTAACAATATAGCTTCAGGATATCTTAAGTCGATAAGTAGGTATACATAATTTTGACTTTGGCAACAATTTTTCGAGATTTAAGTTATCGGTATCAGTGGCTCTAGGATGCGATCGCCCGTTTTGATGCTCTGAGTGGCGGTCAAACTACGCAGTTTTTGGTGCAATACTCTCAGGATGTCACAGGACGGGACGCTTCGGGGCGATCGCTACAACTGTCAATTGTCAACTGTCAATTGTCAATTGTCAACAGCCAACAGCCAACTGTCAACAGCCAACTGCCAACAGCCAACAGCCAACAGCCAACTGTCAATTGTCAACTAAATAAACTTTCTCGCTTCGGCCAAAGCCGCCTCAAACTTGAGCAATACATCCTCTTGTGTGTGAATAACTTTCTCCTGTTCCAGCAGCCGTCGGCCGAACCTAAAAATGCCATCCTGTTCTACGTGATCTACAGCAGGTAGTGTTTCTGGATGCGGCAAAAACTTTCTGCCGATCGTGTACGGCGTGTGGTAAGAAAAACTAAAATCGGGAAATTTGTCGCTCTTGATTTCGAGGTAATAAAGCGAATAATAATCTTTAGTTTCGCAGTACACGCATTCGCGACACTTATTTACCAGTTTGCGGTTCTGATAGAAAAAATCCCACTTGTCCCAATAGTAATCATCTTTCATCATTTCCTGGTGGTCGTCGCAAAGTTCGAGATACAATTTGTCAGCATCGTTGGGACGGTAAAAGTAAAGCATAGCGTAGGGCAGCTCAATCAGTACCTTGACTGCTTGATTTTTCCGCTGGTACCATTCCTGCCGGTGAATTTCATAAGTTTCGTTATCTTCAATCGCTTTGGCGCTGTTTAGCTGATTTTCTTTGGCCCACCGTGACGCCCAAACTGTCCAGTAAGCTAGTTGGAAAGTGGCAGAAATTTCTGCTGAACCTTGTTCTTCCCAGTCGGCAATAATTTTTGACCAAGCCGAACTAAAAGCCAATCGGGATTCTTCCTTTTCTTGGTGGCTTTCTTTACTGATATGCTGGGCTGTCTTGCCATTATTTTGAATCTGCCCTTTTGGATCTTTTCGCCAACTATTGATATCGGATTCTGAGAGACTCAATATGAATCTTCTGTCGTGAACTGGATATTCTAAATGAATTCCTGATTTGAGGAAAGTGCGATATTCTAAAACAGGAATTTTGCCTTGTTCAATCCATTGTTGGCGTTCTTTTGATGAACATTTGAGCAGTTTTTCTAATTCTACTGGCTCGACGGCTAATTCACTTTTGAATGTGTCCCAAAATCTTTCTTGTTCGGCTGGGTTTACTTCCAGCACGGATACAATTGTGCTGACGATGTGGTCTGTTTTGTCTTGGCAATTGTCAGGGAGTCCTAAAAATTCGAGTAGTTGGGCTTTGAGTATGGGTCTGGAAGAGATTAGCGAGGCTAACATGAGAAGCTCCAGTAGAGTCAGAACTTGCGCTTTTGTTGAATCTGCAAGATTTGCACAAGTCTATATATCTTACGGCAATTCAAGGGGCGATCGCCCGCAATTCACGCCAAAATCAGCAGAAATAGTCAAAACCCCAGACTGCGGTCGATCGGCCTTTGGGCTAAAATCGATAATTGCGATCGCGCACCCACAAACTCACGGGTACAGCATGACCTTTTTTGTCCACCTTCACTTCTACCACAAAAGATTGCCTTTGTCCCCTTTGAGCTTCGCCAATCTCGTTATTGACTTTTTCCCTTTCATGCTCTGGCATATAATAAGTTTCTAAACCATATTCCATCCGCCAGCCATTATATTTACCTTGAATCGCGATTTGATTTGCGGGTAAATTAGGGGGATTTTTCAGACTCACGCGCACGGGTTTCCAAGCTTTGGGAGTGCCAGAATTAGTTGCATCTTTTGGCGATTCCAAAATCACATAAAAACTGGTTCCAGACTTGACATTGTGCGTCTTTTGCTCTAGACAAACAGTGCCGGGAGGACAAGGTATTTTGTCGCCCGGTAAATCTTTCCAGCCCGGTAATTTCTCAAGATTGTTTTGCTGAGAAATATCATAGCTCAAAACTTGGTAATATCCGCGCAAAAAGTCGTAAGGATCTACAGGGACTGTTTGCAAAACAACTGTTTTGCCAGTTACAAAAGTGTAAACTGCTGGAGCGGGTACTGCGACAATTAGTCCAATTTGGAGCAATAAAGGAATCCACATTCGCCACGCGGGAATACGTTTCGCTTCCGGGGGAAGCTGAAACAAATTTGTTGTATCGGGATTTTGAACTAATAAATCAATGTTGTTTTTGTTCATATTACTAATAGGGAATTGGGAATTGGGAATTGGGAATTGGGAATTGGGAATTGGGCATCGGGAATTTATTTCTTCAATCCGTTAAATCCGTTACAGAATCCGCTGCCAATCTTCCTTACATCCGTTAAATCCGTTACAAAATCCGCTGCCAATCTTCTCTTTCTATTCATCTTTGATTGTGGCGAAGTGGCGCTCGAACCACAAACCAGCGGCAATGACACCAATTCCACACAGCACAAATACAAAAGATTTGAGCAACAATTCTGTGTTATATTCAAACAAGCGGCTGATAATTTGCAAGGTGATCGATACCATCCCGCCCCAAAAAGTCTGGCGGTTTCCTAGTGCTAAACCTTCTCGGAGTAAACCGACGGCTAGCAGAAATAATAAAACATTAAACAGAAAAGTTGCTAATTGGGGGAGAGGAGAAAAATTTAGATGGTAAAACGGTATTAAGGCGGTGATGATTATTAAAATGGCGATCGCACCTGTAGTCAAATCCACTCCTTTTTGTTTTGGTCGCCGCAGTTCCAAACGTCCCAAATGCAGCCACTCAAACACCGTTAAAGCACCCAAAACAGCTATATTTGTCAAAACACTCCAATCCAGGGGAATCTGCGAAGGACTGGGGGAATCTTGCCATAGCCAGTGGAAGGAAAGAAAGTAAAAAAGGCCAGCCAAAAATACTAATGCTAAACTGCGGGCGGTAGCTTGAAACAGTCTGCTGTCGATATTCGGCCACATTGCATCGTCGTATCCCCACAACAAAGCGGGTGGTAGGGCACAAAACATGGCGACACCCCAGTTGGGATTTAATCCTTGGGCGATCGAAATTTGTAGGGAAAAAATTAGGACGATCGCACCTAGGCAAAATATAGCACGGGAGCGACACCAATAAGCCAGCGGTATAAACATGATACTCGCTGCGATCGGCATTTGTCGCACCAAAACTTCCAGCCAAGAAAACTCGACTTTGGAAGAGAAATCTAACACAGCTAGCCAATAACCTAAACCGATTAAAAGTGCTGACAAAACGCCCAAAGAAGTTAAGCGCAAACTGTAAGCCATTCCGAGCACGCCGATTCCCCAAGCGAGGAAAAGTCCGTAGGAAGAACCGCCAATATGAAACATCTGCGCCATCAAAGCCATATTTGCTCCTAAAATCAGAGCTCCTAATAGCAACAATCCTTCACCTAAAAGTTGGTTTCGCCCTTTGGTTAGGGGTATATTTGGATTGGAGTTTTTGCTTGGGGATGGGGGAATTCGCCACAGATAGAAACCTGCTACATTAACTGCTACGAATAAGCTTAATAACAGTGCGACTCTCACTTCTCGTGACCAAATTTGCCAGTTTGCTGCTACAAAGGTGATGACNNAATGAAGTATCGATGAGTCCTTCTGCTTCCCAGAGTTTAGCTTGCGATCGCAATTCTCGTCGAAATTTATCTGAAATCATTGTGAATATTCCAGAGGATTTGAGCGGTGATAGCTTTTAATATGTCAGTTGTCGAGTAATTGTAGGTGGAATGTGGGACAGTTTTTGAAGTTGCACAGCAGATTTGATATCAATCATTATAGTGCTTTTAATTATTTGAAATAACCGCGAAGACGCAAAGAGCGCGAAGTCAGAACTGCATCTTATTCTTGATCTTCCTTCGCGTCCTTAGCGTCTTCGCGGTTCATTTAATCTTAATCCATCCTCAACCCGATTCAAATTCCAATCATAGGGCAAAAAAACGATCGCACATTCATCACTCACCGCCACATTCGCACCCAAATAACCGCCCACATATCCAGCCACAGAACCCGTCGCCTTCACAAAATCCTCACCATACCACTTAAAAATCTTACTCAAATAAAGGGTCTTTTTCCCAGCATCGTACTTCACCTTATCAGGATTATGAATAAAACCCTTAGCATCTGTTTCCAGTTGAGTTAGTACCGACTCCGGGAAATAAGCCCCGCGACGCAACATCGGACATCCCACAGAAGCGCAAACTAAGGCAAAATGGATGCGCGGTTCCCTAAATTGCCGGCGCAAAATCCCGTGTTCGATTTGATTGAGACTATACTTTTTTCTCCCAATTGTCCAAGTTGAACGGGTGAAGAAATCCAAAAAGCTTAGCCAGTTGGGAATTCCCAAAACTTTTGGACGAATTGACGCGATCGGGTATACTTCAAGAACTTGAGCAATGGCGATCGCATTATACACATTCAGCCACAAAGCCAGCCGCTCATTCGCATCCGTCACAGCCGCCAAATCCACATCCGCCAAACTTTCCAGCCATTGTCTCAAAACATCCGCCGACTCAGCTTTCCAGCGCAAATAATTCACGCGGCCAAAATCGTCAACATAGGTGTGTAGCAAATTGTCCCAAGTCTCAAAGGCGATCGTATTTATCATTCATTGCTAAGCTAAACAACATTTAGTTTGCATTGTGAAATCTCTGAAAAATCTTGTGGGATGGGCTTCTAGCCCGTCCGCGACTTTGCCAATTAGCTTCTATTTATTTAATAGTACCATCAACCCAAGTCGCACCTTTCAGATTAGCATTGTCCAAATTAGCCCCCGTCAAATCTGCCCCGATTAAATTAGCCTCTGTCAAATTAGCACCTTGTAAATTAGCCTGCCGCAAAGAAGCCCCACTAAGAGAAGCCCCACTCAAATTTGCCCCAGCCAAATTCGCTTCTCTGAGATTTGCACCCCTCAAATCAGCCCCTTGTAAATTAGCATTTGCTAAACTTGCGCGAGGTAGGGGAATGCTTCTCAAATCGCATCCCAGACACTGGTTAGTTTGCCGCAACTCGTTAACTTGTTGCGGATTAGCCGCAATCACCCTTCCAGCCAACCAAAAAATCAGTCCGAATGAAACTGAGCCCAAAATTATAGATTTCATGGTGTTTACATTCTACAATTTTACAATATTCTCAATTTAAACTTCCACAACGATCGGTCTCTTTGGGCAAAACTCCTATCCCAATTTTAACAGCCAATTCTCATTTTCCAATTACCATCCCCCCAATACCCATGATTAATCAAGCAAATTTCTTTGATCAACTGCTAGCGGCTATTGAAAGCAATCAAACTTTGCTGTATTTAGCCCTGGACCCAGACCCCGAAAGTTTCCCCGCTTCGCTGTCACTGACGGGGGAGGAAACTCAAAGTTTTGTAACGGATTTGTTGGAAAAGGTTAAATTTGCGATCGACCAAACAGCCGATTTAATTTGTGCTTGCAAAATCACCCTCGGTTTTTACCAATCTCTCGGCATTCCCGGCCTGGAAATGCTGCAACAAATTTTAACAATTATTCCTCCTCAGATTCCCGTAATTTTAGATGCCAAACACTGCGATTTAAACACGAGTACGGTATTTGCTAAAACCGTATTTGAAGACTGGCAAGTTGACGCTGTTACCTTAAGTCCCTATGCTGGATTCGACCAAGTAGCGCCATTTTTATTATATCCGGGAAAAACAGTTTTTGTGCTCTGTGCGACTGCAAATCCCTCCGCCGCCGCTTTGCAAGAATACCCAACACCAGAAAATCCTTTGTACTTGCAATTAGTCCGAGTCTCTCAGACTTGGGGAACTCCCGAAAAACTGGGTTTAGAAGTAGGAGTAATGCCGGATATGTTAGCGCGCATCCGCTCATGTGCTCCCGAACGCCTGATTTTAGTCGAAGGAGACATTGCAGAAGAAAATGACTTGACAGAACCAAACGACCTGGCAGAGCTGCTAGCGGCTGGTTTAAGCAAGAATGGTGAGGGTTTATTGCTACCAATCCCCCCTTGTTTATTAGCGCGTAAAGATCCACGCTTAGAAATTCAGAAATTGCGGGATAATATCAACGAACAGCGGAGAATGGCGATCGCAGGTAGTCCTACTTGCGAATTGTGGCTACCGGATGTTTGCTTTTTGCAACCGGAACCTCACCGCGATTTAATCTTGCAACTTTATGATATTGGCTGCGTGGTTTTTGGCGACCACGTACAAGCATCGGGAGCCGTATTCCCATATTACATTGATTTGCGAAAAATCATCTCAATTCCGCAAATTTTCCACCAAATTGTTAGCGCCTATGCAGACATTCTCAAGGATTTAAAATTCGATCGCATTGCGGGAATTCCCTACGGTTCCTTACCCACAGCAACGGGTTTAGCTTTGCGGATGGAACGCCCGATGATTTTTCCGCGCAAAGAAGTGAAAACTTACGGTGCGGGGAAGTTAATTGAGGGGCATTTTCAGGCGGGAGAAACTATTGTGGTAGTCGATGATATTTTGATTAGCGGCAAGAGTGTGATGGAAGGGGCGGATAAGTTGAAATCTGCGGGGTTAAATGTGGAGGATATTGTGGTATTGATTGACCACGAACAGGGTGTAAAAGATAAATTACAGGCGAATGGTTATCGGGCTCATTCAGTGTTAGCGCTTTCGGAAATTGCTCAGATTTTGTATCAAGCAAATCGCATTGATACGGAGGAATTCCAGCTTTTGACTGCGGAACATTAAACCCCCAATTTCTGTTGGGGCGGGTTTTACCAACAAGAATTGCCAAAAACATACAATCTCAAAAACCCGCCCCAACCCAGCGGTCAACCTCAATGTACATTTTTTATATTTAATCAAAAGTACATTTTTTCCATTCGATCAAAGTCAAGGTTGAGCGAGATTATTAATTGTGTGAGGGCGGGTTTATGAGATTGTTTGTGTGCGTCAAATATTATTCGTAAAACCCGCCGCTACCAGGCCATTAATCGACTTTACAAAACTTCAATCAAAGCATCGCCCATCGCCCGACAGCCGACGATTTTCATGCCTTCCGACATGATATCGCCAGTGCGATAACCTCGATCCAAAACTTCCACAACTGCTTGCTCAATCTTATTCGCAGCTTCCGGTTGATTCAATCCATAGCGTAACATCATGGATGCACTCAAAACTTGAGCGAGCGGATTTGCTTTGTCTTGTCCGGCGATATCCGGCGCTGAACCGTGAACTGGCTCAAAAACTCCCGGCCCTGTTGCTCCCAAACTAGCAGAAGGTAGCATTCCAATACTACCAGTTAACATCGCCGCCGCATCGGAAAGAATGTCGCCGAATAAATTGCTGGTCACAATTGTATCGAACTGTTTCGGCCAGCGAATTAACTGCATTAATGCGTTGTCAACGTAGAGGTGAGAAAGTTCGACATCGGGGTATTCTTGAGAAAGGGTAATAATCCGATCGCGCCACAGTTGCGAAACATCCAAAACATTCGCTTTATCCACCGAACATAACCTTTTCCCGCGCTTCCTGGCCGTCTCAAAAGCAACTCGCCCGATTCGGTCAATTTCCGACTCGGTATAAGCCATTGTATTGACACCGCGTTTTTCCCCAGTTTCTGTCTCAAAAATACCCTTTGGCTTCCCAAAATAAATTCCCCCAGTCAATTCGCGGACGACCATAATATCCACGCCTTCGACAATTTCCCGTTTCAAAGAAGAAGCATCAATCAATTGTGGTAAAATAGTCGCTGGACGCAAATTTGCAAACAATCCTAATCCTGCACGCAGCCCTAACAATCCTGTTTCCGGGCGTTGTTCGCGGGGCAAATTATCCCACTTGTAACCGCCGATTGCTGCTAATAATACAGCATCGCTGTTGCGGCACATTTCTAGAGTTTCTTCAGGGAGTGGATTCCCTGTTTTGTCAATAGCAGCGCCTCCCATTAAAGCTTCTTCAAATTCAAAGCCGATGTCGAATTGTTGGCCGACAATTTTNNAATTTTTGCCAACTTATTATTGTATCAGGATAGGTCACATTGTTTACGGTTGTTTCTGGATGTTTTAACCACAGAGGGCGCAGAGGGCGCAGAGAAAGAGAGGATAGAGTTGAATAATTGTGATACCGATTGATCTAGGGGATAACTTAATCTATAAATAATAATAGTTCGATCAGAAATTCGGCAGGAGTCGCAGAGTGACAGAAGGTGAAGGTACTACAACATCAGAACAGATTGATTCTAGGGACTTCTCATGGCCTTTTTGGCCGATCGTCCCCATATATCCCTATGGTAAGCGACGGACGATCCGCAAGGAAATTGTTAAGGACACAATCTGGACTTTTGACCAACTTCAGGGTATTTTCTATGTCGTTGTCCCGATTCGGATGACGGTGATTAAACTCGAACCTGAAGGCCTTCTTGTCTACGCCCCTGTTGCGCCGACTCCTGAATGTATCCGCTTGCTAAATGAGTTGGTAGCAGAACATGGTGAGGTTAAGTATATCTTGTTGACAACTATTTCGGGCATTGAACACAAGGTTTTTGTTGGCCCTTTTGCGAGGTGTTTTCCCGGTGCCCAGGTGTTTGTCGCCCCTCAGCATTGGAGTTTTCCGCTGAATTTGCCGCTGAGTTGGCTGGGTTTTCCGGCTAAACGCACGTCTGTATTGCCATTTGACAGCAGTGAAACGCCTTTTGGCGATCAATTTGATTTGGCGATTCTTGGCCCGATCGACCTTCGTTTAGGTTGGTTTGCGGAAGTGGCGCTGTTTCACAGGCGATCGCGCACGTTAATGATCACAGATTCTTTGGTTTCTATTCCAGAAAATCCACCGGCGATCGTCCAATTTGACTCTTACCCGCTGCTGTTTCACGCCAAAGATAGCGCCTCGGATCTGGTGGTAGACACTCAGGAAAATCGGCGTAAAGGATGGCAGAGAATTGCTCTATTTGCCATGTATTTTCGCCCTAGCGTGTTGGAAATTCACCCGTGGATATCCGTGTTAGGCAATGCTTTCAAAGCCCCAGAACGCTCTAGAAAAGCCTATTTCGGGTTGTTTCCGTTCCTGTGGAAAATGGATTGGGGGCGATCGTTTGAGGCTTTGCGGGGGGGAGGGCGATTGTTTGTCGCACCGATTTTGCAAGCTTTGATTCTCAATCGCGCGCCGCAGGAAACTCTCGATTGGGCGAATCGGGTTGCGAGTTGGGATTTTGACAGAATTATACCCTGTCACTTTGATTGTGCGATCGCCACAAACCCCCGTGAATTTCGGCAAGCATTCTCTTTTCTGGAAAAACACTCTGATGTTAGCCTTTTACCAGAAGCAGATTTTCAATTACTTAGGGATATTGATGCAGGTTTAAATAAAATTGGTGTTGTACCACCGGCGAAGGACAAGGTTTTGTAGGGGCGGGTTTCACCAATCATATTTGACACCAACAAACAATCTCATAAACCCGCCCCGCCACCACAGATAACCTACATCAACCTTGCCTTTTATTAAATTAAAAAAATGTACATTCAGGTTTAACACTGGGTGGGGGCAGGTTTTCGAGATTATTAGTTTTTGGCGGTTATGGTTGGTAAAACCCGCCCCTACTTTTTATTGGCAATTNNCAGCGGCGCTGTAGGCATCACAGGATTTAAACCATTGGGATCTCCAATTGCACTGTAATCTTCGCGATACGCAGGCGGCACAAATCTGCGTTTTTTCCCCGCAAAAGCACCGTAACTATTACCGACATTAGAAGTCTCTAAAAAGTGCATTCCGCTGGCACTTTCAAAGCGGTTCCACAGGTGCGAATGTCAGTAAAATACTAACTGCACGCAAGCTTTTTCTAGCAAAGGCACGACATCTCGAATCATATAATATTTTGCTTTT
>DPLL01000550.1:229-4712 GCA_003542015.1 Microcoleaceae cyanobacterium UBA9251 | reverse complement strand
TTGTTCCTTGTTCCTTGTTCCTTCTTCCTTCTTCCTTGTTCCTTCTTCCTTCTTCCTTCTTGCTTCTTCCTTGTTCAAACCTGTAAATTATCGATCGCCCGCCACTGCCAAATAACGGAGCTCAACCACATCCATTGAAAATGCTACTGACCCTTTTAGATCCAGAACAACAGATCCCCCTGCAACAGTGGAGTTTTGAGAGCGAATCCATTGTTCGCATCGGCCGCTCTCCTGAAAATCACGTTGTGCTCCCCAATCCTTTAGTGTCGCGGCAGCACCTGGAATTGCAAAAAGTTAAGAGCGGCACCTCTAGTCAGTGGTATTTAGTCAATTCCGGGACAAATGGCACTTTTGTTAACGGTATGTCGATCGAGCAGGGGTGGATCTCCGACGGTGCCCTGATCCAATTGGCGCGGGGCGGCCCACTTCTGCATTTCCAAGTTACTACTATTCAACTCGGCAGCAAAATTGAGACAGACCCAGCCGTCAATCTCCCCACTGCGCGGTGTACCCACGCGGGCAACCCCCAGGGTAATTTATTCTGTATCCACTGTGGCGAACCGATTAAAGTCGATCGCACAATCCGCCACTACCAAGTGCTGCGAACTTTGGGTCAAGGCGGTATGGGGACAACGACTTTAGCCTGGGATCGAGAGAAGGCTAAAGCTCAACAACCCGGAAGTTCGCCCGCAGCTTCTTTGGTAGTCCTCAAGGAAATGAATGCTGACATGGCTCAAATAGCCAAAGCTCAAGAACTGTTTGAACGAGAAGCTAAGACACTCAAAGCCCTCAACCATCCGGGAATTCCTCAGTTTTTCGACTTTTTTGTCGAAGGGGGCAAAAAATACTTAGTGATGGAAATGCTCCACGGCGAGGATTTAGAAAAACGCATCTATAAATACGGCCCAGTTCCTCCCCAACAGGCCCTAGAGTGGATGATTCAAACCTGTGAGGTTTTGGGCTACATTCACTCTCAAAAACCCCCCCTCGTCCACCGGGATATTAAACCTGCTAATTTGCTGGTACGGCACCGGGACAATGGCATTTCGGTGATCGATTTTGGCGCAGTTAAAGAAATCGGAACTCCTCCAGGGACTCGCATCGGCGTTGAGGGCTACACAGCGCCGGAACAAGACCGGGGACAGCCCATCCCTCAGTCGGATTTATATGCGATCGGGCCTACTTTAATCTTTTTGCTTACGGGCGAGGGCCCTCAAAAGTTTTACGGCAAACTAGCTCGTGGTTATGGGTTTAAGCTCGACAATATTCCGACGATCGCCCCGAAATTGCGAGAAACCATTTTGCGAACCACAGCAGCTAACCCAGGGGAGCGCTTTCAAACAGCTCAACAATTAGCTCAAGCTTTAGCAGCTTGCCTTTAAGGGAAGTCAGTTGACAGTTGACCGTTGACCGTTGACAGTTGACAGTTGACAGTTGTTATTGGTTATTGGTTATTTGTTAGTTGTTACCAATAACCTTCCAGGCTCTGCCTCCAATGCGAGCGTGCGAGCGTGCCTCAGCTCAAAACTCGCTCACTCAAAACTCAAAACTATTCCCCTATTCCTCGTCCCAAGCTTCCACGGCTAGTAACTCGCTCACGGGGTCTTGCAAGGAAAAGTCAAACTCTAGGAGTTGCTGTTTCCAGTACGACCATTCGTCACCGTACAGCAGAGCAATCTTCCAAATGCTGTCTGATGGCTGGATGATATTAGACGTGACGAGAGAATGCACCTGACGCTGGAACTTAACCATCGGCTGTATAACCTGCTGGCTCATAATACCTCTTGAATTGTTTAAATCTTGTGTAATTACAACTTCCCGGCTCTCACTTTTTGTCGCAGTTTCGCCAAGAACAGTCTCGCCATATTACTATCGGATGTTTAACAGCGGACTTACAGAGCTCTTTACTAGGGAATCCCAAGGTGTGAACTTTAACACTTAGAGCTAACGGCTACTGAACTGATATTCACTGGTCTGGAGTAGCTGAAGTAAACCGGAACTCCGATTTACTCAAAATTGGTGCTACCCAAGATACCTGTAGATTTTTTTCGGGAAGCTACATCTTCAACTTATATCTTAACACCGTTAGTTTTGACAAGGGGCTTGGACACTCTCCGGTCTCGCCTAGGCGGGGATTCTTAAGACTTTGTGGCCTTAATATCCCGCGCCAGCGTGGGCTTCCGGGCGCAATCCTGTTGCCAAAATGGCGGTCTGCTATCGAGCGTCTTGCCAGGAGCTGCCTCGATCGTAACTTTCCCCAGTCCGGGGGTAGGTTTTAATGTCTTGTACCGACAAGTGCTATTTTACTACACCAAAACACTGTATTAACATGATTCGGCACGATCGGTAAATCAAGGCTGGATTATCCTGCAACTACCTTTTATCCCTGGACTAAAGTCGATCAGGTTTTCAGGCTGTTCTTTATAAGCAAGACTGAAGATTGACATACCTCCCCGTCTATCAAGTCCGAGGATTCCTTGACGCTTCATAGCAACGCGCTCCGCAAGCGGTAGTCTTACCGTCGCTCCACGTCCNNTGTATCCCAGTTTTTTGGTCAAGACTGACTGCAAAGAATTAATCATCTTTCAAATCCCCGCTATATGCTGTCTGATCATACCAATCTAACCATTTCGGTTAAACGTCTTTTAACTACAGCGTCCCGAAGAGCGGGAGTTTCACCCAACTTTAAAGCTCGATGTGTCCATGTACATTGTAGCATTTCTGACGGCTAATAAAACAGCCCTTGTCGATATTCCTCCACCACTTGAAAGATGGTGGTTTCCGCTCTCCCGTGAGATTTTTATGATTTTAACCGGGTAAATTCAGGCAACAAGTACCAATATTTATTGTGTATTCAGAATCATCTAGCTCAGGACTGGGGTATTTGCTGTGTCTGATATCTGGAGCGCTTGAGCAGCAGGCAGAAGCGAAGGCTGTTGGCTTGCTGCTGTTATTGGCTCGACAATGGGCGAGACTAAGGGCGACATGGTGAGACTCTGCAATGCGTTTAGCTCTATCGGGTTAACGCATCGCACGCTATAAATTCTATTGTATCACAGAGGCGAAGAAATTTTGCACCATTTCACGGAACTTGAAAGTCCCTGCCGACTTATCCTGATGCCGGTAGCCCCGGCAAGTGGGCGCGATCGTTTTTTGGTCAAAAATTGTTGGATACTGTTGACGATCGCCACTAAATCTCGATCGAACATTCTGGGCGGCTGCACGCAAATCCGCATTCAGGAGTCAATAAATTCCAACTTGCAACTCAAGAAGTAACTCTATGACTTGGACAAGGCGCCACATTCTCACTCTGGCTGATTTTACCTCCGACGAATACGATACAGTGCTGCAAACAGCGGCTAGTTTTCGGGATGTGCTCGGTCGCCGCACGAAGAAAGTGCCAGCTTTGCAGGGTCAAGTGGTGGCGAATTTGTTTTTTGAACCTTCTACCCGGACTCGGAATAGTTTTGAGTTGGCGGCGAAGCGGCTGTCGGCGGATACGCTGAATTTTACCCCCGGCAGTTCTTCCCTGACGAAAGGGGAGACTATTCTGGATACGGCTAAGACTTATCTGGCGATGGGAACAGATTTGATGGTAATCCGGCACGAACAGGCTGGAGTTCCTAGCACGATTGCGTCGGAAATGGATCGCTTGGGTTCGAGAGTCAGCGTTCTTAATGCTGGAGACGGTCAGCACGAACACCCGTCCCAGGGTTTGCTAGACTTATTTACCATCTGTTCCTTGTTAGATGCCGAACGTCCGCGACTGAAACTTTTAGCGGGCAAAAAAATTGCTGTTGTTGGGGATATTTTGCATTCGCGGGTGGCGAGGTCTAATATCTGGAGTTTAACGGCTTCGGGGGCCCAAGTTCACCTGGCCGGGCCGCCGACTTTGTTGCCACTGTTGTTTGCTGAGTGCGGCAACGGTAGAGAAGGCAAGTTATTTTTGCACTGGCAGCTTGAACCTGCTTTGCAAGATGCTGATTTTGTGATGACTTTGCGGCTGCAAAAGGAACGGATGAGTCAGCATTTGCTGCCTAGTTTACGAGAGTATCATTCTTTGTACGGGATTACGCGCGATCGGCTCAAACTCTGCAAACCCGATGTCAAGGTTTTACACCCAGGCCCGGTCAACCGTGGGGTAGAAATTAGTTCCGATTTGATGGACGATCCCCAGTTTAGTTTAATTTCTCAACAGGTTACGAGCGGGGTAGCAGTGCGGATGGCCTTACTTTACCTGATTGGTGGCGGTAAAGCTTAGACTTGCTGCTCTTATTGAAAATAATCGTTACCAGGCAAAGCTTGGTAACGATTAACAGTGTACATTCTAGCAAAAATCCGTCCTAAAAGGACGGGGNNCCGTCTGCAAGTTGGGCCCAGCCACGTCTGTAACGACCGCTCAAAGCCACATGGTCTCCTTTATGTAACTTGCCGATGATACGAGAACACCGACCGGGACATTGGCGGATATTCAGTCGGCTGC